>JACDGG010000055.1 GCA_013815355.1 Solirubrobacterales bacterium
TCGCTCGCCTCCGCGGCGGCTGCGGGCGGCTCGGGCGCAGGAGGCGTCGGCTCGGCTGCTGCGGTGGCGGCGCCGTCGCCGGAGGCCCCGGCGGGGGCCGTCTCGCTCTCACCGGCCTCGCTGGGCTGATCGCCGTCGACCTCGCCGAGGCGGCCTGTCAGCACCGCTTTGGAGGGCGCCATCATCATCGTCATGTTGCGCCCTTCCTGCATCGGGCGCTGCTCGACCACGCCCAGCTCCGAGAGCTCCTCGGCGAGGCGGTCGAGGATCATCGTGCCGCGCTCGGGGTGGGTGACCTCGCGGCCGCGGAACATGATCGTGACCTTGACCTTGTCCTTGTGCTTGAGGAAGCGCTCGACGTGGTGCTTCTTGGTGTCGTAGTCGTGCTCGGCGATCTTCGGGCGGAACTTGATCTCACGCACCGTGATCTGCTGCTGGTGCTTGCGCGCCTGCTTGACCTTCTGCGCCTGCTCGTACTTGTACTTGGAGTAGTCGAGCACGCGGCACACCGGCGGGTGCGCCTCGGGCGCGACCTCGACGAGATCGAGGTCGCGTTCCTGGGCGAACACCAGCGCGTCGGGCGTCTTGAGCACGCCGATCTGGTTGCCCTCGTCGTCGATCAACCGCACCTCGGGCACGCGGATGCGCTCGTTGATCCTCGTCGTGTCCCGCTCGGGCGGGCGCCGGTCGAACCTGCGTGGGACCGGCACTAGCTTGTGTGGCCAGGCGTCAAGTGAATGCTAGACGCGGCGCTCTGAGGATTTTCGAGGCTTCAATGCCGAGGAGTATAGCTCTCCATCGAGACGCTCGGCGAACTCCTGGACGGGAACGCTGCCCTGATCGCCGCCATGATGCTCGCGCACTGCCACTGTCCCCTCACCCTGCTCACGGTCGCCGACGACCAGCATGTACGGGACTTTTCGCAGCTCCGCATCGCGAATCTTGCGCCCGATCGACTCGCTGCGGTCATCGAGCTCGATGCGCGTCTCCTCGCCGCGGAGACTGTCTCTGACCGAGGCGGCGTACTCGTTGAAGCGGTCTGAGACGGGCAGCACGATCGTCTGCACCGGCGCCAGCCAAAGCGGCAGCTCGCCCGCATAGTGCTCGATCATGATGCCGATGAAGCGCTCGTAGGAGCCGAACATCGCGCGGTGAATCATCACCGGCGTGTGCTCCTGATTATCGGCGCCCGTGTAGCTCAGCTCGAAGCGCGCGGGCATCGAGTAGTCGAGCTGCACGGTGCCGAGCTGCCAGCTGCGCCCGAGCGAATCGGTCATGTGCATGTCGATCTTCGGGCCGTAGAACGCGCCGTCGCCGACGTTCAGCTCGTAGTCGAGCCCCAGCTCCTCAAGCGTGCGCGTCAGCTTCGCCTCGGCGCGATCCCACATCTCATCGCTGCCCACACGCTGCTCGGGACGCGTCGAGAGCTCGATGCTGATCTCAAAGCCGAACAGCGCATACGTGTCGAACGCCATCTGCAGACATCCTCCTACCTCGTCTTCGACCTGCTCCTCCGTACAGAAGATGTGCCCGTCGTCCTGGGCGAAGTGGCGCACGCGCAAGAGCCCGTGCAACACTCCGGAGGCCTCGTTTCGGTGCAAGAGGCCCGGCTCGAAGTAGCGGATCGGCAGGTCGCGGTAGGAGTGGCGGCTGGAGCCGAACAGATGCGCGTGGCCGGGACAATTCATCGGCTTGACGCCCATCTCGCGGTCCTCGACCTGCACCGTGAACATGTTCTGGCGGTACTTGCCCCAGTGCCCCGAGGTCTTCCACAGCTCGGAGTCGAAGATCTGCGGCGTCTTGACCTCGCTGTAGCCGCGCTCGGCGCCCATCTGGCGCGAGAGGCGCACGAGCGCGTTGAAGATACCCGTCCCCGCCGGCAGCCAGAAGGCCGCGCCAGGTGAGACCTCGGAGAACGTGAACAGCCCCAGCTCGCGTCCCAGCTTGCGGTGGTCGCGCGCCTTGGCCTGCTCGATCCGCTCGAGGTGCTCGGCGAGCTCGGTCTTCGAGAAGAAGGCCGTTCCGTAGATGCGCGTCAGCATCGTGCGCGTGGAGTCCCCGCGCCAGTAGGCGCCTGCCACCGAGCTCAGCCGAAACGCGCCCACGCGCGCGGTGCTCGGGGCGTGCGGGCCGCGACAGAGGTCCGTGAAGGGACCGTTCGTATAGAGCGAGACTGTCTCGAGCGGCGAGTCTCCCCCGCGCGCCGGATCGGAGGCTGCGCTCACGAGGTCGTCGATCAGCTCGACCTTGTAGTCCTGATCCTCTGCCACGAAGCGCTCGCGGGCCTCGGCGACGGGCACATCCTGGCGCTCGAAGCGCTCGGCGGCCTTGATGTGGGCGCGCATGCGCTCTTCGATCTTCGGGAAGTCGGCCTCGGAGATCACCGTGCCTGGCGGGAACTCGAAGTCGTAGTAGAAGCCCTCGGCGATCGGCGGGCCGATCGAGATCTTCACGCCCTCATACAGATCCATCACGGCCGCCGCCAGCACATGCGCCGCGTCGTGGCGGATCAGCTGCAGTGCCTGATCGCCGCTCTTGGACGTGATCACCGAGAGCAGCGCGCCGTCGGGCAGCGTGCGCGCAAGGTCGCGCACCTCCGCTGCATCCTCGGGGGACGCACCGATCGCCACCGCGAGCGCCGCCCGCGCGAGGCCGGGACCGATCGCCGCAGCCGCGTCGGCGCCAGTGGCGCCGTCGGGCAGCTCGAGCGCCTTTCCGTCGGGGAGTGTGACCGTGACCGCCATCTCGGCGCTGGAGGCTATCGACGCCGACTGAAAAACAGGGACTACAGACAATCGTCTGCATCTGCTTTGATCCCCGGCATGAGCTACGAAGAGCCGCTTACGATCTCGATCACCCTGTCCCCCATGCAGGTCGACGAGGTGCTTCGCGCCGCCTCGGGCAGCCGCGCCCCGAGCCTCTCGACGCTGATCGCCGAGTCTCTGGGAGCGCCGCTTCCCACCTCTCACCCGGCCGAGAACGGAGCGAAGCCGGCCCTCGTGCCGGGGGCCAGCGCACACCTGCCGAGCGACACGAGCGATCCGCGTCTGTCGCGCTCGCTTCTACGCGGCCTGTCGATCCTCACCCGCTTCGGAGCCGAGCGCGAGGAGCGCGGGATCGTCGAGCTCGCCCAGGAGCTGCGCATGAGCCCCAGCACCGCGCACCGCTACGCGCAGACGCTGATCGAGCTGGGACTGCTCGAGCGCTGTCCCAGGTCGCGCAAGTACCGGCTTCCCGCCACGCGCTCCTAAGCTCCCGCGCCGGCTCTCCGACCCGCCTGAAGCGGCGATCTCGGGCGCGCGTGCGCGTCCTTCCGGCGGGCGCAAATCAAAGCGGCCGGCACCCGCACGACGAGCGAGTGGGTGCCGACCGGCCAGCGCCTTCTGTGGGGATGGCGTGACAGCAGCACGCTACCAGCAGTCAGCTGACTGGATCTTGGTACTCGCGAAATGCGATGTTTCTGATTATGTCGGCACCCATCAAGGCAGACGCCGCGCTCGCGGCCACCGTGCGACGCCTGCGCAACCAGCGCGGCGAGACCCAGGAGGACCTCGCCCACCGCGCGGGGATCACGGTCGCCGCCTATGCGCGCATCGAGCGGGGACACGCCAATCCAACGTGGACGACGGTGCTCAGCATCACGCGAGCCCTGGAGATCACGCTGGCAGCGCTCGGCGAGGCCGTGGAACGCACGCACTCACGGCTTTAGGCTCCAGGACGCAGGGATTACCGCGCCCGCCGGCGAACAGCGTGGGAGATGTCCGGGATGGCCACCCCGCTGCTCGTGCTGGTGTTCGCCGCCGGCGTCGGCGCGACCTGGATCGCGGGTCTCGCGCTCTCCAGGGCCACCGACACGCTCGACGTGCGCCTCGGCCTCGGCGAGGAGCTCGGCGGGGTACTGCTGCTGGCGATCGCGGGTAGCCTTCCGGAGCTTGCGATCACAGTCTCGGCGGCCGCTCACGGCAACCTTGGCCTCGCGGCGGGCAACCTGATCGGCGGCATCGCCGTGCAGAGCATGGTGCTCGTCGTCTGCGACATCGCCGCCGGACGCCAGCGGCCTTTGACGTTTCTCGTCGGCGCGCTGACGCCCGTGCTGGAGGCGATGCTCGTGGTGCTCGTCGTCTCCGGCGTGCTGATGGGAGCGCTGCTGAAGCCCTCGACCGCGATCGGCGGCGTCGTCAGCCCGGCCTCGATTCTGATCGTCGTCGTGTGGCTGGTGGGCGTGTATGTCATCAACCGCGTGCGCAAGGCGCCGCGCTGGAGCGTCTCGATGCCGGGGAGCAAACCGGGCCGCCATCACCGCCGCGAAGCTCATCCCCAGGTGCAGCATCCGTTTCCCAACCGCTCGACCGTGTGGGTGGGGGCGCTGTTCGGAGCCGCCTGCGTGGTCACGCTGTTGGCGGGCGTGGGCCTCGAGCTGAGCGGCAACGAGCTCGCCGACAGGGCCTCGCTCAACGGCGTCATCTTCGGTGCCACCGTGCTCGCGGCTGCGACGGCGCTGCCCGAGATCAGCTCAGGGATCGCGGCGGTGCGCCTCGGCGACAACGCGCTCGCGCTCGGCGACATCTTCGGCGGCAACGCCTTCCAGGTCTGCCTGTTCCTCCTGGCCGACATCATCGCCGGCTCTCCGGTGCTGCCCACCGCCGGGCGCCTGAACAGCTGGCTGGCCTCGCTCGGCGTCGGCTTGACCGCGATCTACGCGATCGGTGTCGTCGGTCGCCCCTACCGCTGCAGAGCGCGCCTGGGACCGGACTCGCTGCTCGCGATCGTCCTCTTCGCGCTCGGCGTGGCCGGCATGTTCGTGCTCCCTCATTGACCGGCGGGCAGCTGCTGGGTGATGCAGTGGATATTGCCGCCGCCGAGCAGGATCTCGCGCGCGGGCACGCCGACGATCTCGCGGCCGGGGAAGCAGCCGGCGAGCACCTCGGCCGCCTGCTCGTCGTAGCGCTCGTCCAGCAGCGGGAACACGATCCGGCTGGTGGCGATGTAGAAGTTCGCGTAGGAGGCCGCCATCCGCTCGCCGGCGCGTCGCGGCCGGCTGGAGGCGAGGATGTCGATCCCGGCGGCCTCCTGCTCGGTGATCCGCAGCGGCCCCGGCGAGGGCAGCCGCAGCACCTCGGGCTCGCGCCCGCGCGCGTCCCGTGCACGCTGCAGGCGCTCGAGCGCGTCGTGTGAGATCGCATGCTGGGGATCTGACTCATCATCGCTCCAGCTGAGCAGCACCACGCCGGGTCGGGCGAAGCAGGCGAGGTTGTCGACGTGTCCGTCGGTCTCATCCTCCTGGACGCCCCGACCGAGCCAGATCACGCGCTCGGCGCCGAGGTAGTCGAGCAGCATTCGCTCGATCTGCTCGCGGTCGAGCTCCGGGTTGCGGTTGGGATTGAGCAGGCACTCTTCGGTCGTGAGCACCGTGCCCTCGCCGTCGACGTGGATCGAGCCGCCCTCGAGCACGATCGGTGCGCGGTAGCGCTCTAGTCCTTCGATCTCGAGCACCTTCTGGGCCACCTGCTCGTCGCGGTCCCAGGGAAAGTACAGGCCCCCCGCGAGGCCGCCCCAGGCGTTGAAGCGCCAGTCGACGCCGCGCCTGGCGCCGCCCGCGCCGAGCAGGAACGTCGGTCCCATGTCGCGCATCCAGGCGTCGTCGCTCGCGAGCTCCACCACGCGGATCGCCGGCGAGAGGACGGCGCGACAGTGCTCGAACTGCGCGGCGGAGACACACATCGTCACGGGATCTGAGGCGTTGATCGCCTCGGCGACGGCGGCGAAGGCCTGCTGTGCCGGCTTGGCGCCGAGGCGCCAGTTGTCCGGGCGCTCCGGCCAGGCCATCCAGCAGCCCGAGTGGGCCTCGAACTCGCCCGGCATGCGAAAGCCGTCGGCGGCCGGCGTCGAGGAGATCGTGGCGCTCACGAACTGCAGTATGTGCACTCACAGCCGATCGCGGCTCGCGCTTGCAGCGCCTACAGTCATCTCTGATGCAGGCGATACGCGTCATCACCGCACCGGCCCGCTCCGAGTCACCGGCGCGCACGCGCCCGCCCGAGCGCGCTCCGCTGCGGGTCGCGGCGGTGCAGCATCGCTGGCATCCGGACCCGGACGAGCACGCTGCGGCGCTGGCCGAGGGAATCCACCTCGCCGCCGCCGAGGGCGCCCAGCTGATCTGCCTGCAGGAGCTGACGCTCAGCCGCTACTTCGCGATCGATCCGGCCGGGCCCGGAGCGCTCGGTGTCGAGCCGGAGCAGCTGCCCGGCGGAGCCACCCACAAATTCGCCGCGCGCATGGCCGAGGAGACGCGCTGCAACATTCACGCCTCCCTATATGAGCGCGCTGATGCAGAGGACGGCCTCGGCTTCAACACCGCGATCGTCGTGGCGCCGGATGGGCGTCTGCTGGCGCGGACGCGCAAGCTGCACATTCCAGTCACGGCGGGCTACCACGAGGATCGCTACTTCCGCCCCGGCCCCAGCGGAGCAGACGCCTTTCCGCTGCTCGCGCTGGCCGATGCACAGGTTGGGCTGCCGACCTGCTGGGACCAGTGGTTCCCGGAGCTGGCCCGGGCCTACAGTCTGCAGGGCGCGGACCTGCTGATCTACCCGACTGCCATCGGCTCCGAGCCCGATCATCCGCAGTTCGACACCGAGCCACTCTGGGAGCAGGTGATTCGCGGCAACGCGATCGCTAACGGCATGTTCATGCTCGCGGTGAACCGCATCGGCTCCGAGCCGCCTCTGAGGTTCTACGGCTCTTCGTTCATATGCGATCCCTACGGGCGCAAGCTGGTGCAGGCCCCGCGCGATCAGCCGGCGGTGCTGATCGCCGATCTCGACCTCGACGAGCGTCGCGACTGGCTCGCGCTGTTCCCCTTTCTCGAGACCCGTCGCCCCGACGCCTACGCCGCGCTCGCCGAACGGCCGCCCAAACGGGCGGGTTAGCCGCGGCTCGCCGGCACGCTTGCGGGAAGCCCGCTCTGCGCGCCGTCGGCGAGGAGTCCGCTCGTGTCACCGCCAACCCACACCGAGAGGATCGCGATGTCGTCGGCCACATCGCGCTCGAGGTCGATCAGCTCCAGCAGCGCGTCGATCCCCTCCTGGGCGCGGCCTCGCGGCGCCCGCGTGAGCCGCTCGATCATCTCCTCGACGGTCACGATCCGCCGCGGAGCGTGAGCCTCGGCAAGCCCGTCGGTGTAGAGCAGCAACGAGTCGCCCGCCGCCAGCGTGGTGGTGAGCTCTTCGATCGCCGGCTCGGGGAAGATGCCGAGCAGCGCGCCCGTGCTCCCGAGCTCTGAGACCTGCCCGTCGGCGCGCGTGAGCAGCGCCGCCGGATGCCCGGCGAGCGCGAGCCGCAGCTCGGCGCTGCCCGCCTCGATTCGCAGATGCGCGAGGATCGCTGTCGCGAAGCGTCCGTCGAAGTCCTGCTCGAGCATCGCGCGGTTGACCTGGGCGAGTACCTGCGCCGGAGTCTCGCCCTGGCGTGCGTAGGCGGCAATCGTGTGGCGCAAGAAACCCGTCAGCGCGGCCGCCTCGGCGCCCTTTCCGCAAACGTCGCCGACGACCAGCCAGCAGCCATCGCGATCGGCGAAGACGTCGTAGAAGTCGCCGCCGACCTCCTCGCCGGCGCGCATCGGGCGAAAGTAGCTGGCCAGCTCGACGCCCGGGATGGCGGGCAGCACGGCGGGCATCAGGCTGCGCCGCAGGGTGCGCGCGACCTGTGCGCGCTCGGCGTAGAGGTGCGCGTTGTCGAGCGCCATCCCCGCGCGCCCGGTGAGGTCTTCGAGTACGGCGCGCAGGCCGCTGTCGTAGTGAGTCTCGCCGTCGCGATGCCAGAAGGAGATCACCGCCTGCGTGTGTCCGCGGGCGATCATCGGCAGCGCCACCGCGGCTCGCGTCTGCTCGAGTGTCGCGGAGGGCATGCCCTCCGCGCGAGCGCTGACGGTGCTGGCGATCGCACCGTTCCCATCGAGCAGATCGATGATGCAGAGCTGCGCGAGGTCCGGCACCGCCATCTGGGCGATTGTCCGCAGCGTCTCTGCGGGGTCGAGCGATTTGTCGAGCTCGGCCGTGGCGGCGATCAGGATTTCCAGGCGGCGACGCTGCTCACGCACACGGCTCAGCGCGAGGTGGATGACCACCGTGCTGAGCAGCGCGAGCACGACGCCGACGCAGGCGATCGCGCCGAATGTGCTGGAGACGTGCGCTTCATAGAACAGCGGCGCCAGGAACGCGATCAGCCCTGCCAGACCCACGAGCGCGACACGCCCGCGCGGCTGGAAGGCCGCAGCGTGCCCGATCGCGAAGAAATAGATCAGCGCGAAGGGACTCGCCGCGCCACCGCCGGAGGCGCACAGCACGGCGATCACCACGACGCCCCAGAGGTCGGCGAGGAAGGCCAGGCGCAGGCCTCCCCAGGCGCGCTCGGCCGCATAGAAGAGCAGCGCGCCCGTCAGCGTGGCGTCGAGTGCGACGGCGAGCACACCGGCGGGCGAGTCGACGTTCGGGAGCAGCAGCGCGCTCGTGCAGAGCAGCGCGCCCACGAGATAGAGCCCGCCGGCGATCGCGACCGCGGCCTGCGCTTCGCGCCGACCCGGCGCCTGGCCGGGGCGCGTCACCTCAAAGCTCTCGGCCAGCGTCATCTCCCCCGACACCCCCTCCTCCCCAGGCGAGCTCTGCCCGAGTGTCTCCGATATCCAGACACCGAACAATGATGTATCTCAGATTATTCCACGCTCAGAAGCCCGCGTAAAGGGCGTTTACGCGGGCGCGATGGCGCGCGGCGGCGGCTGCGGGCGCACCCGTCAGGATCGCCCCCGAGAAAGATTTGTTTACGGGTCGCGGACTTCGGGTAGAAGCGCGTTGCATCCCCCTCTACGCAGGAATTGGCGTCTCCGCCGCGCTTGAGCGCGCAGGCTTGGTCGTAGCGGAGACGCCCCCTCTTCTCCGGGTGCCACGACTATGCTCCTGCTCCAGTGGAGCGAGTCATGCATTGGCAATGGCCGGCCAGGTTTCCCCTGGTCCAGTTCCCGAACCCGCCGCTGATCGTCGCGCTGCTCGCCGACCTGGGTGCGCGCGCCTCCTCCGGCGCCGGGCACCGCTGGATGCTGGCGCTGTTCTATGCCTCGATGAGCGTGTGGGCATACGAAGAGGCACGGCATGGCGATAACTGGTTCCGCCGCGCCCTCGGGATCGGCTTCGCCGCCTACATCCTCGTGATGCTCTCGCGCGCGCTGCGCTCCTAGAGCACAGCTCGCGGTCAGTCGAGCGGGAGAGGGATTCCTGGCGTGGCGCTCGGTCAGTCGGAGCGGGAGAGCGTTTCCTGCCGTGGCGCTCGGTCAGTCGAGCGAGAGGACGATCTTGCCGCGGGTGTGTCCGGACTCGCTGAGCGCGTGCGCCTCGGCGACGTCTGCGAGCGCCATCACCTGCGCGATCTCCACCTCCACCTCGCCCGCCGCGACGAGCCCACCGATCCGGCCGAGCTCCTCGGCGTCGGGACTCATGACGAGCAGCTGCGCGCGTACGCCGCGCTCGGCGGCCGCCTGCTCGGGAGCGCCACCGGCGATCGTCACGATCATGCCACCCGGGCGCAGCGTGTCGAGCAGGGTCTCGGTCGTCGCGCCGCCCACGGTGTCGAAGGCCACGTCGACCTCGCCGTGCACGCCCGCGAGCTCCTCGCCTGCATAGTCGATGAACCTCGCGGCCCCCAGGCCGAGCACGAACTCGCGGTTGCGCGCCGAGGCGGTGCCGATCGCCTGCACGCCTGCGACGCGTGCGAACTGCACGGCGAGATGCCCCACGCCGCCCGCGGCGCCGGCGATCAGGACGCTCTGCCCGCTCCTCAGCTCGCCCACGTCGAACAGCGCCTGCCAGGCGGTCATGCCTGCGACGGGCAGCGCGGCCGCCTGCTCGTGGGCGAGGCCGGCCGGCTTCGGCGCCAAGAGCGCCGCCGATGAGACCGCAAACTCGGCGTAGCCGCCGCTGGCCGCGAGGCCGAACACCTCATCGCCGGTCGCGAAGCGCTCCGAGCGCGAGCTCTCCACGACCCCGGAGATGTCGCTGCCCAGGACGGCGGGCAGCTGCTTGGGCATCAGCCCCCGCCGGTACTTCCAGTCGATCGGGTTGATCGCCGCCGCACGTACGCGCACGAGCACCTCGCCGTCGCCCGGCTCGGGACGCGCGGCCTCCACCAGCCGCAGGACCTCCGGCCCCCCGGTCTGCTGCATCTCCACGACCTGCACGGCGGCCTCCCTCGCTCGCTCGGTGAGCCTGCGGTTGAGTGTAGCCCCGGCCCTGGAGTCGGCCTATCGACGCCGTCGCCGAACGCGCCGCGTGGCTCCGAGCACGCTCGCGCTGCCCTTCGCCTGAGGTGGCGCGCCGGCGGCCCCCGGCTCGTGGCGGCGCACGTTTCTGGCGGAAGCACACGCTCCCGCCAGAAACCCCCGCAGCTCGCTCAGCCGCCGAGAATTCGGGTCATGTTGGCCGCGAATGACTTGGAGCATTTCGAGCCGTCTGTGAGGACGGCTTCGACCCTGCCCGTCAAGCGTGCTTTCTTGGCGCTCGAGATTTTGATCTTGACGCTGATCTTCCCTGACTTCACAGCTTCGGTCGAGCCGCCGCTCAGCACCGTCGCCTTGCCGGAGAAGGAGAGCGTGCCGCCGACGGTGGGCGTCTGCCTCGTCTTGATCGTCAACGTCGCCCCGGTGGCCGTCTTGCAGACGGCTTCGCTCGGCACCGAGAAGGTCGTGGCCGAGCCCTTGGGTGCGTGTGCGGGGATGAACGACACGAACACGTTCGAGTGCAGTTCGCCGAAGCCGCCGAGGGTCAGCCTGCATCCCTGGCTCTCCTTGGCCGCCTTGCAGCTGCTCGCATGCGCGGCGGGCTGGGCGAAGCCGGGGGTGGCGAAGACTCCCAGGCCGGCGAGCAGCAGCGTGCTCGCTCCGGCGGCGATCCTTGTCCTCTTCATCTCTCGAAGTCCTTTCTCAGGGCTGGCCCGGCCACCGGTTGACGGCCGGCGGCACAGGCTAGTGAAGCGCCCGATAAACCTCCCGGCGCCTGACGCAGGACATACGTCGTGCAGGCGTAGAGCCGGACTCAGGAGGCGTGGGAGTGGCGCGGTCTGAGCGTGAAGGATCCGAGGCCGAAATCCTGGTTGCAGCTGATCATGACGTTCGTGTCATGACAGGAGAGGCTCTGCGGGAAGACGAGCTGCTGGTCGAGCGGCAGCGTCGCTCCACGACGAGCCGGCGCGAGCGTGATTTTCCTGGCGTGACCGGTGGGCGCCAGCCGGTAGGCGCGCCCGGAGGAGAGCAGCTCACAGGCGACGTTCTCCGGGACAGGGGTCCACACACAGCGGATGTTGCCGCTCGGCGTGGCGAAGCGGCAGGGCACCTTCGCGCTGTTCGCTGCGCTGCAGATGAAGTGTGGGGCAGCCGCCGCGGATGGCACCGGCAACGCGGCGATGCACCCGGCGACGACAACGAACATGCCCAGGCGCGCCGCGAGCGTCGGTAGACGGGCACGCGCGCGGACGCGCCCAGTTCCGATCAATGACATCTTCACAGGCTAATGGCCCGGACGGCGAAGCGCCTGCTCTATTGAGCGCTCACCGTGTAGCTGCCGACATCGCCTGCGTTTGCGGCGGTGACTTTCCATTCCAGCGTGAAGCCGACGCGCCCCGTGCCTTTCGTCCCCGCGCTGTCTTCGGACTCGAACACGACGGGGGGATCGACTCCGGTTGCTCCTGCGCTGTAGATGCACAGAAAGCCGCGCACGGCCTGACCGGGTCCTTTGCAGTTCGTCGTGGGCGTGGCGCTCGGCGTGTATTCGATGTTCGCGGGCGCGATCACGGCAGACAGGCCCAGCCTGAAGGAGATCGACTGCTTCAGAACGCCGCCGACGGCTTCGTTGGGGGTGGCCAGGCCGTACACGCCGCTCTCGCTCGCTCCGGAGGGGAGCGTCGAGAGAACCGGTCCTGGCTGGCCGGGTTCGCCGCGCTGGCCCTTGTTGCCGGGCGCGCCGCCGGGACCCTGGATCGCGATGCCCTGGATGCCGGCTGCTCCGCGCGGCCCGCGGTTGCCCTTCAGGTGCCTGAGCACCCTGGGACTGATCTGATGGGTCGAGTTGATCAGGTAGTGGCTCGCGGCCAGAGCCCCGCCGCTCATCGCGAACAGCAGCGCGAGCGTTGCGGCGAGGTTGGCGTATGTGAGATGTCTGCGCAGAGCGTTCATGTTTGAACCCTACGAGGTCCTCGCGCAGAGCACGCCGGCAGCCTGCTCGGGGATCGCCCCGGCCGCCCGTGTGCAACAACGGCTGCAGCGCACAGCGTTGCTTTGGTTTGCAGGGGTTTCCTCCGATGAGCGCTCAGCGATTCGTCCAATTACACGAACAACAGAGATCGAGCTCGTGCCGGCGTTCGATCAGGCAGCCGAGCGAGACGCTCAGGTTGGGAGCACATATAAGCCATGTCAGACAGCGAGACCCCCCAACACCGCCGGCCCGAGGGCAACGGTCAACCCGTCCCCTCCCCCGCTGCGCCTGTGAGCACCTCCTCGGTCATTCACTTCGGCTCCGCCCCGGCGCAGCCGACGCCGCCCGCGCCCGATGGCGCAGCAGCGCCCGCCGACTCCCAGCCTTCTCCGGCGAGCTCGGCGCCCGTGAGCCCTGACCGCGCGCTCGGGGGCCGCAGCCTGTGGCTGCTCGCAGCGCTCCTGTGTCTCGCCGCAGGAGCGCTCGCATCCGTGCTCGGCTCCCACTCGCTGGCACGCTCCGACGCCGCCAAGGCGCAGCGCTCCACACGCCAGAGCGCCGCCGGGATCGCCAACGCCGTGAAGGCGGATGTGCAGCACGAGGAAGACCTCGCGCTGACCGCCGTCGCTTTCTTCGCCGATCACCCAAACGCCTCCCCGGGCGAATTTCACAACTGGGCGAAGTGGGTGAAGGCCTCCCGCCGCTACCCGGAGCTCGCGGAACTGCGGCTCGTCACGCCCGTCGCGGCCGCCGAGCTCGCCGGCTTCGCATTGCGCGGCAAACCTCAGCTCGCCAAAGCGCCCGCAACGTCAAGCTCAGCCACGACCTCAAGCGCGCCCACGGCGTCTAGCACCCCGCTCGCCTCCACCACCGCGACCGCCGCCGCGGCGATCCACGCCCTGCACATCATTCCCCCCGGCGAACGCGCTCTCTACTGCCTCGCGCTGGCCGGCCTGGCTCGCAGCTCGGTGAAGCGGCTCCCCGCAGGCACCGACTACTGCGTGCGCACCCCCGGCCTGCTCGCACTGCGCGACTCCGGCGCCAGCCACTACGCCGGTACATCGGTGTCGGGCACCAAGGCGCTGCGCATCGAGACCCCCGTCTACCGTGGCGGAATCGCGCCGCGCAGCCTGCAGGGACGCCGAGTGGCGTTCGTGGGCTGGCTGCACCAGGTGCTCGAGCCGGGTGCCGTGCTCGCCAGCGCGCTCGCCGGCCATCAGGGCAGCGCCGCGCGCCTGCGCTACCGCGCCGGTGCCTCGAGGGTGCTGTTCACGAGCGGCACGCCCGCGGGCGGCGCGCAGAGCACGACGAGCAACCTGCAGAACGGCTGGACCCTGAAGACCTTCCTCCCCGCGCCGGCCACCGGCGTCGCCGCGGATGCCCGCGCGCTCGCGCTGCTGATCGGTGGCTGCGTGCTGAGCGCGCTGCTCGGGCTGCTCGTGATGCTGCTCGGCCTCGCCCGCAGCGCAAGGCCCGCCGCCCTCGCCGCCAAGCCCTCGGGCGTAGCGAAGGTCGAAGACCTCTACGACCCACTCACCGGCCTGCCCAACCGCGCGCTGACGCTGGACCTCGCGGAGCGGATGCTCGCTCGCACGGGCCGCCAGTCGGGCATGCTCGGCGGCGCGCTGATCGTCGACGTGGACTGGTTCAAGGACGTCAACGAGAAGCTCGGCGAGGAGGCCGGCGACCGGCTGCTGCGCACCGTCGCGGAGCGTCTGGAGCGCGTCGTGCGCGCCCAGGACACCGTCGGGCGCCTCGGCGGCGATGAGTTCGTGATCCTCGTGGAGTCGGCTGCGCGCGGAGTGCGTCTGGACTCGCTCGCGCGGCGGGTGATCGAGGCGATGCACGAGCCGATCATGCTCGCGGAGGTCGGCCCGAGCTTCTTCATCACCGCCAGCATCGGCGTCGCCTACGGGCGCTATGAGGACCCGGCCGAGCTGCTGCGCGACTCTCAGCTCGCGCTCGATGCCGCCAAGGCGGCGGGCAAGGACGGCTACACGCTGTTCAACGCCAACATGCGCTCGGTGATCGAGAGCCAGGCGGTGCTCGAGGCGGAGCTGAACACGGCGCTGGGAGAGCGTCAGTTCTTCATCCTCTATCAGCCGATCTGCGATCTTGCAACGCGTGCTATCACGGGCTTCGAGGCCCTGATCCGCTGGCAGCACCCGACGCAGGGCATCCTCACCCCCGCCGAGTTCCTGCCGGCCGCCGAGGAGACCGGGCTGATCGTGCCGATCGGGCGCTGGGTGCTCGAGGAGGCATGCGCGCGCGCCGCGAGCTGGAACGTCGCCGGGCACCGCGTGGGAGTCTCGGTGATGGTCTCGCCGAAGCAGATGCACCGTGAGGGCTTCGCGACCGACGTGCGCCGCGCGCTGCAGCAGTCCGGAATCGAGCCGGCGCTTCTGACGCTCGAGATCGGCGAGAGCGCTGTGATGGACGACGTCGCCGCGGCAGCCACGCGGCTCAGCGAGATCAAGCACCTCGGTGTCAGAACCGCGATCGACGACTTCGGTAACGCCTACGCGCGCCGCTCAGACCTGCAGCGCCTGCCGATCGACTTCCTCAAGGTCGACCCCAGCGAGCTCGCGGCCTCCGATGACGAGGACTACCGCACCTGGCTGCTCGAGGCGATACTCAGCCTCGGACGGGACCTCTCGCTGACGGTGATCGCGAAGGGCATCGAGACAGAGGAGCAGATGACGCGCCTGAAGATGATGGGCTGCTCGCTGGCACAGGGCTACTTCATGGGCGAGCCGACCCCCACGAGCGCTGTGGAAGGCGTTCTCAGCGCCCGCTCGACACCCGCCGCCAGCTCCAGCACGAGCCTGCTCTCCTGAGGCACCCTCGGGGAGAGCATGGACACGAGCGTTCGCCGGGCGTAAAGCGCGTTGCGGAGCTTCAGTCGCAGCGCGCCCGTGCCGAAGGAACGGCAATGGACCTCGATCCCAGGACCCGGGCCCCGCATTCCCTGAGCTTCACACCGTTCCTCGCCGCCTCCCTGCTGGCGTGGTCAGCAGTAATCGTGGGCAGCACGATCGACTGGACTCTGTATGCGATCTCGGGGCTGCTCGTGGCGCTCGCGGGCGGCCTCACGCTGCTGCGTGCGAGGCGGGTCTGGACAACGCGCTATGGCGGCGCCTTCGCCCCGCTGCTCTTCCTGCTCGCGGTCGCCCTGCTGCGCCAATCGGCCGGTGGCATCAGCTCCGGCGTTGCGGTGATCTGCCTGATCCCCGTCTTCTACACGGCGCTCTACAGCGAGGGCCGCCATCAGCTCTACGCGGTGATCGCCGGCATGGCAGCGGTCTATCTGGCTCCGATCGTGCTGATCGGAGCGCCGCAGTACCCGCAGACGCAGTATCGCGCCGCAGCCCTGACCGTGACCGTGAGCGCGATCATCGGCCTCGCGACGAGCCGCCTGGTCGCGAGCGTTCGCCATCAGGCCGGCGAGGCGCAGCACCGCGAGCGCATGCTCGGACAGGTGCACGAGGTCGTCCGCGGCCTCTTCGGCAGCTCCCACGCCCGCCGCGACGTGTGCGAGGCGGCGAGAACCGTCGGCGAGGCGAGTATCGCGATCCTGTATGAGCCTGTACGCGGCACCAACCTGATGCGCGCGACGGCGATGGTCGGCCTCGAGGCGCCCCCCGTCGAGATCTCACGACTCGAGCCGAGCGCCGTCAGCGAAGCGTTCGCCTCCGGTCATCGCATCCTCATCACCGAGGACGTCGAAGCGCACGTCGGCAGCGTCGAGCTGTGG
>JACDGG010000250.1 GCA_013815355.1 Solirubrobacterales bacterium
GGCGCCGGTCACGCCGGCGGCGACGCGGGCACCAGCGACGCGGGCAGCGCCGTCGAGAGCACCGGCGACCGTGGCCTGGCGCAGGCGCCGGTACACGTACGCGTGACCGAGCAGCCGCTGTCGCTCGAGGAGCTCTCACGCGTCGTCGGCGACGCGCGCGCGGGTGCGATCGTCGTCTTCCAGGGCGTCACGCGCGAGATCGAGCGGCTCGAGTACGAGGCCTACGTGGCGATGGCGCAGGAGCGCATCGAGACGATCGTGCGCGAGTGCATCGCCAAGCACGAGCTGTGCTCCGCAGCGGCGGAGCACCGCATCGGCAGCGTCCCGCTCGGTGAGCCGAGCGTGATCGTCGCGGTCTCCGCGCCGCATCGCGAGCAGGCCTTCGCCGGCGCGCGCGAGGCGATCGACCGGCTGAAGGCCGAGGCGCCGATCTGGAAGCGCGAGCATCTCTCGGCGGGCGCGGCGCGCTGGGTCGATGGAACCGAGCCGCCGCTGTGAGCGAGCCGCGCCTCACGCACCTCGGCGAGGACGGCCACGCGCGGATGGTCGACGTCGGCGCCAAGGACGTCACCGAGCGCGTGGCCCGCGCCCGCGCGCGCGTGCGCATGTCCGTCGCGAGCGCCCGCGCCGTGGCGGGCGGCGATGGCCCCAAGGGCGAGGTTCTCGGGGTTGCCCGGCTGGCGGGCATCCAAGGCGCCAAGCAGACCGGGATGCTGATCCCGCTGGCCCATCCGCTGCCGGTCACCTTCGTCGACGTGCGCGCCAGCGTCGAGGTCGACGACGGCCTCGTCGAGCTGCTCAGCGAGGTGCGCACCGTCGCGCGCACGGGCGTCGAGATGGAGGCGATGCTCGCCTGCGCGGTGGCGGCGCTGACGGTCTACGACATGGTCAAGGGCATCGAGCGCGGCGTCGTCATCGAGCAGGTCGTGCTGCTGGAGAAGCGCGGTGGGCGCAGCGACTACCTCCTGGAGGAGAGCAGCTGATGGGCGCCGCGATCGTCACGATCAGTACCTCCAAGGCAGCCGGCGAAGGCGAGGACGAGAGCGGCGCGCAGCTTGCGGCGCTGGCCGAGCGCATCGGCGTGGAGATCGCGGGACGCGAGCTGATCGCAGATGACCGCGGCGCGATCGAAGCCTGCCTGCGCCGCTGGGTCGCCACCGAGGGCTGCGCCCTGGTGCTGACGAGCGGCGGCACCGGCCTTGCGCCGAGCGACGTCACGCCCGAGGCGACACGCGCGGTGATCGAGCGCGATGCGCCGGGGATAGCCGAGGCGATGCGCGCGGCCTCGCGAGCACATACGCGCCACTGGATGCTCTCGCGCGGTGTCGCGGGGGTCGCGGGCACGACGCTGATCGTCAACTTTCCAGGCAGTCCGCGCAGCATCGCGCAGGCCGGCGAGGCGATCGCCGAGGCCCTGCCACACGCGCTCGAGCTGCTCACCGGCGGTGTGAGCGCGCACTGAGTCAGCGCGCTCGAAGTATTCCGGAGCGGTGAGAGATGTCGAGTACGGTGTGGGCATGGCAGGCGCAGCTCATCTGGCCTGGTATGGCCGCAGCTCGATCGCGCGATGAGCGGTGACGGGGTCAGGGCTCCAGCAGCGGGACCCAAGGACAGCGAGCACTCCGAGTCCGGGGCGGCGCTCGCGGGAGTCTCGCGCCGCATCGTGGGACTGCTCAAGGAGCACTACGGCAAGGGCCCGACGCAGGCCCGCACCCACTACTCAGGCGATCTTGTGGTCTTGCTGCTCAGCGGCGGCTACACCCAGGCGGAGAAAACGCTGATCGAGGACGGTCGCACGCGCGCCGTGATGGAGCTGCGCGCGCAACTGCAGGAAGTGATGAACGACCGCTTCAGGCAGGTGATCGAGGAGGAGCTGCAACGTGGCGTGATCGCGTTCATGAGCGCCACCCATCACGACCCGGACTACAACGCCGAGATCTTCGTGCTCGCCCCGCGCGGGAGTGACCAGGACGGCGAGCAAGACGCTTCCGCGCATGATGAGCCGGAGCTGCAGTACGCCGCGGAGGACTGAGCGCCCCCGGCGCTCTCGCGGCGCTGCTCAAGCCGGCTGGCCCGCCGCGCCCCGCCCGGCGCGGTAGGCGCAGAGCGCCGGACGCTCCTCGATCGGCACGCGCCGCGATTCCATCTGCTCCGTGCCGGGCAGTGGCGGCAGCGACAGTGAGCCCACGGCGTTGGCGTCGGCGAAGTCGCTGCCGAGCAGCCGGTTGCTCGCGGCTACGAGCACCGCATAGGACATCGCCGAGAGCTCGCGCAGGGACTGGTGGCGGTTCTGGCGCACGCCCAGATCGACCTGGGCGAGCCCGTCGAGCCCGACGATTCGCCAGGCATCGATCAGCATTGCGATCTCGACGCCGTAGCCGGTCGCGAAGGGAATCCGCTCGAGCAGCTCCCGCCGCGCCGCGACCTCGCCCGCGAGCGGCTGATCGAACACCGCCAGCTCGGGTGCGTGGAGGTTCAAGAGCGGTCGCGCCATCAGCTCGGTCACGCGCCCGCCGCCGTCCGCCAGCAGCGTCGCGCCCTCGCGAAACGGCCGCCTGAAGAAGCCCTTGACGAGCGCCACCGCCGGGTCGCACACGAGCGGGCCGAGCAGGCCTGTGAGGAAGTGCTCTCCGAAGTCCTCGGTGTCCGCGTCGGCGTAGGCGACGATCTCGCTTTCGGTCACGCTGAGGGCGCGCCACATCGCATCGCCCTTGCCGCGGGCGGGGCCGAGACCGGGCTCGATCTCATCCTCCTGCACGACGCGCACACCGGCCTGCGCCGCCACCCGCGCGCCGGCGTCCTGCGAGTCGGCATCGATCACCAGCAGCTCATCCAGCAGTCCGGCGTCGCGCAGCGAGACGGCGACAGCGGCGATCGGCCCGATCGTGGCGGCAACCTCGCGGGCGGGCAGCACGAGCGCGATCGATTCGCTCTTGGCCTCCAGCAGGCGCTCGAGCGGGAACTCGCCGGCGCCGTAGCTGCGCCGGGCGCGCCAGTCCACGTGCGCGAGATCGCGGGCGAGGCCTCGAGGCGCGCGTCCGTCGCGGCGTGCGGAGGTCACGACGCGCACGCTGCGGCTGCGATGGATCGGGATGCCGAGCGATTCGAGCGCGGCCTCGAGCGCCTCGTCCTCGAGCGCCGCCCGCACGGGCAGCCCGCCGCAGTCGCGGTAGGCGTCGGCCGTGAGGGCCAGCGAGGCGCCGCTGAACTGGTGGTGCTCGATCGTCGCGAGCTCCCGCGCTCCTTCGCGCGCGAGGACTGCCGCCAGGCGCTCGCCGCCGCGGCGCTCGCGCTCGCTCAGTGCCACCT
>JACDGG010000251.1 GCA_013815355.1 Solirubrobacterales bacterium
CTGCTCGCTCTGTGGCGCTCGCGGGGTTGCCGTGGCCATCCCTACAAGCTAGCGCCGCGCCTGCCCACGCGAGCGGTGCCTACCGGTTGCTCGATGGAGACAGCCCGGAGCTGTGCGATCAGCTGCCGGTGCGCAGCCGCGCCGCGCGATTTCGCGCCTGCTCCGCGAGCAACGCCTGCGTGATGCGCTCGTGTACCTGCTCGACCTCCGCCTCGGAGAGCTTCGCCGGGCGGCGCGCGAGGTAGCTCGGCAGCATCCGCGCGGGCATCACGCGCACGCCCTTGCGTCGCGCCATCGGCTTGTCCACCCACGCGCGGCTGTAGGCGATCAGCGGCTCCACCTCCACGCCCGTGACCCGCTCCACCGCCCGTCGCTGGGCCTGCGCCTGGCTGAGCGTCGAGCCGTGAACGCGCCCGACGCGCACCGGACCCGGGTGGCTCTTGGTCTCAACCGTGAACACGCCCCCCGGCCCGATCAGGATGTGATCGACGTTGCCGCGACCGAGGCTCGCGTCGTGGATCACCTCCCACTGCTCGCCACGCAGCCGATCCAGCAGCGCGCCCACGTGCTCCTCACCGCTCGCGCCCCGGTCTCGCCGCTCCACCAGCGGCAGCACGATGCGGGAGATCACGAAGATGCTCACCAGCAGCGCCACCTCCGAGCCGAGGAAGCGCGCGTCGTGCAGGCCGAATGCGCGCCCCAGGAGCGCCGTCGCGACAGCGAGCACGCCGAGCGCGACGAGCGTGCGCATGCGCAGCCGCCGGACCGTCTCCCGCGCATACTGCCCGGCGGTGCGTCGCGTCGGATCGGTGTCGACTACGTACATCTCCCTTTCCTGTCGAGGCTTCTCATGAGCTTCATCGGCCGTCAGGCAGTGCGCACTTGAGTCTCCTCGGCACGACTTCGCGCTCTCCTGCGAGCACTGGACGAACCGCCGAGCACATCGCGAAAAGCGTGGAGAGCGAGCGCCATCGCCTAAAGCAGCGCTACCCGCCGGTCGAAGCCCAAACCACCGAACGCGGCAAGCGAACGCCTCCCCTTGATGACGGACATGCCAGACAATTCCAATATCTCCGAGCCCCACGACATCTGCGTACTGCTCCGCGCGCACGGCGAGGAGCACTGGCTCGTCTCGGAGGTGCTACCCGTCTTGCGCCAGATCGAACAGCCCGGCGCGATTCCCGAGGACCAGCTCGGCGCCGCGCTCGCCTACCTCGAGATCCTCTGGCTGGACGCTCGTCTGCGCGCCGCCGAGACCGACGCCGCCTTCGCGCGGCTCGACCCACGCGACTCCGGGCGCGACGTGATCCTGCACGAGAAGGCGAGCCGCTACCACGCGGCCGTGCGCCGCCTGCGCACGAGCCTCGCCCGCCGCGTGCGCGAGCGCACCTGGCTGCCCGACGACGCGCTCGGCCACCAGCACGCGCACCACTGAGCCGATCGCATACGCTCAGCGGCGATGTCAACCCGCTTTGACCTGCAATCGCACTCGACCCACTCCGACGGCGCCCTGCCCGCCGCCGAGGTCGTCCAGCGTGCCGCCGAGGCCGGCGTCGAGCTGCTCGCGCTCTCCGATCACGACACCGTCAGCGGCGTATCGGAGGCGATCGAGGCCGGTGAGCGCTTCGGCGTCCGCGTCGTCCCCGCCGTCGAGATCTCAGCCGTCGATGACGGCTCGCTCCTCCCCCGCGAACTGCACATCCTCGGCTACAACATCGACCACACCGGCGCGGCGCTGGGGGCCAATCTGACCGCGTTCCTGGCCGACCGCGAGCATCGCACGCTGCGCATGCGCGACGCGCTGCGCGAGGTCGGCTTCGCGCTCGACGAAGCCGAGATCGACGCGCGCATCGCCGAGGGCAAACCGATCGGCCGGCCCCACCTCGCCGCTGCGGTGCTCGGCGCGCCCGCCAATGCCGAGCGCCTGAAGCAGGAGGGCATCGACGACGTCGGCTCGCTGATCCGCGGCTATCTGATCGAGGGCAAGTCCGCTTTTCGCCTGCGCGAGACGCCGACGGTCGGCGAGGCCGTCGAGGCGATCCACGAGGCCGGCGGCGTCGCGATCTGGGCGCATCCCTTCTGGGACATCTCCGACGAGCAGGAAGTGCTCTCCACGATCAAGCGCTTCAAGGCGCTCGGCATGGACGGCGTGGAGGCTTTCTACGTGACACACGACCAGCAGCAGACCGAGCTGCTCGCCAAGCGCTGCGAGGAGCTCAGCCTGCTCAGCACCGGCTCGGCCGACTACCACGGCCCGGAGAACCGCCTGTTCTCGCGCTTCATGGCCTTCGAGACGTTCGGCCTGGAGCCGAACCTCGGGCCGATCTCAGGCACCTAGCAGCGCTTCGAGCCTGTAGGCCAGGGCCTCGAGCGCCAGCTCTTCAGAGACGTTCAGCTGCAGGCTCAGGCGCGTGTCGCCGACCAGCGCGATGCCCTCGCGCAGCCGCACGCCTTCGCGCCCCTGCGCGTCCTCTTCGAGCTCGGCGCGCCGGTCGAGCGCGTGCACCAGCTCGCTCGCGCCTTCGCTCACGCACATCACATCGCGCAGCCACAGCTCGATCAGGCGCAGCGCCACCTCCAGCGCCTGCGTGCGTGCGCGCCGCTCGCCGCGCCGACGCG
This sequence comes from Solirubrobacterales bacterium, assembly GCA_013815355.1. Lineage (GTDB taxonomy): Bacteria > Actinomycetota > Thermoleophilia > Solirubrobacterales > Solirubrobacteraceae > Palsa-744. Next base: position 2,620 of record JACDGG010000251.1, read on the forward strand.
CGTCGAGGCCCTCGCGCTCGAAGCGTTTGCGCTCCTTGCTCGGGATCATCTCCAGCTCGCTGGCCATCCGCTCCTGCGCCGCTTCGCCGGCCGCCGTCCCCGCCGCCTTGGCGGCCTCGAGCAGCCCCAGCCACGGCCGTTTCGCGGTCGCACCCGCGAGCGTCGCGCGCACGAATTGCTCGGCGCTCGCGCGCAGCGGTGCGCCCTGCTCGCTCGCCAATCTGCGCGCGAGATCGGCATCGCCCAACGCCAGGCGCGCGCACGCCTGCGCCTGATCTTCGCCGACACCCTGCAGCGACGCGGCGATGATGCTCGCCGGGAGCGGGTCGAAGCGAACCTGCTGGCAGCGCGAGGCGATCGTCGCGAGCACGTCCTCACGCCGGTCGCTCAGCAGCAGCAGGTGCGCGAACGCGGGTGGCTCCTCGAGCGTCTTGAGCATGCGGTTGGCAGCCTGGTCGTTCATCGTGTCGACCGCCTCGATCACGAACACGCGCCGCGCCGACTCAAACGGCGTGCGCACCGCCGCCGCGACGACAGGCTCCTCGATGTCCGCCACGAGCATTTCCGCCGCGCCGGAGGGGGTTACCCACGTCATGTCCGGGTGTGAGTCGCGCGCCACTCGCTCCGCGACCGTCGCCGGGCTGCGCGCGCCCTCAGCCAGCAGCGC
>JACDGG010000056.1:0-12602 GCA_013815355.1 Solirubrobacterales bacterium
GGATCGCTCTGCGGCCCTCGCCGGGCTCGCTGAAGCCACGCCCGAGCGGACCCGTGACCCACAGCCCATCGCCGGCGCGCAGCGCGCACAGGCGCTGAGTGCCCGGCCCCACATCCTCGAGCAGGTAATGCGTCTCTGCGCCACGGTGGCGCGCGATCGAGAAGGCACGCGGCAGGAACGGGCGCTGCTCCTCCCCCGCCCCCCAGCCTTCGGCGGCGGCGAGCATCGCGAACTGCCCGGGCTCAGCTTGGGGCCCGTTCTCGGTGACGCGCAGCACGCGGTAGGCGCCGAGCTCATCGATCCCCACGACCTGCGTAAGGCGGCGGCCGAAGGGCGCCTCGCTCACGCCACCCCGGCCCCGTCCGGGCTCGCGTCGGGCTGCTTCTCGCGCACGCCGTGAAGCTCCTGCAGGCACAGCACCTCGGGCTCGCCGTCGCGCTGGGCGCGGGCGATCGCGCGGGCCGCGGAGATGCCCGCGGCGAGCGTCGTCAGGCAGGGAATCCCGTGGCCGACCGCGGCGCGGCGGATCTCATAGCCGTCGGTGCGCGCGCCGACGCCCGTGGGCGTGTTGAGCACGAGGTCGACGTCGCCGCGTTCGATCCAGTCGAGCACATGCGGAGAGCCCTCCGCGATCTTGTTGAGGCCCTGGACGGGCACGCCCATGCGCGAGATCGCCTCCGCGGTGCCGTGCGTGGCGACGATGCGAAAGCCGCATTCGTGCAGGCTCGAGGCGACGAAGAAGGCGCCGGCCTTGTCGGAGTCGGTGACCGTGATGAACACGGTGCCGCTGCTCGGCAGCGGCACCCCGGCGGCGGCCTGCGCCTTGGCGAACGCCGTCGGGAAGTCGCGTGCGATGCCCATCACCTCGCCCGTGGAGCGCATCTCGGGACCGAGCAGCGCGTCGGAGCCGTCGAAGCGGTCGAACGGCAGCACCGCCTCCTTGACCGAGACGTGATCGCCGAAGCCCATGCCCTGGCGCTCCTGCGGCAGCGAGAGATCCGCGATCCGCTCGCCGAGCATGATCCGGCAGGCGAGCTTCGCCAGCGGCAGCCCAATCGCCTTGGAGACGAACGGCACCGTCCGCGAGGCGCGCGGGTTGGCCTCGATCACATACAGCTCGCCCGCGTGCACGGCGTACTGGACGTTGATCAGCCCGACGACGCCGATCGCCAGCGCGATCTCGCGCGTGGCGGCGCGGATCTGGTCGAGCATCTCCTCGCCGAGTGAGTGCGGCGGCAGCACACAGGCGCTGTCTCCCGAGTGCACGCCCGCCTCCTCGACGTGCTGCATGATTCCGCCGATCCACACATCGCTGCCGTCACAGAGCGCATCGACGTCGACCTCGGCGGCGTTCTCGAGGAAGCGGTCGAGGTAGATCTCACCGCCCTCGCCCGCCTCCCGGCGCAGGTAGTCGGCGAGGCCCTCGGAGGAGTAGACGATCTCCATCGCGCGCCCGCCGAGCACGTATGAGGGACGCACGAGCAGCGGGAAGCCGACCTGTGCGGCGCAGGCGAGCGCCTCGGAGTGCGAGCCGGCCGTCGCATACGGCGGCGCCTTGTAGCCGAGGCGCTCGAGCAGCGCGCCGAAGCGCCCGCGATCCTCCGCGAGGTCGATCGCATCGACGCTCGTGCCGAGCAACGGCACCCCGGCGCGCTCGAGCTCGGCGGCGAGGCGCAGCGGCGTCTGCCCGCCGAACTGCACGATCACGCCGAGCGGCCGCTCGATCTCCACGACGGCAAGCACGTCCTCGAGCGTCAGCGGCTCGAAGTACAGGCGGTCGGAGGTGTCGTAGTCGGTGGAGACGGTCTCGGGGTTGCAATTGACCATCACCGCGTCGCGTCCGGAGGCGCGCACGGTCATCGCGGCGTGCACGCAGCAGTAGTCGAACTCGATGCCCTGTCCGATGCGGTTGGGGCCCGAGCCGAGGATCACGACCGACTCGCGCTCGCCGCGGCGGACCTCGCCCGTACCGCGCCGCTCCCAGCCGGAGTAGTAGTAAGGGGTGCGCGCCGGGAACTCCGCGGCGCAGGTGTCGACCGAGCGGAACACGCGCTCGCCGGCAAACGGCGCCTGAGGGTCGAGCGCGAGCGTGCGCAGCTCGCGCAGGAACCAGGGATCGATGCGCGTGCGCTTGTGGATCTCCTCGAGCTCTACGCCGCGGCCCAGGAGCGTGAGCACGGTCTCGAAGCGATCGGGTCCGGGGCGATCGAGGCTCTCGAGCAGCTGCTGCTCGCTTGAGTCCTCGAGGCACGGCGGCTTGTCGAGCTCGCGCGAGCGCAGCGCCTTGGCGAAGGCCTGCCCGAACGTGCGCCCGATCGCCATCGCCTCCCCCACCGACTTCATGTGCGTGGAGAGCGTGCGGTCTGAGCCGGGGAACTTCTCGAAGGCGAAGCGCGGCCACTTCACGACGACGTAGTCGATCGTCGGCTCAAAGCATGCCGGGGTGACGCCGGTGATGTCGTTGTCGATCTCATCGAGGCGGTAGCCGACGGCCAGGCGCGCGGCGATCTTCGCGATCGGAAAGCCCGTCGCCTTGGAGGCGAGCGCCGAGGAGCGCGACACGCGGGGGTTCATCTCGATCACGAGGATCTCTTCGGTCTCCGGGTTGACCGCGAACTGCACGTTTGAGCCGCCGGTCTCAACGCCCACGGCGCGGATCACCGCGAGCGCCTGATCGCGCAACTGCTGGTAGAGGTGGTCGGTCAGCGTCTGCTGCGGGGCGACGGTGACCGAGTCGCCGGTGTGCACGCCCATCGGGTCGACGTTCTCGATCGAGCAGACGATCACGACGTTGTCCGCGCCGTCACGCATCACCTCGAGCTCGAACTCGCCCCAGCCGATCACCGACTCGTCGATCAGCACCTGCCCGATCGGCGAGGCCTCGATGCCCTGCGCGACGATCTGGTCGAACCCCTCTTGCGTGTAGGCGATCCCGCCGCCACGGCCGCCGAGCGTGAAGGCGGGGCGAACGACGGCGGGCAGGCCGAGCTCGGCGACGGCGCCCGCGGCCTCCTCGATGCTCGTGGCGATCACGCTGCGCGGCATGCGCAGGCCGGCTTCGGCCATCGCCTCGCGGAACAGGTCGCGGTCCTCCGCGCAGGCGATCGCCTCGTAGTTGGCGCCGATCAGCTCGACGCCGAAGCGCTCGAGCGTGCCGTCGTCGTGCAGCGCCTTGGCGAGGTTCAGGGCGGTCTGCCCGCCGAGCGTGCCGAGCAGCGCGTCGGGGCGCTCGCGCTCGATCACCTTCGCGACGGGACCGGGCAGCAGCGGCTCGATGTAGGTGGCGTCGGCGAACTCCGGGTCGGTCATGATCGTCGCGGGGTTGGAGTTGACGAGCACGACCTCATAGCCCTCCTCGCGCAGCACCTTGCAGGCCTGCACGCCGGAGTAGTCGAACTCGGCCGCCTGACCGATCACGATCGGCCCCGAGCCGAGGATCAGGATCTTCTCGATGTCCTCGCGCCGCGGCATCAGGCGGCCTCGGCGATGCGCTGCAGGAAGCGGTCGAACAGGTAGAGGCTGTCGTGCGGTCCGGGACCCGCCTCGGGGTGATACTGCACCGTGCCCCCGGGCACGTCGAGCAGCTCGAGGCCCTCGACGGTGCGGTCATAGAGGTTCACGTGCGAAAGCGCCGCCGCACCGAAGTCCGTCTCCCAGCGCACGGGCTCGTCGCTGTCGATCGTGCGCCCGCCGCCGGGCCCGAGCGCGGCGAAGCCGTGGTTCTGGGAGGTGATCTCAACGCGCCCGCTCTGCAGGTCGCGCACGGGGTGGTTCGCGCCGCGGTGGCCGAAGGGAAGCTTGAAGGTCTCAAGTCCCACCGCCCGGCAGAGCAGCTGATGGCCGAGGCAGATGCCCCACACCGGCTTGACGCCGACGATCGCGCGCACCGTCTCGACGATGTAGTCGAGCGCCGCGGGATCACCGGGGCCGTTGGCGAGAAACACGGCGTCGGGGTCTTCGCCGAGCAGCTCATCGGCGGAGCTCGTGCAGGGATGCAGTGCCACGCGCGCGCCGCGTCCGACGAGCTCGCGCACCATCGAAGCCTTGATGCCGGTATCGATGATCGCGATGCGCGGACCGTCACCGCTGCCGTGGTGGCTCACTTCGGTCGGGGTCACCAAGCGCGCGAGGTCCTGGCCGGCCATCGGCGGCTCGGCTGCGATCAACTCGCGCGCCTGCGCCTCGGCGATCGTGGCGGGGAAGACACCGCCGCGCATCGCGCCGGCCTCGCGGATGTGCAGCACGAGCGCGCGCGTGTCGACGCCGCTGATCGCGCGCACGCCGCAGTCCGCGAGCCAGTCCAGCCAGCCGCGCTCGGCGGTGGGTGCGTCTTCACGGTTGCCGGCCTCGCGCATGATCGCCGCCCGCGCCCACACGCGCTCTGACTCCATCGCCTGGGAGCTGACGCCGTAGTTGCCGATGTGCGGATAGGTGAAGGTGATCAGCTGCCCTGCGAAGGAGGGGTCGCTCATCGACTCCTGATAGCCGGACATGCCAGTTGTGAAGACGACCTCGCCGACGGCGTGACCCTCGGCGGCGCAGAGGACACCGTCAAAGCGCGTGCCGTCCTCCAGGAGCACATAGCCAGTTGCCTCGGCCATCAGATAATCAGCTTCTGGACGGCCTTGAACTCCGGCGTGCCGGCGCGCTCGAGCAGCTCGAAGAGCGCGGACTCGACGGTGCTGACGATCGCCCCCGCGCGCTCCATGCGCTCGAGGCCCCGCTCGTAGTCGACGGCGTGGCGCGAGCCGACCGCGTCGGCGGGGACGTGCACTTCGACGCCCTGGGCGAGCAGGTCGTGCACGGTCTGGCTGACGCAGACGTGGGTCTCAAGGCCGCAGACGATCGCCTGCGTGCGCCCGTTCAGCCCGAAACCGTCGGCGCGCGCGGCCGAGAAGACGCTCTTCTCGATCACTGGCTCCCCGTCCAGGCCGACCTCGGGCACGGTCGCGCCGAGGCCCTTCGGGTACTGCTCGCTGACAAGCGCGGGAATGTCGAGGATGCGCGCCGCCTGCAGCAGCTTCGCGGCGGCATCGGCGACGCCGGCGAAGGAGTCGTAGGGACGGAAGCTCTCCTGCACGTCGATCACGACGAGCGCGGCGTTCTCGCGGCTGAGCAGGCTCATTGCGCCGCCGCCAGCGTGAGCGAGCGATCGCGGTGGGCGAGCGCGCCGGCGGCGAGCGTCGCGAGCACGCGGCCCTGCAGGCGGCGCCCGGCGAAGCAGCAGTTCTCAGAGCGGCTCTCCCAGCCGTGCTCGCCGGCGACCCACTCCGTGTCGAGGCCGAGCACGGCGATGTTCGCGACCTCGCCGAGCGCGATCAGCGGCGCGGGCAGGCCGAACAGCGCCGCGCCGGCGCTCATCCGCTCCAGGAGCAGGCCGAGCCCGATCACCCCGGGCAGCACGAGCTCGGTGTGCAGCGCCGCGAAGGATGTCTCGAGGCCGGTTGTGCCCATCGGCGCCTGCTCGAAGGGGACTTCCTTCTCATCGCGCGCGTGCGGTGCGTGATCGGTGGCGACGCAGTCGATCGTGCCGTCGCGTAGGCCCTCGATCAGCGCCTGGCGGTCGGACTCGCTGCTGAGCGGAGGGTGCATCTTCATGCGCGTATCCAGGCCGCGCACGTGCTCCTCGGTCAACAGCAGGTGGTGCGGGGAGACCTCGGCGCTGAGCAGCCAGCCCTTGGACTTACCCAGCGCGACCCCCTCGACGGAGGCCGCACAGCTGAGGTGCTGGAAGTGCACGCGCGCCTGCTCATAGCCGGCGAGCGCGGCGTCGCGGGCGAGCATCGTTGACTCGGCGATCGTGGGGATGCCCGCGATGCCGAGCGCGGCGCTGACGGCACCCTCGTTCATCGAGCCGCCGCGGGAGAGCGTCGGGTCCTCCTCGTGCAGTGCGAGCACGCCGCCGCAGAGGCGCTGGTACTGAAGCGCCTTGCGCAGCATGCCGGCGCTGCGCACGGGCTTGCCGTCGTCGCTGAAGCCGAGCGCGCCCTCGGCGCGCAGCTCGGCCATCTCGCTGAGCTGCTCGCCTCCCAGGCCGCGGGTGATCGCAGGCAGGAAGCCGACAGGCACGCGCGCGTGGCGCGCGGCGGCGTCGCGCACAGAGCGAAGCAGCGGCGCGGAGTCGAGCACAGGATCGGTGTTGGGCATCGCGATCACGCCGGCGAAGCCTCCGGCTGCGGCGGCGCGCGTGCCGCTCTCGAGGTCCTCCTTGTGCTCCTGCCCAGGCGTGCGCAGGTGCACATGCGGATCGAAGAAGGCGGGCACGGCGGTGAGACGGCCGGCGCCGTCGATCAGCTCCGCGGCGCCATCGGCCTCGATGCTGCCGGGCGCGGCGAGCTCGGCGATGCGTCCGTCCTGCACACGCACGTCCATGCGCTCCTCGATCCCGGCGCGGGGATCGATCACACGCACGTCGCGCAGCAGGAGATCGCACGCAGGTGCGGGCCCGGCGACGAGCGGCTCGCCTGCACTCACGCGCGCGCCCCGCCAGCGACGGCTTGCTCGACCGGCTCGGCGTCCTGGGACTCCGGCCGTGCATCGCGGCTGCCCGCGAGCAGCTCGTAGAGGACGGCCATGCGCACGACCACACCGGCCTCGACCTGCGCGGTGATCACCGCCTGCGGCGAGTCGACGACCTCGCCGGAGAGCTCGACGCCGCGGTTGACCGGTCCGGGGTGCATCAGCACCTGATGTGGCGAGAGGCGCTTGCCGTTGATCTGATAGGAGGCGGCGTACTCGCGCATCGAGGGCACCCAGGTCTCGCTCATGCGCTCATGCTGCATGCGCAGGGCGTAGACGATGTCGGCGCTCGGGAGCTCGTCGAGTGTGTAGCGCACCTCGCAGCCGAGCTGCTCGAAGCCACGCGGGATCAGCGTCGGCGGCCCGGCGATCGTGACCTTCGCGCCCATGCGCTGGAAGGCGAGCACGTTCGAGCGCGCCACGCGCGAGTGCGCGACGTCGCCGACAATCCAGATCGAGGCGCCGTCGATCGCGCCGATGTGGCGGCGCAGCGTGTAGACGTCGAGCAGCGCCTGCGTGGGGTGCTCGTGCTTGCCGTCGCCGGCGTTGACGATCGCGGCGCTGCACCATTTCGAGACGAGCTCAGAGGCGCCGACCCAGGGGGTGCGCAGCACGATCGCGTCAGGCTTGTGCGCGCTCAGCGTGAGCACGGTGTCCTTCAGTGACTCGCCCTTCTCGACGCTCGAGCCGCTCGCGGCGAAGTTCACGACGTCGGCCGAGAGGCGCTTGGCGGCCAGCTCGAAGGAGCTGCGGGTGCGCGTCGAGGCCTCATAGAAGAGGTTCAGGACCATGCGCCCGCGCAGGGCCGGGACCTTCTTGATCTCGCGGTCAGAGACCTCCGCGAAGCGTTCGGCCTGGGCGACGATGCGTTCGATCGCCGCGCGGTCGAGCTGCTCGATCGAGAGCAGGTGGTTCACGCCGAGACCTCCGCGACCGCCGCGGCGAGCGAATCCTCGCCGCTTGAGATCGCGACCTCGTCGAGGCCGTCGAGCTCGCGCAGGCGCACGTGGACGTGCTCGGCGCGCGAGGTCGGCAGGTTCTTGCCGACGTAGTCGGGGCGAATCGGCAGCTCGCGGTGGCCGCGGTCGGCGAGCACGGCGAGCTGAACGCGCTCGGGACGCCCGTAGGCGAACAGCGCCTCGATCGCGGCGCGCACGGTGCGCCCGGTGAAGAGCACGTCATCGACGATCACGACGGTCAGGCCGGTGACGTCGAAGTCGATGTGCGAGGCGTGCAGCACGGGCGCGTCGGGACGCGTGCCCACATCGTCGCGGTAGAAGCCGATGTCGAGGTCCCCGAGCGCCACCTCGGCGTCGAGCAGCTGCTCGAGCAGCCCGTGCAGGCGCTTGGCGAGAAATGCTCCGCGACGGTGGATGCCGACGAGCGCGGGTGCGGGCTCGTCGGGGTTGCGCTCGAGGATCTCGTGAGCGATCCGGGTCAGCGCCCGACCGACTTCCTCCTCGTGGAGGACGACCTTCTCTTGTGCTGCCATCGATTCCTTCCTGGCCTCGCGGGACCGGGTTAAAGGAGCGCGAGGAATGTATCAGGGCGATGCGACGGGCTCGGGCGTGCCAGCGCCGCTCTGAGCCAGCGCGCGCTCGCGCGCCTGACGGTCTGACCAGCGCTCGAGCGTGGCCACTCCGCGCTCAGGGAAGGGCACCTCGATCGTGTCGAAGTCGCGCGGCGCCTCGGTCGCCGCGAACACGGCGCGGGCCTGCTCGCGCAGCTCACCGCCGGCGTAGCGGCTCGAGACGTGCGTGAGCGCCAGCAGGCGCACCTCGGCCTCGCGCGCCAGCTCGGCGGCCTGACGCGCGGTGCTGTGCTGAGTCAGCTGCGCGCGTTCGGCCTCGTCCTCGGCAAACGTCGCCTCATGCACGAGCACGTCGGCCTGGTGGGCCGCGAGGGCGAGCGCCTCGCACGGGGCGGTATCGCCTGAGATCACCACCTTGCGACCCTCTCTACTCTCCCCCATCACCTGCTCCGGTTTCACACCGGCCACGGTCTCGCCGCGCTGCAGGCGTCCGAAGTCCGGCCCCGGGGTGACACCGAGACGCTCGGCGAGCGCCGCGTCGAGGTGTCCCGGACGCGAGTCCTCCACGAGCGCGTAGCCGAACGCGATCGGAGCCTTGTGACGCACGGGGATCGCGGCGACGACGTAGCCGTCATAGCTCACCGCCTCGGCCGGCTCGAGCTCGACGATGTTCAACTCATACGGCAGGCGGCGCCCGTAGACGATGCGCATCACACCCATCAGCTCGCGTAGCCCGGAGGGGCCGTAGACGCTCAGCGGCTCGCTGCGCTCGCGCAGGGCGAAGGACTTCAGCATTCCCGGCAGACCGAGCCAGTGATCTGCGTGGAAATGAGTGATGAAGACCGCGTGCAGATCCGGCAGCCCCACGGAGCGCAGCATCTGGCGCTGCGTGCCTTCACCGCAGTCGAACAGCAGCCGGTCGGAACCGTGCCGGACGAGCACCGCCGGCAACCCGCGGCGCGCGCTCGGCACCGAGCCGGCCGTCCCGAGAAAGAACAGCGACATGTCCATACCGGCAAAGGTAGCGTCGCGGTGCCGGCCGGGGGCGGGCGGGCGGCGCCGAGCGACGCTCGAATTCCGCGGTCCGGAGCGTCACCCGTGGTCTTCAGCCGCGTCCGGGAGTTGACCGCTCGTTCATTCTCAGCTCAGTTGGTTGGCGGCGATTGCTTCGGAGGCGACTGCCACGGCCATTGGCCGGAGAGCTCCACATCCAGCGCGAAGCTGAGGAACGTGCGCACCGCGACCACGACCGCCAGGACCCCGACGCCGGCGAATGTCGGCGCGACGGCGACAGTGCGAATGATGTCCGCCGCGACGAGGAACTCGAGTCCGAGCAGAATCGATTTGCCCACCTGCTGGCGGTAGACGCGGTACGCCGTCCGCCGCCGCGCTGGATCCCTCTGGTACACGGCGTAGGCGCCAGTGGCGATCAGAAGCCCAAACACGATGACCACAACCCCAGCGCCGTCGATGACCTTCGATACGACGTCGACAGTGTTCTTGAACTCAGCGTCGCTCACCCGCGGGACGCTAGCCACACCCCAGGTCGGATAGGGCACGCGCGCCCGTCATTCCTCCAATTTCGCGGCGCATAGCCCGCGACGCATGTGCTCTTCGCTCATGCGCGCGCTCGGCCGAGCGCTCCTCTCCGTAGGGATCTGGGAAATCGGCCAAACCGGTCCGGCCCGGCTCGGCCCGCGGGTGTAGGCTCAGACGATGCATCGCGATGAGACCCAGCACGCCCAGCTCCGCGCTCGTCGAGGGCGTCGACTGGCGACTGCCGGCGAACGCGACGCATCGGCCGCCGACCGGACGGTGGCTGTAGCAGCGAAGATGCCGTTCTTGCAGGCATAAGCGCCCGTAGCTCAGTGGATAGAGCGCTCGCCTCCGGAGCGAGAGGTCGCAAGTTCGAATCTTGCCGGGCGCGTGTTGGAAGTGCCTGCAAATGAGCTGGTTTGCTCGGCGGGCTCAGATGCGCCATTGGGCTTGCCGGGGCTCAGTGGCCCAAACGGTGGCCCAAACGCCTCGTTTTGTGACCCGTAGAGGGTGCTGCGAGCGCTTGTGAGCAGAGCATCGAATGCGACACCGTGGTCGCGCTTGCGGCGGTCCAGGAGCTGCGAATAGACGTCGAGGGTCATCTTGCTTTCGGCGTGGCCGACCTGGTGTTGGACGTAGGTCACGTCGAAGTTGGTCGCCAGGAGCATGATCGAGACGTATGTTCGCCGCAGCGTGTGAGGCGTGACGTGCGGTAGCGGCGGCAGGCCGCACGCGATCAGGCACTCGTTGGCAAGGTTGACGGCCGGCTGGAGGATGCGTTCGCGGACGTTGCTCTCATCCCAGCGCTTGCCGCTGCGGGTGCAAAAGAACGGCGCATCCGGATGGGTGGGGTATCCGTGTCGCACCTTGTCGGCGCGGTGACTTAGAAGCTCGTCGCGCAGGCTGGGTGTGATCTCGACGTGGCGGACACCTGCAGGTGTCTTGCTGTCGGCGATCCACAGTCGCGCTGCGTTGGGGTCGTGCAGGCGCACGTCGCGCTCCAGGATGTCGAGCGTTTCGGCGATTCGCGGCCCGGCGTAGCCGAGCATCGCGCACACTGCGCGCCAGCCGATGCGGTCGCTTCTGGCGGCGTCGGAGTAGGTCTTGCCCTGCGCGAGCATCGACATTGACCCGGCGCTCAGCCCGTACTCACGACGCAGCGCGAGCTGCGTCTCACCCTGCCCGAGGCGAGCGCGGATCTCGGCAGCCTGTTCGCGTGTGACCTTGGCGCGCTTACTCGTCCTGGGCGCCGTCTGCAATTGGTGCGCCGCGTCGAGCAGCACGACGAGCTGGTCGATCTCAAGAAAGGTTCGTGCGGGCTTGGGCACGCGGATCTTCAGCTCGGGGTCCCGTGCGGGGTTGTCCTCGCGCACCTTGTCCTTGGCGGCTTGGGCGAGGATCTGGCCGAGCAGGCGCATCATACCGCGATCTAAGGGCAGCATCGTCCAGGTCCAGGCGTGGTTGGGCCACGCCGACATCAAAACGACCATGCGCTACCTACACCATAAGAGCCGCGTCGACGACGCTCGCCTCCTCTCTGCAGCCTTCCGCCCCACGAAACCCAAGCGCGCCGCGAAACGCTAGGTCCCTCGTGAGCCCAACGCCGTGTGAAACCGCGCGGCACGCGCGGCTATCGCCGACCACAATCGCCGACGGCTCACAGACGAAGGGTGTGATCGCGGCATCTCTGTCTCCATAGTTCCACCCGTTCGTCATTTTCTGGTTACCCGGGTTGCGCTCTGGTGGCTGTTGTGCTCTAGTACCCGGCCATCGGGCTGGTCCACGGCGAGATTGGGAGGCCACATGCGGCGTATGAGGTTCGGCACGGCTGGGTCTGGGAGCCACGCGGGAATGCCGGGCCGCCTCGACGCCTGCAGGCTCTTTGCGAGGAGCGTTGGTGTGCTGGTCGCGTCTACGTTGGCTCTGGCTGTGTTGCCAGGGAGCGCGTCGGCTGAACCTTTCTGTACGGATACGTGGACGGGCGCCAACGAAGGCTTGTGGCAGACAGCGTCGAACTGGTCGACGGGCAAAGTGCCCAGTTCCACTGATGTTGCGTGCATCGCTGCGGGAAAAACGGTCAAGGTCACCGAAGGTACCAATCAGACGGGGGTTCTTCTGGACAAAGGGACTGTTGCAATCTCGGGCGGCGCGCTGGAAATTACGAACGGCCTTGAAGCGTCGAGCGCCAGCACGCTGAACTTGAGTAACGGTACTCTGACGGGCGCTGGGACGGTCGATGTCAGTGGGGGCTTCGTGTGGAATGGTGGCACGATGTCGGGCTCGGGTTCGACGGTGCTTGCGTCGGGCGTGTCCGGGACTATTGGTCGCGTGACGCTCAAGGAACGCACTCTCGTTAACGAAGGCACACTCACCTGGTCAGAAAGCTACATAGTGCTGCGAGAAGGCGCGCAGTTCAAGAATCAGGGCACGTTCAACGCGAACCCGGACGGCAACAGCATCTCCAGGGAAGGCGAAGGCACCGCGCCACTGATCGTAAACACCGGGACCTTCCAGAAGACCGAAGGTACGGGCAAGACGCGGATCGGGGTTGCGATAGATAATGAGGCGACGGTCAGTGCAAAATCGGGCCACTTGGACTTCGGTGGTGGCGGCACCTCGGGACAGAGTCATGTCGGGTCTTGGTCCGCCGCAAGCGGTGCAGAAATCGCCTTCAGCGAAGGTAGTTACTCGCTGGGCTCCACGGTCCCGCTCTCGGGCGCTATAACACTGACCGATGTCAGTGTTGGTACCCCGGGGGCGACTGTTGCCGCTGGAAAGATAGAAGGCGCTGCTGCGACGGTTACCCTCACAAGCACCTATGGGCTTGGCGGCACGCTGAAACTCGACGGGCCGGGTACCTCGACCCTCTCTTCTTTGAACCTTGGAACCAACGGTACTCTGACGGGCGCTGGGACGGTCGATGTCAGTGGGGGCTTCGTGTGGAATGGTGGCACGATGTCGGGCTCGGGTTCGACGGTGCTTGCGTCGGGCGTGTCCGGGACTATTGGTCGCGTGA
>JACDGG010000056.1:12702-15806 GCA_013815355.1 Solirubrobacterales bacterium
GCTGCGAGAAGGCGCGCAGTTCAAGAATCAGGGCACGTTCAACGCGAACCCGGACGGCAACAGCATCTCCAGGGAAGGCGAAGGCACCGCGCCACTGATCGTAAACACCGGGACCTTCCAGAAGACCACAGGGACCGGTACAACAAGAATTGAAGTGAATTTCGAAAACCTTGGGATCGTCCGAGAAGAAACGGGGCGCTTGGAATTCAAGTATCCAGTGGTCACAGGACAGTCATCGCAGTACGGCGGCCCGGAAAACCCCTCGGCGCCGGGGCAGCCTCACCCGACGTGTGGGGATCCTGTTAGCTGCGCTACGGGCAACTACTCCGAGAGCCAGGCAGACCTCTCGGTCGGCGGGCGGGGTGTTGGACTAACCCTCACGCGGACGTATAACTCGCAGGCCGCAGCTGCGGCGACGGAACACGGCACCTTCGGCTACGGGTGGACCAGCTCGTTCAGCGATCATCTCCTCGTCAACAAAACCAGCAAAGTCACGACGCTGTACCAAGCCAACGGGAGTACCGTGTCGTTCACCGAAAGCGGCGGTGGTTCCTTCACGGCCCCGGTGTGGACGCAGGACACCTTGAGCGGGACCTCTGAAGCCGGGTACACGCTGACGCTCGCGAATCAGCTCAAATACAAATTCGCTGGCAGCACCGGGCGCCTGGAAAGCGTGACCGATCGCAACGGCAACGCAACGACCCTGGCCTACAGCGAAGCGGGGCACCTGGAAACGATCACCGACCCGGCTGCCCGCAAAATCACGCTCAAATATAACGCCGAAGGGTTGGTGGAAAGCACAAAAGACCCGCTCGGCCACGAAGTCAAATACACCTACGAAGGCGGGAACCTGGCGAGCGTGACCCAGCCTGCGGAAGCGGGGCTGCGCTGGCAGTTCAAATACGACGGCTCGCACCAGCTCACGGAACTAACCGATGGCCGTGGCGGCAAAATCACCAACGAATACAACGGCTCTCACCAAGTGACCTTGCAGAAAGACCCAGCGGGACGCGAACTGGGCTTCGAATATGAAGCGTTCCACACCAAGATCACGAACAAAACGACGGGGAGCGTCACCGACGAGCGCTTCACGAGCAACGACGAGCCGTTCTCTATCACGCGCGGCCTCGGTACCTCGAGCGCGACGACCGAAGCCGTCACGTACAACGAAGGCGGCTACGTCACGAGCACGACCGACGGGAACGGCCATACCACGAAATACGGCTACAGCGGCTCGAACGACCGGACGAGCATGGTCGACGCCAACAACAACGAAACGAAATTGACCTACAACGCCACCCACGACGTGGAAACGACGACCACGGCAAAGAGTGAGACGACGACCATCAAACGCGATGTCCACGGCAACCCTGAAGTGATCGAACGACCGGCGCCAGCGAGCAAAACACAAATCACGAAATACAAATACACGGCGAACGGTGAACTCGAAAGCGTCGAAGACCCGCTAAAACGCATCTCGAAATATGAATATGACACCAAAGGCGACCGCACGACCGAAATAGACCCGCTGGCTAACAAGCGCACCTGGGAATACAACGAAAACTCGCAGGAGATAGCGACGGTCAGCCCACGCGGGAACGTGACTGGGGGCAAACCGACTGAATTCACGACCAAAATCGAACGGGACGCGCAGGGCCGGCCGCTGAAGATCACCGACCCGCTTGCGCACACGACAAAATACACGTATGACGGTGACGGTAACATCGCAACTTTGATCGACGGTAACTCTCGTAAAACGACCTACACCTACAACGGCGATAACCAGCCGGTCAAAGTCGAAGAACCCAACAAAACAGTCACAGAAACCGAATACGACGGGGCAGGCCAAGTCACCAGCCAGACCGACGGCAACAAACACAAAACCAAATATGTGCGCAACGCCGTCGAGGAGGTCACCGAAGTCACCGACCCACTGGGGCGTAAAACGACGAAGGAATACGACCTGGCCGGGAATCTCAAAAACCTGACAGACGCCGCGAAACGCACGACCACTTACAAATATGATGCCGCGAACCGACTGGAAGAAGTCAGCTACTCCGATGGGAAAACCCCAACGACCAAATACGAATACGACAAAGACGGCGACCGCACGAAGCTGAACGACGGTACGGGCACCACGACCTACACTTACGACCAGCTTGACCGGCTGACGGAAAGCGAAAACGGCCACAAAGAAGTCAGCAAATACGAATATGATCTCGCCAACGAGAAGACGAAGATCACCTACCCCAACACCAAAGCCGTGACCCGCGCCTTCGATAAAGACGGACGGCTTGAAAAAGTCACCGACTGGCTAACACATATCACCAAATTCACCTATAACCCCGACTCCGAGCCAACACTAACGGCGTTCCCTAGCGAAACCAAAAACGAAGACAAATACGCCTACAACAACGCGGACCAGATGAGCGAAGTCAAAATGCTCAAAGGCGCGGAAACGCCTGCATCGCTCGTCTACACCCGTGACAACGACGGACAAGTCAAAAAGACGACGTCCAAAGGGCTACCCGGCGCCGAAATCACAGAAAACATTTACGACGAAAACAACCGACTCACGAAATACGGCGCCACGGCCTACGAATACGACAAAGCCAACAACCCCACCAAAGAGGGATCGAGCACAAACACCTTCAACGAAGGCAACGAGATCGAAAAAGGCACCAGCGCAACCTACACATACGACGAACTCGGCGAGCGCACCAAAACCAAACCTACCAGCGGTCCGGCGACGACCTACGGCTACGACGCGGCCGGGAACCTCATCTCCGCCGAACGACCAAAAGAAGGCGAAACCACCGAAATCAAAGACGCCTACGCCTACGACGGCAACAGCCTACGTGCCTCCCAGACGATCTCAGGGACCACGACCTATCTCGCCTGGGACATGACCGAAGCCTTGCCGCTGATCCTGAGTGATGGGACGAACAGCTACATCTACGGACCAGGCGGGCTCCCGGTCGAGCAAATCAACAGCGGAGGCACAGTCTCCTACCTGCACCACGACCAGCAAGGCTCAACACGCCTGCTCACAGGATCCACCGGGACCGTTACAGGCAGCACGACCTTTGACGCCTACGGTAACA
>JACDGG010000252.1 GCA_013815355.1 Solirubrobacterales bacterium
GCGGGGTGCGCCGCTCAGGCGACGGCGGCGGGCGGAGCGGCGTCTGCGTCGGGCTTCGTGCCGGCTGGTTGTGCGTGTCCACCGAGCCGTAGCCGCACGAACGCAAGCGTGGTGAGCGAAGCGCCGATGCCGGCCACCAGGAACGCAACCCGGGGCGAGCTCAGCGCGACGATTCCGCTGCCGAGCGCGAAGCCGACGCCGGGCGCGATCGCACCGATTGATTCGACGGCCCCCATCATCTGCCCGAGTAGCTTCTCGGGCGTGAGCCGCTGCACGGCGCTGATCAGAGCCGCCCACTGCATCCCGTTGCCGACGCCGCCGATGAGTCCAGCGGCGCAGGCGAGTGCGAGCGTGGGCGCCACGGCCCAGCCGATGTAGGAGACACCCACCGCCAGGGTGGAGGCGCTGAGCAGCGTGCCGAGGGAGCGCCCGACAGATCGCGCGAACACGACACTGCCGGCCGCGACCCCCAGGCCCCAGATGCCGAGTAGCAGCCCGTAGCCGCTGTCTCCCGCGTGCAGCGAGGCCTTCGCGTAGACCACCTCGATTGGCGGCGAGAACTCAAAGAAGGCAAGCGCGACCGCCTCGGCCACCAGCAATCTGCGCAGCCGGCTGGTCTCGCCGATGTGGGCGCGCGCGGCGCGCAACCGCTCGGCCACGGTGGCGCTTTCGGCGTCCTCGGCGTGGGGTCTCACGTCGAGCAGCATCGCCCCGCAGATCACGAAGGAGACCATGTCGATCAGGAGGGCAGCCGGCGTGCCGAGCGTCGGCACGACCACTCCGGCCAGCGCCGGCCCCATCACGAAGGTCACGGCGAAGCCGATGTTGAGCGCCGCGTTGGCCCGGCGCTCGGCCTCCTCTTCGAGATCCTTCGCCGCCTTAGGCTGGATCTCGCGTGTCCACTCGCGCGCCGAGCGTGCGGCAGCGGCGCGTAGCAGCGCGCTCGCCGCCAGCGCCGCCGTTCCGTCGAGGGCGACGAGCACGAGAGTCGCGGACAACACGAAATGCGTGAGCAGCAGGGCCACGAGCAGCCCGCTCGTGGCCGCCTCGAACATATACAGGCTGCTCAGGCCCCCGCGCCGGACGGAGGTCTCGACACGGGCCACCAGCACCGGCACGACGAACGCCGGCAACACCTGGCCCGCGAGCAACAGCGCCCCGACCGCGATCGCACTGTGCGTGTAATCGAACACGGCGATCGAAAGCGCGATGAAGCCGAACCACGTCCCGAGGCGGTTGACCGTGTAGGCCGCGACGATACGGCGCACTCGACCCGACCGGAGAGGAGAAGGCACGTCGCTACCGTAGCCGCTGGGACTGGACGGACGGGTGATCCTCGCCAGCCGCTACGGTGTTCGTTCCGATGGAGGCTTCGACACCGGGGGTGACCCGACCGATCCGTGTGATCATCGCCGACGATCACACGATCGTTCGCGACGGCATCCGTGCTGTGCTCAAGCGTGAGGCGGGGGAGTTCGAAGTTGTTTCCGAAGCGGCCGACATCCCGTCGCTGATCCGCGAGGTGCGCGAGCACAAGCCCGATCTGCTCACGCTCGATTTGACGATGCCGGGCGGCTCGAGCCTCGGCGCGCTGCCGGCGTGCTTCATCGCCCATCCGACGATGGCCGTCGCGATCCTGACGATGCGCGAGGACCCAGAGTACGCGCGCCAGGCGCTCAGGGCGGGGGCCCGCAGCTATGTGCTCAAGGAGGCTGAGCCGGCGGAGCTGCTGCAGGCCTTTCGTCTCGCGGTGGCCGGAGGCAACTACCTTCATCCGCGCCTCGGCGCGCTGATGGCCACGGGCGAGGACGGCGCCACCGACAGCGTCGCGCTGTCAGAGCGCGAGCGTGAGGTCGTGCGGCTGATCGCAAACGGCTATACCAACCCCGAGATCGCCGAGCAGTTGAACGTGGCCGAGCGCACCGTCAAGACCTATCGCGCCCGCGCGATCGAGAAGCTCGGGTTCTCCTCCCGCGCGGAGATCACTGCCTATGTGCGCCGGGTGGGCCTGGCTGACTAAGCTTAAGCGGGCCGCTGGCACTACGCGAGGCGGCGTCCTCGGTCGCTCGCGTGCAAAGCACGCCACGCTCCCTGCGTCCTTGCCTCGCTTGACCATCGACCCGCTTGGCGATGTAAAGGGCCGCGGGCGCTAGGCTCGAGCGATGGCGACGAGCGGCGCGGAGCTTCCCCAGAAGGGCCATCAGCTCGAGAACATCTCCGCGCGCGCCTTCCAACACCCGGCCGATCGCGCCGCGACAGCGGCGCTCGGCTCGATTCCCTATCTCGACACCGTCGTGCGCAAGCTCGTCGAGCTCGGCTACGAGCGCGCGCTGCGCCAGAGCTATCTCGGCTCCTCCGTGCGCCTCTCCGAAGATCAGCTCGGCGATGTGTGGCGCGAGCACGCGATCGCCTACGCCACACTCGACATGGCCGAGGTGCCCGACCTGTATCTCACGCAGTTCCCCTCGCCGAACGCGATGGCGATCGGCGCAAAGCGCCCGATCGTGGTCGTGCAGTCGGAGCTGATGCGCCTGCTCGACGCGCCCCAGCGGCGCGCCGTGTTCGCGCACGAGGCAGCGCACATCCTCGCCGACCACCAGCTCTACCGCACGGCGCTCGCGATCCTCGTGATGCTCACGCGCAGCGCGCGCCTGCCGTTGCCGCTGACGCCGGTGCGCACCGCGCTGATGGAGTGGGGGAGGGCCACCGAGCTGAGCGCCGACCGTGCCGCCGCGCTCGTCACTCGCGACCCGCTCGTGGTCTGCCGAACGCTGATGTCGGTGGCGGCCGGGGCGATGGTCGATCAGCTCGACCTCGACGCGTTCATGAAGCAGGGCCTCGACTACACCGAGTCGGGGGGCGGGCTGGAGCGCCTCACGCGCCTGATGCTCGATCTGGGCGTTACGCACCCGCTGCCGGTGAAGCGCACGCATGAGCTGATGGCGTGGGTGCGCTCGGGCGAGTTCGACCGCATCGTCGGCTCAGGTGAGTACCCGCGCCGCGACGATCCCGTGGACCCCCGCAGCGACGGCGGCGACGCGGTGTCCTTCTACGCCGAGCGCGTGCGCGACGCCTTCCGCGACGCCGGCGAGTCGGTCAACTCCGTCGGAGCGCAGCTCGCCGGCTGGCTGAAAGGCAGCGGCGATAGCGAGTCCGGCGAGGAGGACGAGGACGCCCGTAGCTGAGGGCTCGGGGAGTCCGGCGGCGAGGCCTCAACGCCCGCGGTTGGGCTTGCCGGCCCTCAGCTGGTCATCGCCGGGCGCCCGGCGAGCGGC
>JACDGG010000253.1 GCA_013815355.1 Solirubrobacterales bacterium
GTATGGGCATGCTGGCGCTCGCCGCCTGCGCGGCGGCGCGCGCGGGCGCGGACCTTCCCACGGTGGCGGCGCGGGTGCGCGAGGCGCGCAAGAGGCTGCGCATCTGGTTCTGCCTGGACACGCTGGAGTACCTCAGGCGCGGCGGGCGCATCGGCAAGGCCCAGGCCTGGCTCGGCGGGACCCTGAAGATCAAGCCGATTCTCTCGCTCGAGTACGAGATCGTGCCGGTCGAGCGCGTGCGCACCGCCGGGCGTGCCTTCGAGCGCATGGTCGCCTACGCCCAGGAGCTGCATGACGCGGGCTCCGACGGCTGGGTCGTGCAGCACATCCAGGCCGAGGACCAGGCCCAGCGCCTGATCGACCGCTGCCGCGAGATCTTCGACTCCGAGCCGCTCTTCACCTCAGAGGTGGGACCGGTGATCGGCACCTACACCGGTCCGGGACTGATCGGTGTCGGCGCGCTGCCGCGCTCGCTGCTCAGCTGAGTCGGCTAGTCCCGAGAACGGCGGCGCAGCATGCGTCCCGCGATGAACAGCCCCACGACGGCCACACCGATCGTGATCTCGCTGCGATGACGCTCCACCTGTGAACGCCAATCGGTCATGCGAGCGACCTCGCCGCGCAGGCGATCGACCGACACCGCGAGCTCCATGCGGTTGCTCTCGATCGAGCTGCGGATCTCGGCGGCCGAGCGCGCGGCCATCAGCTCTCAGCTCCCGGCGCCGCGGCCGGCTGCGGCGTTGCGGATGCGTGCGCCGCTGGCGGCGGCGTGGGCGGCGTCGCGCCCCCGGCGGCTGGTGTCGAGCTGACGGCCTCGCGGATCTTGCGGGCCTCCTCGATCGCCATGCTCGGCACCGGCGGCGAGCCGCGTTTGACGGCTTTGGCGGCGATCAGACCGGCGAGCGCGCCGAGCAGCACGAGGATTGCGCCCATCGCGAAGAAGCCCCAGAAGTAGGCGAACTGGCTGCCCGGAAGGTAGTAGTAGAGAAGCCAGGCGAAACCGACGAGCACGAAGATCAGCGCCATCAGGAAGAAGACTCCCGCGGCGGCGCCCACGATCGCGCCCTTGACGAGCTTCGTGGCCTTTTCGGTGATCTCGGCCTTGGCCAGCTCGATCTCCTCGCGGACGAGCAGCGTCGCGCGCTCGGAGACCTCGGTGATCGCAGTGGCGATGTTCTGCGGCCCGTCGCGCTCCTCTCCCGGCGAGGACGGGGGTGCGGCGGCGCTCACTCGGGCGGCTCCTCGTCGAACACGCGCCGCCAGATGACTCCGGCCAGGCGCGCGGCGGCGATGCTTGCGAGCGCGCTCGTGGCTGCCAGGAGTCCGGACCACACAAGGCGCTTGACCATCTCGTTGTCCATGCTCACGGCAGTCTATTGCCCGCTGAGGTCGCGACTATGCGCGAGCTTCCCCGCGCCCGCGCTGCGGCGCGGCTCTACCGACGCCCGCCTGTGCTTCCGAGCGCGTCTCAAGGCCGCCGCAGACGGTCTCGACGACGAGCCACTTGGCGCGCTCGAAGTCCGCCTCGCCCTGGGGCAGCAGGTCGAAGATCCAGCCCGTCAGCAGCTGCTCGATCGCGCCGTAGAAGGCCATCGCGGCGAAGCGCTCTTCGATCTCGGGCTTGAACACGCCTTCGGCCTGGGCCTTCGTGATCATCCCGCCGATCAGGTCGTAGGCCTCGCGGATCGTGGCGATGTGGGTGTTGCCGAAGGAGTTGGCCGCGCGCGTCACCTCGACGATGATCACCTTCATCAGATCCGGGTCGTGACGGTAGCTGTCGATGATGAACGAGGCGATCGCCTCGAGCTTCTCGCGCACGGGCAGTGGCTGGGAGTCGACCTCGCGGATCAGCTCGAGCATCACGTGCCAGCGCTCGAGGAACAGCGTGTCGAGCACCTCGTCCTTGGAGGCGAAGTAGTGGTAGACGAGCCCGTAGGCCACGCCCGCCTCATCGGCGATGTCCGACACCCGGCAGGCGTGGAAGCCCTGGCGCGCGAACACGCGCACGGCCGCGTCGAGGATCAGCCGGCGCTTGTCGGGAGCCTTCGCGCCGGAGGCGTGGCGCGAGCGCTCACGCGCCACGCCGCTGCTCGGGCGGGCGGCGCTCACGCGTGCACCTCGCTCGGCCAGCGGTAGGCGCTGGGACGGCGGTTGGCCAGCGAAGGCAGGCTCGTGCGCGTTTGCAGCTGCCGATCGAGATCGAGCTCGGCGAGGATGTGCCCGACGCCGTCGGGAGCCTGCGCGAGCACGACTCCCCAGGGGTCGACGATCATCGATCGCCCGCCCGACTCCTGCCCCGCGGGATGGCGACCGAACTGGTTCGCCGCGATCACGAACGCCTGGTTCTCGATCGCCCGCGCGCGTAGCAGCACCTCCCAGTGGTCGCGGGTCGTCGCAAGCGTGAAGGCCGCGGGCACGAGCAGGATGCGCGCACCGAGCACCGCGAGGATGCGATAGAGCTCGGGGAAGCGCAGGTCGTAGCAGATCGAGAGGCCCAGCTCCTCGCCGCCGGCCGCGCGCGAGAGCACGATCTCATCGCCGGCCTGCTCCAGCTCAGACTCACGGTAGACATGCCCGCCTACCTCCACATCGAACATGTGCACCTTGCGGTACACCGCGCGGATCTCGCCCTGAGGGTCGACGTGCACGGAGGTGTTGGCGAGCTTCTCCTGATCGGGGAGGCACTCGAGGATCGAGCCGGCGATGAGATCCACGGCGAGCTCCCGGGCGAGCTCGCGCGCCCAGGCGAGCGTCTCGCCGTCGAGCGGCTCGGCCGCTGCACGCAGCTCCTGCTCGGAACCCATCGCGGTCCACTTCTCGGGGAGTACGATCAGGCTGGCACCATCCGCCGCAGCCGCGCGCACGAGCCGCTCGGCGACGGCCAGGTTGGCGAGGCGATCGGCGCCGGAGCTCAGTTGGACTGCTGCGACCCTCAAACCCCCATGCCTCCCGCGGTCCGGGCACCCACAGTTCTCAGCGCCGCAAGACCATCAAAATAGATTGACTGGTCAGTCAACATCTTCAAGCATAACGCCCGAGGTCCTCGCCGTGGGCGCCGCCGGCGGCCTTTCGACGGGTCGCGCCGGCCTGCGCGATGGCACGCGCCCGCTCAAGCGCTGGCGCTACGTGGCCATTTTCAACGAGCAGCTCGCCGCCTGCGCGGCGCTCGTGCAGATCGGGCCGCTGCGCCAGTCCTTCTGGGCGCTTCACCTGCGCGAGGAGCGCCTCGAGCGCGGCCGCACGCGCCTGCTTCCGCGCCGCGGAGAGC
>JACDGG010000057.1 GCA_013815355.1 Solirubrobacterales bacterium
TCGCGAGGGCGCGCGCCAATCGCTCGCCTTGGCGCGCGCTGCTCGGCGTGGCGCGGGCGGGCTCATGCCCCCACGGTATCCGCCGCGAGACGCACCTATATCCTCGCCCGATGCCCGAGGTCAGCGAGCACACCGCCGAGATCGATGGCCTGCCGGTGTTCTGGCGCAGCGCGCCGGTCGGCGACCGGGGCGCAGCGAGCAGCGCGGTGGCGCTGTACCTGCACGGGGTGCCGAGCAACTCCGACGACTGGCTCCCGTTCCTTGAGCTCGGCGGCGGCCTCGCCCCCGACCTGCCCGGTTTCGGGCGCTCGGGCAAGCCCGGCTCGCTGACCTACACGATCGCCGAGTACGACCGCTTCATCGAGCGCTTCCTCGACGAGCTGGAGATCGAGCGCGTATCGCTACTCGTGCACGACTGGGGCGCGGTCGGGCTCGCCTTCGCGCAGCGCCTGCCCGAGCGGGTGCAGCGCCTGGGGATCGTCAACGCGGTGCCCTTCCTGCCCGGCTATCGCTGGCACCGCACCGCGCGCGTCTGGCGCACGCCCGGGCTCGGCGAGCTGGCGATGGGCGCCACCAACCGCTTCACGCTGCGCCTCTCCTCGCGCGAGTCGAACGCCACGCCGGGGCCGATGCCCGATGCGTTCCTCGACAGCGTTCTCGACCACTTCGACCAGGGCACCCAGCGCGCGATCCTGCGCCTGTATCGCAGCGCGCCGCCGGAGCTGCTCGCGCGCGCCGGCGAGCGACTCGGCGCGCTCACGATGCCGGCGCTCGTGGCGTGGGGCATGAAGGACCCCTACATCCCGGCACGCTTCGCGGCGGACTACGCCGCGGCGCTCGGCAACGCCGAGCTGCTCGAGCTCCCAGACGCCGGGCACTGGCCGTGGCTGGACCGCCCCGATCTGATCGAGCGCGTGGTTGGCTTCCTGAGCGCCGAGTGAGCGCGACGCGCGAGCGCGAATGGAGCGAGCGCCTGCCGCCGGCGTGGACGATCACGGCAGCGCTCGCGGTCCTCTACCTGATCCTCTCGCCCTCGAGCCCGGACCTCGCCGCGGCCAGCTACCGCAGCAATCTGTTCGCCCAGCACGGCTTCGCGCTGTGGGACAACTCCTGGTACGGCGGTCACCACCTGCTCGCCTACTCGCTGCTCGCGCCGCCGCTCGGCGCGCTGATCGGCCCGCGGCTGCTGGCGGCGCTGTCGATGACGCTCGCCACCGCGCTGTTCGCGGCGCTGATCGACGGCTTCTTTCCGGCGCGTGCCGTGCGCGTGGCAGGCGCCTGGTTCGGGCTCGGCGCGGCGATCGGTCTGCTCTCCAGTCGCGTGCCCTTCGACCTTGGGCTCGCGGTCGGCCTGGGGGCGCTGCTCGCCGCAAAGCACCGGCGCCCGCGACTGGCGCTCGTGCTCGCGCTGCTCTGCTCGCTGGCCAGTCCCGTCGCCGGCGCGTTCCTCGCGCTCGCCTTCCTCGCCCACTGCCTCGCGGGCCCGGCGCGGGTCTGGCAGGCGGCGCTCACGGCGGCGGCGCTCATGCCGATCGCGCTGCTCACGATCGTCTTCCCTGAAGGCGGATCGCAACCGTTCGTCGCCTCGGCCTTCTACCCGGCGCTCGCAGGAGTGCTGGCGATCGCGGTCCTGATCCCCGCCGAGCAGCGCACGCTGCGCATCGGCGCGCTGCTCTACGCGAGCGCGCTGATCGGCTCCTACGTGCTCGCGACAGCCGTCGGCGGCAACGCCGATCGCCTCGGCTCGCTCGTTGCGGGACCGCTCGCCGCGTGCGTGCTGCTCGGCGCAGCGGGGAGCCTGCGTCCGGGCGCACTGCGACGCGCGCGCACGCTGCTGGTGCTCGCGCCGTTCTTGCTCTACTGGCAGGCCAACGCACCCGTCGCCGACTTCGCCGCGGCCGCGTCGGACCCGGCCGTGCACGCCTCCTACTATGCGCCGCTGCTGGGCGAGCTGCGCGCGCTCGGCGTCGGCTACGGGGCGCGCCCGGTGCGTATCGAGGCGGTGCCCACGGTCGATCACTGGGAGGCGCGCTGGATCGCGCCGCACGCGATGCTCGCGCGCGGCTGGGAGCGCCAGCTCGACCGCTACCGCAATGGGCTCTTCTACTACGACCCGCAGCGGCTGGACGCTGCAAGCTACCGCGCGTGGCTGATGCGCAGCGCGGTCGGCTACATCGCGCTGCCCGACGCGCCGCTTGACTACTCCGCGCGCTATGAGGTCGCGCTGCTACGCAGCGGGCGACTCGGCCTCGTACGCGAGGTCTGGAGCTCTGCGCACTGGCGGCTGTTTGAGGTGCTGGGTGCGCAACCGCTCGCCGACGCGCCCGCCCATCTCGAGAGTGTCGGCTTCGACTCGCTGAGCATGTCGGTGCCGCGTGCGGGGAGCTACACGGTGCGGGTGCGCTTCACCCCCTACTGGGAGCTCTCCGAAGGCAGCGGCTGCGTGGAAGCAGCGGGCGAAGACTGGACGCGCGTCCGCGCGCGCCGCGCGGGACGCTTCCGGCTCGCGATCGGCTTCTCGCTCGGGCGCGTCTTCAGCCGCGGTCCTCGCTGCCATTGAGCATCGTCTAGGCTTTTCGCGATGGTCGCCCGCGCTCGTCGCCTGCAGGCGCGCGTCCTGCCCCACGGTTGGCTGGACGCGTTGCGCCAGGTCTCCCTCTTCGCAATGGCCTACTTCGCCTACCGGCTGGTGCGCGGCATCGTCGAGGGCGACGCCAACGCGGCATTCGCTCACGCCAAAGATCTGATCTCGCTGGAGCGCACGATGCATGTGTTCGTCGAGCCCTCGATCCAGACGTGGGCATCGGGCAGCCACGTGGTGATGGTCGCGGCGAGCTGGCTGTACGTCAACGCCCAGACCTCCGTGACGATCGGCGCGCTGCTCTACCTGTACCTGCGCCACAACCGCAACTTCTACTTCGTGCGCAACATGTTCATGATCGCGATGGCGATCGCGCTCGTCGGCTACGTCGTGTTCCCGACGGCGCCGCCGCGCTTCATGCCCGAGTGGGGCTTCATCGACAGCGTCTCGGACTTCACCGGCGTGCACGTCTCGCACGCGAGCGCCACCGCGAGCGCGCTGTTCAACCCCTACGCAGCGGTCCCCTCGATGCACGTCGCGTTCGCGCTGATGATCGGCTGGCCGCTCGCGCGCCTGGCGCGACACCGGATCGTGAGCGTGCTGTGGCTGCTCTACCCGCTGCTGATGACCTTCGTGATCGTGGTGACGGCCAACCACTTCATCTTCGACGCGCTGCTCGGAGCGCTGACGGCGGGCGCCTCGGCCTACGGCGCCGGCTGGCTCGCACGCGCCCGTCCTGGCGTGTGGCGCTTCTCCAGCGTGCCCTCCGCCGCACGTCTGACGGCGAGCGGCTAGGAGCGTGGCCCCTCGACAGCACGCCGCCTCGCGGCGGCGCAGCCGTGGTGCGCCTCGCGCCGGGCGCGGAGTGCGCGCGCCGATCGGCGCAGGCGAGCGTCGCGAGCTCGTGCGCAACCGCCTGATCGAGTCGCGCCTGACCCCCAACGCGATCTCGCTGACGGGCTTCGCGCTGAACGTCGTGGCGGCGGTGCTCGTGTGGGAAAGGCTCTTCTTCCTCGGCGGGGTCGCGTTCATCGTCGGCTCGATCATGGATACCCTCGACGGGCGCTACTCGCGCATGTCGGGCAAGGGGACGCCGTTCGGGGCGTTCCTGGACTCGACGCTCGATCGCATCGAGGAGGGCATCGTGCTGACGGCCGTGGCCGGCTACTTCGCGCTGCACGGCAACCGCGAAGCTGCCGCCGCCGTGGTCGTCGCCGTGCTCGCCTCGCTGATGGTCAGCTACACCCGCGCGCGCGCCGAGGCGCTCGGCGTCGAGTGCAAGGTCGGCATCGCCACGCGGCCCGTGCGCGTCGTGATCCTCGCGATCGGCCTGCTCTTCGCGCGCGGCGCCTCGCTCGGCGACTTCCAGCTGCTCGAGCCCTCCGTGTACGTGCTCGCGGGACTGAGCGTGGTCACCGTCGCGCAGCGCATCCGGCATGTGCGGCGCGAGCTTTCGGTGTGACCTTGCGCCTGCAGCGGAGTAGTCTCTCCCAGCAGTTCGGCACCCCGTCCGGCCGCCACAT
The DNA here is from genome assembly GCA_013815355.1 of Solirubrobacterales bacterium. GTDB lineage: Bacteria > Actinomycetota > Thermoleophilia > Solirubrobacterales > Solirubrobacteraceae > Palsa-744. The sequence continues at coordinate 4,105 of JACDGG010000057.1, forward strand.
CTGAGCAGCGGAGCCACCCCGCGCAGGGGCTCCCTGGATTAGCTCCCACCTCCCCAAGCGCCCTCACAAAGGACATCTCACCCGTGATCAAGGAGCACTCAAACGGCCGCGCCTCAAGTAACGGCGCAGCCTCCAACAACGGCGCCGCGCGCTACCAGTCTGAGAAGGTGCGCGTCGCAATCGTCGGCGTCGGCAACTGCGCCTCAGCATTCGTGCAGGGCGTCAACTACTACCGCGACGCCAACCCGAACGAGCGCGTGCCCGGCCTAATGCATGTCGACCTCGGCGGCTACCACGTCCGCGACATCGAGTTCACCGCCGCCTTCGACATCGATGCCACCAAGGTCGGCAAGGACCTGGGCGAAGCGATCTGGGCCGGGCAGAACAACACGATGAAGTTCGCCAAGGTCCCGAAGAAGCTCGACGTGCCCGTCTACCGCGGCATGACCCACGACGGCCTCGGCAAGTACCTCAAAGAGAAGATCACGAAGGCCCCCGGCGAGACCGCCGACATCGTGAAGATCCTCAAGGACACCCACACCGACGTCGTCGTCTCCTACCTGCCGGTCGGCTCCGAGCAGGCGACCAAGTGGTATGTCGAGCAGGTGCTCGAGGCCGGCTGCGGCTTCGTCAACTGCATTCCCGTGTTCATCGCCCGCGAGGACTACTGGGACAAGCGCTTCAAAAAGGCGAAACTTCCGATCGTCGGCGACGACATCAAGTCCCAGGTCGGCGCCACGATCGTGCACCGCACGCTCGCGCGCCTGTTCGCCGACCGTGGCGTGAAGATGCTGCGCACCTCGCAGCTCAACGTGGGCGGCAACATGGACTTCTACAACATGCTCGAGCGCGAGCGGCTGGAGTCCAAGAAGATCTCAAAGACCAACGCGGTGACCTCGATCATGGACGACGTGCTGCCCGCCAAAGACGTCTACATCGGGCCTTCGGACTACGTGCCGTGGCTGACGGATCGCAAGTGGGCGCACATCCGCGTCGAGGGCCAGGCCTTTGGCGATGTGCCGCTGAACCTCGAGCTGAAGCTCGAGGTGTGGGATTCGCCCAACTCGGCCGGCATCGTGATCGACGCGGTGCGCTGCTGCAAGCTCGCGCTCAACCACGGCATCGGCGGCCAGCTCGACGGGCCCTCCTCCTACCTGATGAAGTCGCCGCACAACCAGCGCCCGGACGACCAGGCCCACCGCGATACCGAGAAGTTCATCGCCGCCTACACGGGCAGGCCCGGAGCGCGAGGCAAAGCGACCGCGCGCAAACCGGCCAAAGCGAAAGCCGGCGCGCGCAAAGCGGTCAAAGCGAAAGCGACCGCCGGCGCGAAATAGGCCGACCCCCACGACGCCTCGCGTCCTGCGCAGGCGCACGCCGACACACCAACCGTCGTCGGAGGCACGGAGGCCTCGACGGCGAAAGGCGCGGTGTGGGCGAAGACGAGACCCAGACGCTCGTACAACTGGCATGGGATGCGCTGCCGCGCTCGCGTCGCCGACTCTTGGAGCAGGTCGGTGCCTCCCGGTGGGAGATCGTCGAGCGTCCGCTCGGCGATGTCGTCTTCGATCTTCTCCGCTCGAGCGGGCGACGGGCGCCCGACAGCGAGCGAATCAGATCGGAGAACGAGGCTCTTGGCATCTGGGTTCCCGAGCTTCGGCTGGTGCTCATCAACGAAGGGCACCGCGAGATTCGCGAGGCCGACCGTTCCACCCGGGAAGCCCTGCTGACATGGTTGGCATGGCACGAGTGGGGGCATGCGCTAAGCGTCACTGCCTTCTCCGATCATGATCCGAGCGAGGGCGCGAGACTGGTTGAGCTGGCCCCCGCCGGAATCCGCGAACGCATCCGTTCGGGAGGCTATCGTCGCAACGAGTACATCCATGAGCTGATCGCCGAAACCTACGCATTGCTCATGCGCGAACGTGTCCAAGGGAGGCCAGGGAGACCGCGGTGGCTACCGAACGAGATATACCAGTTGATGGCGAGAATCGGAGCGTGACGGGCAACGTCCGCGGCTTCGCGCTGGCTCCGGGCGAAACCGCAAAGCAATTCCTCGAGGCGCGCGACGATGTCCTGCGCAGCGCAGGCCTCGAGCCACACTGGCCAGGTGCCCAGGAGATCAGGCGCAAAATCGACTCCGGCGAGCTGGAGAGCTAGCTTCGGCAGCTCGGCTCGCGCCCGAGTGGGCGCGAGGGGGAATATCGTGGGTGCGGTGAGCCCGCGCTTTGCCATCGCCCACGTGACCCCCTACCCGTGGGAGGCCGAGAACGAGGTCAACGCGCATGTCGCGCGCGTCGCCGGCGAGCTCTCGGCGCGCGGGCATCGGGTTCTGATCCTGGCCCCGTCACGCTCGCAGGAGCGCGTGCGCGCTTCGCGCAAGGCGCTGCGCGCCGCGCGCAGCCGCACGGGCGATGCCTCCTCGCTGCTTGAGGGCAGCGACGCGGGCACGCCCACGGTGATCGCGGTGGGTGAGGTGCTCGACGTCGCACCAGGCGCGCGCAGGCGGCCCGGGGCGCTGCCGATCGACGTGGCGCGCACGGTCGAGGAACTGCTGAGCACCGTCGAGCTGGATTTCGTGCACGTGCACGAGCCGTTTGCGCCGAGCACGTCGAACGCCGCGCTGCGCCACTCGCGGGCGCTCAACGTCGGCTCCTTTCACTCCTCCAGCGAGCGCCTGCTCTCTACGCTCGTGGCGCGGCGTTTCGTGGAGAGCTTCTTTGGGCGGCTCGACGCACGCACCGCGAGCCTGCCGGCGACCGCCGAGTTGATGGAGCACTACTTCCCCGGCGAGTATCAGCTCGTGCCCGACGGGCAGAGCACGGCCGATCAGCTCGAGCAGATCTACAGCTCGCTGGCCGCGCGACGCCATCCGCGCGAGGGGGATTCCGCGCTGCAGGCGCGGCTCGCCGAGCGACCGCTGATCGACGTCGACTTGCACATGCACACCGATCACTCACACGACTGCGCCACGCCTGTGGAGGTGCTGCTCGCGAGCGCCCGCGAGCAGGGCCTCGGGGCGATCGCGGTGACCGACCACAACGAGATCTCCGGAGCGCTGGAGGCGGCTGCCCAGGCGCAGAGACCAGGGGCCCACCCACCCGTCAAGGTGATCGTCGCCGAGGAGGTCAAGACCGCCGGTCAGGGCGAGGTGATCGGGCTGTTCCTGAAGGAGAAGATCCCGCGCGGGCTGAGCCTCGAGGAGACGATCGCCGAGATCCGCCGCCAGGGCGGACTCGTGTACGTGCCCCACCCCTTCGATCGCATGCACTCCGTGCCCGACTACGAGCACCTGCTGAAGATCATCGATGAGGTCGACGCGATCGAGATCTTCAACCCGCGCGTGGCGATCAGCGCCTTCAACGACGAGGCCGTGCGCTTCGCCGCCAAGTACCGCATCCCCGCCGGCGCCGGCTCTGACTCTCACGTCGCGCAGGGACTCGGCTCGGTGCGCATCCGCATGCGCGACTTCGACGGGCCGACCGAGTTCCTGCAGTCGCTGCGCGACGCCGAGATCATCACGCGTCCCTCGTCCCTGTTGTATGTGCAGGCGCTGAAGTTCCTGCAGACGCGCGCCACGCCACCCTCCGCGCGCCGGGCCAGCAAGGCTCGGCGCCTGAAGCGTCTCGGCCGGCCCCACGGCAGCGGCGGACGCCGCTGAGGACCGCCGCAGAGGATCCCTGCGCGCAACTACTGATGCACCGTCAAGGACAAGAGCGCACCCCGTCAAATCCCTCGGGGTCGATGCCAGTAACCGATGACGAGATCCGCGAGAAGTATCTGGAGCGCGCAATCCGCGAGCTGAACACGCTCACGCGCGAGCTGCAGTCCTGCCCGCACTGCCCGCGCGGCAACCTCATGCCCGTGCTGGGCTCGGGTCATCCGCAGGCCGACATCATGCTGCTCAAGCACTCCGCGCGCCCCTCGGAGATCGAGGAGGGCGTCGCCTTCTACGGCCGCGCCGGCAGCGCGCTGATGAAGTCGCTGAAGCGCCTCTCGATCGATCCGCTGGCCGTCTACGGCACGCTGTGCGTGAAGTGCCCGCTCAGCGATTCCTCGCTCGCCGACTTCGCCTGCGTGGCGCGCGTGATCGAGGAGATCGCGATCGTCGCACCCAAGCTCATCGTCGTGATGGGCGCCGAGGCGCTCGCGGCGCTCGAGGAGATGAAGATCCCCCTAGCACGAGCGCTCGAGCCCCGCCTGGGCGAGGTTCAGCAGTTGACGCCGACGATCGACGCGCTGTACGTGCCGAACATCGATGACTCGCTCGACGAGCAGGACGCCAAGCGAGACTTCTGGGCCGCCTTCCGCACGCTCGGCGACTGGTACTCCGCGCAGCCGCCCTACTGACGCGATTTCAGAGGACGATCACGATCTTGCCGAGCTTGCCGCCGGCGGCGAAGCGCGCGTAAGCCGCGGCTGCCTGATCGAGAGGAAACGTCTCTGCGACCGGTACGCGCAGCTCACCGGCCTCGAACAGCGGCAGCACCTCGCGCTCGACCCGTCGCGCCACAAGCGCTTTCTCCTCGAGCGGACGCGCGCGCAACGTCGAGCCGTGGATGCGAGCGCGCTTGCCCATCAGCGCGAGCAGGTTGATCTCGGACTTGGCGCCGCCGCCCACGCCGATCACCGCGATGCGCCCGCCGGTATCGAGCGCCTGCAAGTTCTCCGCCATGTTCGGGGCGCCGACGAGCTCGAGAATCACATCGAAGGGGCCGTGCTCGGCGAAGCCCTCGGGCGCGATCACGCTCGCGCCGAGCGCACCGACCTGTTCGCGCAGCGCCTCGTTACGGACGCTCGCGGTCACGCTCGCACCCGCCGCACGTGCCAGCTGGATCGCGGCGGTGCCGACGCCCCCCGCGCCGCCGTGTACGAGCAGCCGCTCGCCGGGGCGCAGCTCAGCCTGCGTGAAGAGCGCGTCGTGCGCCGTCGTGAAGACCTCCGGCAGCCCGCCGGCCGCCTGCCAGTCGAGTCCCTCCGGCACGGCCATCAGCACGCGCTCGTGCGCCACCACGAGCTCCGCCTGTGCGCCGCCGCCGACGATCCCCATCACGCGGTCGCCCACCCCGAAGCGCAGCGCGCCCGCGCCGAGCGCGATAACCTCGCCGGCGAACTCCATGCCGGGGATGTCCTGCGGCGAGCCTGCAGGCGCCGGGTAGAGGCCGCGCCGCTGCATCATGTCCGCGCCGTTCAGCGCCGCCGCGTGCACCTGTACGACCACCTCTTCGGAGCCCGCCACCGGGTCGGGGTGCTCCTCGATGAGGATCTCCCCCTCACGGATAGTTGCGGCGCGCATGCACCAAGCCTACCCAGGCTCCGAACCCGCCCCAGAGGCCCCAGCCCGGACCTCGATCTCGATCGGGTCTAGGGTCAAGCAGATCAAGGACGCAGGGAGCGTGGCGTGCTCCGTGCAGCGAGCGACCGAGGACGCCGAGCTGCGCCGGCCCTAGACCCGCTCGAACAGGGCCACGCACTCGATGTGGTGCGTCTGGGGAAACATGTCGACGGGGCGCACCTTGCGCAGCACCCAGCCCCCCTCGACGAGTTCGGCGGCGTTGGGGGCGAGCGTGGTGGGGTTGCAGGAGACGTAGACGATGCGCTTCGGTGAGGCTTCGATGATGCGTCGCACGACTTTCTTCGACAGCCCCGCGCGCGGCGGGTCGACGACGAGCAGGTCGGGGCGCCCGGCGCGCTCCAGGAGCTCGGGAAGCGCCAAGCGCGTGTCGCCGGCGAAGAAGTGCACGTTGGTGATCTCGTTGCGCTGGGCCGCGGCGATCGCGTCGGCGACGGCCGGCTCGATCAGCTCGATGCCCCACAGCTCACCGGCGCGCGGGGCGAGCGTGAGCGCGATCGTGCCGATGCCGGAGTAGAGGTCATACACGCGCTCCCAGCCCTCGAGCGCGGCGTACTCCACGACGATCCCGTAGAGCAGCTCGGCCATCTCGGTGTTGGTCTGGAAGAACGCCTCCGCGGAGATCCGCAGATCCAGCTCGCCGAGGCGCTCGGGAAGCTCACCGTCGCCCCACACGAGCTCTGTCTGCCCACCCTGCGTGGTCTCGGCGAGGCTGCGCGAGCGCGTCCAGAGCACACCCGAGAGCTCGTCGCCGAGCGCCTTGCTGAGCGCCTGCGCGAGCGCACCCGCCTCGAGCTCGCCGTCGGTCGTGACGATCCGGACCTGCAGCTTGCCGGCGCTACGCCCTTCGCGCACGACGAGGTTGCGCAGGCGCGCACGGCCGTCCGCGGCCGGGCCGGTGCGCTCGTCGCGCTCGCGCCGCCCACGCTCTCCTCGCCCGCCGCGCTCCCATGCGACGAGGCCCTCGCCGCGGGCCCACTCGAGCGCCACCCGACGAGCGAGGTTGCCCCGCTCGGAGGCGAGCAGGCAGTCCTCCATCGCGGTGACGCGATTGCCGCCCGCCGGGGCGTGGAAGCCGCACACGAGCTCCTCGCCGTTCTCTCCGCCGCCGAATGAGTACTCCAGCTTGTTGCGGTAGCGCCACTCCTCGAGCGCCGGCACAATCGGCTCCATCACGAAGCCGTCGAGCTTGCCGATGCGCCGCAGCGCCTCCTCGACCTGCGCGGCCTTGACCTCGAGCTGGCGCTCATAGGGCATCACCTGCCAGGCGACACCGGGGTGATCGGCCGTGGGGGCGATCCGCTCGGGACTCGGCTCGAGCACCTCGAGCGTGCGCGCGTGGGCGTAGCTGCGCTTGCGCTTGTGCACGACCGCGCGCACCCGGTCGCCGGGGATCGCGCCGGCGACGAACACCACATAGCCGCCGTCGCCGAGGCGAGCGATCCCCTCGCCGCCGAACGCCAGCGAGTCGATGCTCAGCTCGAGCTCATCGCCACGCTGCGGACGGGGCGGGCCGTCCGGAGCGGCGTTCACGCGGGCGCCACCAGCAACTCGAGCAGCGCCTTCTGGGCATGACGGCGGTTCTCGGCCTGATCCCAGATGCGCTGGCGCTCGCCGTAGAGGACCTCGGCTGTGATCTCCTCGCCGGGGTGCGCCGGCAGGTCGTGCATCGCGAACGCTCCCGGCGCGGCGACGTCCAGCAGCGCGTCGTCGAGGCGGTAGTCCGCGAGCGCCGCGCGGCGCTGCTCGGCGCTCGGCTCGTCGCCCATGCTGACCCACACGTCGGTGTAGAGCGCCGCAGCTCCGCGCACCGCCTCGTGGGGGTCCGTCTCGAAGGAGAGCTCGCCGGTGGCGCCGGGCGCGAGCTGCACCTCGCCCTCGAGCGAGTAGCCGGCGGGCGAGGCGATCGCGACGTGCATGCCGGCGAGCGTTCCGAGCACGGCCAGCGACCGCGCGACGTTGTTGCCGTCGCCCACATAGGCCAGGCGCAAGCCCTCGAGCGAGGCGTGGGCCTCGCGCAGCGTGAGCAGGTCGGCGAGCGCCTGGCAGGGGTGATGCCCGGCGCTGAGCATGTTGATGACGGGCACCGTGCTGTGGCTCGCCAGCTCCTCGAGGATCGCGTCGGGACCCGTGCGCAGGCCGACTGCGGCGACGTGGCGTGAGAGCACGAGCGCGGTGTCGCGCAGAGCCTCGCCGCGCGAGAGCTGCATCTCATCCGAGCGCAGGATCAGGGGATGCCCGCCCAGCTCGTGCACGCCGACCTCGAAGGAGATGCGCGTGCGCGTCGAGGGCTTCTGGAAGATCAGCGCGACGCTCTGGCCCGCGAGCGCCTGCGAGGCCAGCGGCGCGCGCTTGAGCTCGAGCGCGCGGTCGAGCAGCGCGCTCAGCTCGGCGGCGGTGAGCTCGGCGCCCGTGAGGAGGTGGCGTGGGGTCATAGGAGCGGTGAGTCTAGGAGGTGAGCGCACGCCGGCCCCGTGCCGAGCACGCAGGCGCCGGAGCTGCGACCGCGAAGTACGACGGTATGAGATGGTCCGATGACACGAACATCGCTGAGAAAGGATCGCCACCAATGAGAAGAGGTCTCACAGCTGCGCTTGCATGCTGCGGTCTGCTGCTGATCGCCGGCTGCGGCTCATCGAGCAGCTCGAGCAGCAGCGCCACCGCGACGACGGCCACCGCGAGCACCTCGACGAGCGGCCTGAAAGCGACCACGACGCCGAAGTTCGCGCCCGCCACGGGTCCCGTTAAGAGCGGCACCGTCGCGATCGCCTACCGCAACATCGCGATCGCACCCGACACGGTCAAGGTCAAGGTCGGCTCCACGATCAAGTGGACGAACTTCGACTCCGTTGAACACAACGTGATCAGCCAGAGCGGCCCGCAGAAGTTCACCTCCAAGGACTTTGGCGAAAACGGCACCTACGAGATCAAGGCCGAAAAACCTGGAGTGATCCACTACGAGTGCACGATCCACCCGGCCTCGATGAACGGAACGATCGAAATCGTGAACTAGAAGTCGGGCAGGCCCTTGCTCGGCGTCGAGGCCTTGGCATAGGTGCGGCGCGGGATTCGTCCCGCGCCCGCCGCCAGGCGCCCGGCTCCGACCGCCGCGCGCATCGCACTCGCCATCCGCACAGGGTCCTCGGCGCGCGCGATCGCGGAGGCGGCCATCACCGCGTCGCAGCCGAGCTCCATCGCCAACGCCGCATCGGAAGCCGTGCCGATCCCGGCGTCGAGCACCAGCGGCACATTCACCGCCTCGCGTATCAAAGCGATGTTGTAGGGGTTGCGGATGCCCATGCCGCTGCCGATCGGTGAGCCCAACGGCATCACCGCCGCGCAGCCGACGTCCGCCAGGCGGCGTGCGAGCACGGGATCATCGGTCGTGTAGGGGAGCACCACGAAGCCCTCGTCGACGAGCTGCTCGGCCGCGTGCAGCAGCTCAGGGGCGTCGGGAAGCAGCGTGTCTTCATCGCCGATCACCTCGAGCTTGATCCAGTCGGTCGCGAACGCCTCGCGCGCGAGGCGCGCGGTGAGCACGGCGTCGCGCGCAGTGTGACAGCCGGCCGTGTTCGGAAGGATCTCCACGCCGGCCGCGGCGAGCACCTCGACGAGCGAGCCGCGCGGGCGGGTGGGACTCAGATCCAGGCGCCGCAGCGCGACCGTCACGAGCTCTGATCCGCTCGCGGCGATCGCCTCGGCCATCAGCTCGAGCGAGGAGAAGCCACCGCTGCCGAGGATCAGCCGCGAGCGCAGGGTGCGCCCCGCGATTACGAGCGGCTCCTCGCCGAGCGCGGGCTGCCCGCCCGCGACGACCGCGCTCGTCTGCTCGGGCATCATCGCCTCACCCTCCCTGCATCGCGGTCAGGACCTCAACGCGGGCGTGCTCGCCGAGCGCGTGCGTGCTCCAGGCCGCGCGCGGCACGACTTCACCGTCGACCGCCACGGCTACGCCGCGAGCGCCCTCGGCGAGGCCCATGCGCGCGAGCACACCGGCGACCGTCTCTCCGGCGGGCACCTCCGAGCTCTGCCCGTTGACGAAGATCACAAGAGACCTCCGGCGCTCGCAAGCGAGGACTCCTCCGCCGCCTCGGCTGCGCCGGGCGGAGGAGTAAAGCGCCCGGGCGCGCATGTCCCAAGCAGCTCCTGTGCATCCGGCGCAACAGCCGAGGGGTCGAGCAGGCCCGTCAGGAGCTCGGCGGTGAGCGGCGCGAGCAGGATGCCGTTGCGGTGATGCCCCGTCGCCCACAGCAGACCGTCGAGCGCTCCGTGTCCGATCGCCGGAGCGTTGTCCGGCGTGCCCGGACGCAGACCCACCGCGAGCTCCTCGATCTGGAGGTCGCGAACGCCGGGCACGAGCTCGTGCGCGTCGCGCAGCAGCTCGTGGACGCCACCGGCGGTGGGAGCCAGCTCGAAGCCCCGCTCCTCCATGCTCGCTCCGAGCACGTAGCGCCCATCGCCGCGGGGCAGCAGATAGCCGCCCTCGAAGCGCACCGTGCGCCGCAACAGGCCCGGACCGGCGGGGTCGCGCAGGCGCAGGATCTGGCCCTTGACCGGGCGCACCGGCACCCGCGCGCCGGAGGGCAGGCCCGCGATCAGCTCACTCCATGGGCCGGCCGCGAGCACGATCTGCTCGGCGGCGATGCGCTCGCCGTCCTCGAGCGCCACGCCGCACACTCTGTCGCCGTCGAGCTCGACGCGCGCGACGGCGGTGTGCTCGCGCAGCTTCACTCCTGCGCGCTCGCATGCCTCGCGCAGCGCCGCGAGCACCGGACGCGGGTCGATCGAGTGATCGTCGGGCGCTTCGAGCGCGAGCCGCAACGTCGGCGCGAGCGCCGGCTCGCGCTCGCGCGCCTCACTTGGACGCAGGCGCTCCACGCGCAACCCGAGCGAGCCGCGCAGGCACAGCTGGCGCTCGAGCTCCCGCGCCTCATCGGCGTCGCGGGCGAGCAGCAGCGTGCCCGTCTGGCGCAGCTCAAGCTCGACGTCCGAGGCCTCCTGAAGCTCCGCCGCGAAAGCGGGCCACATCGCCGAGGAGCGCAGGCCCAGCTCCAGCGCTCGCCTGCCGGCCTGGCCGAACTCGACCTCAGCGACGGGCGCGAGCATCCCGGCCGCCACGCGCGAGGTGCCCTGGCCGGTCGCGCCGCGCTCGAGCAGCGTCACCACCATGCCCCGCCGTCGCACGCGCCAGGCGACGGCCAGGCCGATGATGCCGCCGCCGACGATCAGCACCTCCGCGTGGCCGGTTTCGGGCATATCCCTGATGCTAGAGAGGATGGAGTGGCCGCTGGAGCGCGACCGCGGGCCTGCGAGACTTGTGCGCGATGTCAACTTCCGATCTCGGCTCTGAGCGACGAGAGCGCCTCGCGGCCGCGAGGCTGTATCTCGTCTGCGGCGGCGCACCCGACGCGAGCGCGCTGCCCGATCTTCTGCGCGGCGCGGTCGCGGGCGGCGTGGACATCGTGCAGCTGCGCGAGAAGCAGCTCGCAGACGACGAGCTGGGGGCCCTCGCCAACGCGGCGCGGGCGCTGTGCGAGCGCCTCGGCGCGCTGCTCGTGATCAACGACCGTCCCATCGTCGCGCTCGAGTCCGGCGCCGACGGTGTGCACGTGGGCCAGGAGGACATGCCGGTCGCAGAGGTGCGCGAGATCGTCGGCCCAGACATGCTGATCGGCCTGTCCACGCACACCCGGCAGGAGATCGACGCTGTCGATCCGGCCGTCGTCGACTACATCGGCGTGGGTCCGATCCACGAGACGCCCACGAAGCTCGGCCGAGTCGCGGTCGGCCTCGAGCTGATCGATCACGCCCGCGCACACGCACCGGTGCCCTTCTTCGCGATTGGCGGCCTCGATCTGAGCAACCTCGGCGCGGCGCTGTCCGCCGGTGCCGAGCGCGTATGCGTGCTGCGCGCGATCGCCTCGGCGGAGGACCCCGAGCAGGCGGCCCGCGCGCTGCGCGAGCTCATCGACGCGCAGCCGATGGCGCGGTGAGCGGCCCGAGCGACAGCAGCGC
>JACDGG010000058.1 GCA_013815355.1 Solirubrobacterales bacterium
AGCTTCACGAGCGCGGCGGCGAGCACGCCGAGGGAGAGCACGGCGACGAGGAGCGCGCCGAGCAGCGGCGCCTTCCAGTTGGGGGACGCCGCCAGGCGCGTCCTGGCTGCGGCGCCGCAGCGCAGGCACCACTCCTGCTCGGGGTGCAGTGGAGCGCCGCACAGCGGGCACACTTCGCCCGGCGCGCTCGTGCCGGCTCCCGCTGCGACGCTCCCGCCGAGGCCCTCGGCGGGAGCCGTGGCCGTGCTCACGGGCCTGACGCTCCAGGCCGGATGATCTCGGTCGCTTCCGCTCCGGTGGCCGGTGAAAGCGGAGGCTCCCCGTGCGCGCGCGCCGCGGCGCCGGGCACCACAGCCGGTGTGGCCGTGGGTGCCACGGGGGCGAGCTGGGACGGTGTCGCGGCGGGAGCAGGGGGTGGCGGGGAGGCGGGGGGCGTGGAGGACGGCTGCTGTGGAGCCGGTGAGGGCGGCTGCGGCGCGGATGCAGAGGACTGTGCCCCGGCGGCGGGAGTCGCGGCCGGGGCCGGCGCCGGCACGGCGGCTCCGGCGATCGGCAAATCGACGTGGCGAGCCATCGACAGGCCGCAGTTCGGGCAGAAGCGATCTTCGCTCGAGTGGATCGCCGCGCAGCGCGCGCAGGCGGTGATCCCGGCCTCGCGCAGCACGGTCACGGGCTCGCGCTCGCGCAGAGCGCTCTCGAGCGTGCGCAGCTCGGTGTCGAGGTGTGCGAGCGTGTTCAGCTTGGCCAGGACGAGCGCATCGTTGCGCTGGCCGAAGCGGTGCAGGTTGAAGACGAGACCGCCGAGATCGCGGTAGGCGAGCTCCCGCGCCTTGCGCAGGAAGCGCGCGCGACGGCGAGCCCGCCCGCGTGAGCCGAACCCAGCCTGGCTGCCGGCCGCGTCGGCCGGCTGGCTGTGTGTCGGGGCATCTATGGGAGTCGTGCCAGATATCTGATCCACGCCCGATCCATGCTACCCAGACCGCTGCCCGGTGCGCTGCAGCGCCTCGCGCCAGGCCTCCGCCACCCGCTCGGCCATCGCCCGGGCTGAGAAACGCTCCGCGGCCTCACGTCCCGCCACGCGCGGATCGGCCGCCAGCAGGTGCGGCGCGAGCGCCGCCTGCCAGCTTGAGAGCGCGTACGGTGCGCACAGCGTGCCGGCGACGTGCTCCAGCGCCTGCACATGGATCCCGACGGGGGTGGCGAGCACCGGCACGTCACAGGCGAGCGCCTCCAGCACCGCCAGCCCGAAGCCCTCGCGCTCGGAGGGCACGAGCACGGCGTTGGCCGCGTTGACCCACAGCGGCACCTTGGCCGGGTCGACGCCGCCGAGCGTGAACAGCTCGACACCGGCTGCGCGAGCGAGCTCGAGCGCCCGGTCGTGGCGCTTCTCGCCGCGCGCGGGGTCGGCGGGAAAGAGGAGTAGCGCGCGCCCCTGCTCCAGCCCGAGCTCGGCGCGTGCAGCGGCGCGCTCGATCGGGCGAAAGCGCTCAGTGTCGACGCCGCACGGAAGCACGAGCGCGCGGCGCCGCGCGCGGGCGCCGGGAAGCTCGGCCACGAGCGCCTCCGATACCGCTGCGAGCAGATCGACTCCTCCCAGCACGGCAGCCGTCGCCAGGCGCGTGCGGGGGTGGCGCAGATCGCTCCCGTGGACCGTCAGCGCCCGCACCCGCGCGGGCACGGCAAGCGCGGGCCACGCGCTCAGGCCGAAGTGGGCGTGCACGATGTCGAACAGGGGCCTGGACGGACGGCGCGAGAACGTCGTGGGACCGCCGTGGCGGCTGCGCAGCTCGCGCGCGGCCCGCACGAGGGCCGGCGCTCCGGGCGCAAACTCGTACAGCTCGACGTCCAGGTTCGGGAGTGCTCGCAGCGCGGCGTGCTGGTCGCGCACGAAGCGGCCGCGCTCGGGATGCGCCGGATCGGGGAGCATGTTTGAGACCAGGAGCGCACGCAAGACGCCCCGACCGTATCGCTCTGGAATGATGCGGCGAATGCCGGCCGATCCCTCGCGAAGCTATGGACGTGCCCCCGACGAGCTGCGCCCGAGCACGATCGAGCCGGGCTTCATGCGCACCGCCACGGGCTCGGCGCTGATCTCGATCGGCGAGACGCGCGTGATCTGCACGGCCTCCGCGCAGGAGAGCGTGCCGCGCTGGATGGCCGGCCGCGGCAAGGGCTGGGTCACGGCCGAGTACGGCATGCTCCCCGCATCGACCGGCGAGCGAAAGCAACGCGACGCGACCCGCGGACGCCAGGACGGGCGCACGGTTGAGATTCAGCGCCTGATCGGCCGCTCGCTGCGTGGCGTCGTGGACTTCGCGGCGCTGGGCGAGCGCACGATCTATCTCGACTGCGACGTCCTGCAGGCCGATGGCGGCACGCGCTGCGCGTCGATCACCGGCGCGTTCGTCGCGCTCTCGGTGGCCTGCGCCAAGCTTCAGAGCGCGGGGCGCATCGAGCGCTCGCCGCTCACCGGATCGGTCGCGGCGGTCTCCTGCGGGATGATCTCGGGGGTTCCGCTGCTCGATCTCGACTACCCCGAGGACTCGACCGCCGAGGTCGACGCCAACGTCGTGATGACAGGGGACGGCGGGCTCGTCGAGGTGCAGGCCACGGCCGAGCGTACGCCGCTCTCGCGTGCGCATCTGGATGAGCTGTTGGCGCTCGCCGCGAGCGGAATCGGAGCGCTGCAGCTCCTCCAGGAGCAGGCGATCGCCGCGGCCGCCGGCGCGTGAAGCTGCTGCTCGCGACCCACAACGAGCACAAGCGCCGCGAGCTCGAGCGTCTGCTCGCGGGCAGCGGATGGCAGGTCGATGGGCTGCCCGAGCATGTGCGGATGGGACCCGAGGACGCCGAGACGTTCGCCGAGAACGCCCTCGGCAAGGCGCGCGCGGCGGCGCAGGCGACCGGACGGCTGAGCATCGCCGATGACTCGGGCATCGCCGCGGCGGCGCTTGGCGGGGCGCCCGGGGTGCGCTCGGCGCGCTACGCGGGCGAGCAGGCGAGCGATCGCGAGAACCTCGAGAAGCTGATGCGCGAGGTGCCCGCCGGCAGCGCGCTGGAATACGTCTGCGTGATCGCTATGGTCGATCCCCGCGACGGCTCCGAGCTGCTATTCGACGGCCGCTGCGCCGGGCGCATGGCCGCTCAGGAGCGCGGCGAGGGCGGGTTCGGCTATGACCCGGTGTTCGTGGCCGAGGATGCGCCCGGTGAGCTGACGATGGCCGAGCTGAGCGCGCGCCAGAAGGATGAGATCAGCCACCGTGGCCGCGCAGCGCGCGAGCTGCGCGCGTGGCTCGAGCAGTCCGCCGCTACAGCAGGTTGATCGCGGCTGAGATCGCGACTGCCACGCCGAGGCCGGCGTAGCCGGTGTAGCCGGAGAGGAGCAGCAGAAGCGCCGTCAGCAGCGCGACCAGCACGGTCACGATCCATGCGATGCGGTTGACCGCCATCGCCGCATTGTTACCGATGCGCCTGTCCGCACGCGGTGTTAGCGTCGCCATAACGTTTCACGAACGAGGAGGGCGGAAGTGACCAAGTCCGAGCTGGTCGAACAGGTGGCCGATCGCGCCGAGCTGACCAAGACGGATGCCTCGCGAGCGGTCGACGCGGTGCTCGCCACCGTCGAAGATGCGCTGCGCCGCGGCAGCGAGGTGACGGTGTCGGGGTTCGGCAAGTTCCACGTCAGCGAGCGCGGCGCTCGCGCCGGAGTGAACCCGCGCACGGGCGAGCGCATTCAGATCGCGGCCTCGCGTGTGCCCCGCTTCACCGCGGGCAGCGGCTTGAAGAGCGCGGTGAAGGCTCGCTGACGCAGCCGCGGGCATTCGGCGACACGCTCGCGGCTCGCGTGTCCGAGCGCGAGAGCCAGCTCGTGCTCGGGATCGACCCGGACCCGGGTGCCCTGTGGCCCGTCGGCGCCGAGGCAGCGGACGCCCCGAGCCCGCGCGGGCGCGCCGCGCAGGCGGTGCTCGCTCATTGCCGGGCGCTGATCGATGCGAGCGCCGAGGCGTGCGTCGCGGTCAAGCTCCAGCTCGCCCGCTTCGAGGTGCTGGGCACGAGCGGCTGGTCGGTGCTCGCGGATGTCGCCGAGCACGCGCGCGGGCGCGGGCTGCTCGTGATCGCCGACGCCAAGCGCGGCGACATCGACGTCAGCGCCGGCGCGTATGCGAGCGCCCTGCTCGGCGGCGTGGATACGCCCTTCGGGCATCTCGACGGGCTCGGGGCGGATCTCGTGACCGTCAACCCGCTGATGGGCGCCGACGCCGTGGAGCCGTTCGTGCGGGCAGCGCGTGCGAGCGGTGCCGGGGTGCTCGTGCTGGTGCGCACATCGAACCCGGGGGCCGCGGACTTCGAGGACCTGGAGCTGGCGGCGCCGCCTGCGAGGGTGTGGGAGCGCATCGCAGTGCTCGTCGATGAGCTCGGCCGCGAGGGGCGCGGAGACTCCGGCCTCTCCGATGTCGGGGCGGTCGTGGGCGCGACCCTGCCCGAGCACCTCGTGCGAGCGCGCGAGCTGATGGGAAGCGCGACGTTCCTGCTCCCCGGCGTGGGCGCGCAGGGCGGGCGCGTCGAGGACCTCGCTCCCGCCTTCGCTCCAGGGCCGGCGGGCGGGCTCGTGACGGCCTCGCGCAGCATCGCCGACGCTCATCGAAAGAGCGACGCGGGTCCCGCCGGCGCCGCTCGCGCCGAGGCCGAGAGGCTGCGCGCAGCAGCCTGGGAGCTCTCCCGGCGCGTCTGAGCGCTGAGGCCCGCGGGCTGCGTGGCGGCGGCCAGTGAGCTATCTGGCGCGCCTGTGGGCCGCTCTGCGCGGCGCCTCTGCGGCGCGCGGGAGCGGGCGCTCGCGGCCTGTCAGCCATGGGAGATCGTTCCGCTAGCCTGTGTGTCGTGCACGCCAAGGCATCGTTGGTCGTTCGGGCGCGCCGGAAACTGGGTAAGGCGCTCCGATGATCATCACGGTCACCCTCAACGCTGCGATCGACAAGTCGCTGGCGGTGCCCAACTTCCGGTTGGGGCGGCGTCACCGCACCGTCGATCAGCGCACGATGGCGGGCGGCAAGGGCGTCAACATCGCACGCACGCTGAAGGCGCTGGGCCAGCCGGTGATTGCCACGGGCTTCGCCGGCGGCGCGACCGGCACGCACATCGTCGAGCAGCTCACAGAGGAGTCGATTCTCAACGACTTCGTGCGCATCCGCGAGGAGTCGCGCACGAACACCTCCGTGCTCGACCCGACCACGGGCGACCAGACGGAGATCAACGAACGCGGTCCCGCCGTCTCGGCGCGGGAGGTCGAGCTGTTTCGCGACAAGCTCCTGTATCTGGCGCGTGGTGCGGCGATCGTGGTGTTCGCGGGCTCGCTGCCGCGAGGCGTGGAGCCGGACCTCTACGCCTCACTGGTGCGCGACCTCGAGCGCCTCGACGTGATCTCGGTCATCGACACCGACGGCGAGCCGCTGCGCCAGGCGGTGCGCGCGGAACCCGATGTTGTCTCGCCCAACGTGCTCGAGGCCGAGGAGCTCGTCGGGCACGAGTTCGCGACCGAGGAGGAGCGTACGCTGGCGGTCGGCGAGATCGTGGCGCTCGGCCCCCGGGAGGCGATCATGACGCTGCCCGACGGATGTCTCGCGCAGGTGCTCGTGGACGGTCAGCGCTTTCTGAAGCGCGCGCGCGTCGAGCAGCGCGAGCCGATCGCCAAGCGCGGCTCGGGGGATGCGTTCCTGGCCGGTTACCTCGCCGCGCGTTATGAAGGCCGCGCGCCCGACCAGTGCCTGCGCTTCGGCGTGGCCTGCGGCGCGGAGTCGACCGCACGCCTGGGCGCCGGACTTATCGACCCCCGCGAGGCGCGCCGGCTGATGGGCGATGTCGAGCTGTCGGTCGTCGACCTGCCGGCCGAGGTCACCTGAGCAGGTCCTAGCCGCCGGCGACGTCGCGGCGCAGGAACACGAGGTAGCCGGCTAGGAGCGCCGGTGCCGCATAGAGGGCGCACACCCAGGCCGAGTGGATGATCGGCGCCCAGTCGGTCGGTGTGCGCAGGAGCCCATGCCAGTTCTCGAACTGTTCGTCGAGCAGGTAGGGCTTGATGCCTTCAAGGCCCGGGATCTGCGCGACGATCACGAGCAGGATCACGACGCCGAGTGTGCCCACGACCGCGGCGGCACTGTTGCGGGTGACGGTCGAGAGCAGCACGCCGATGCTGACGACGGCCATCAGCGGGATCAGGTAGACGGCGTTTGAGGCGAGCACGAGCAGCAGCCCTTCGGGAGCGCTGACGACGCTGCCGGAGAACGTCGTGACGGAGTGAAAGCCCCAGGAGATGACACCGGCGACGGTGGAGACCGCGGCCGAGAGGAAGACGGCGAGCGCCGCGTAGCTCATCGCCGCGAGCGTCTTTGCGGCGAACACCTGCCCGCGGTTGACCGAGCGCGTGAGGATCGTCTTGAGTGTGCCGTTGCCGTCCTCGGCGGCCACCACATCGCCCGCGACGAGCGCGGCGGCGAGCGGCAGCATGAACACCGAGAGGAACAGCAGCATCAGCACGGGCGTCGCCAGGCCGGATTGCGTGATCTGCGAGGCGAAGATGTTCTCCGCGCCGCGATCGTGGCGCTGGTGCACGTTCTGGAAGATCACGAAGAACAGCGGCAGCACGATCACGAGCCCGAGGCCCATGTAGGTGCGCTTCTGGGAGATCAGCTTGCGCAGCTCCCAGCGGTACACGGTGAACGTCGACGGGTGCCGGCGGGGATGGGCGCCGGCCACGGCCACGGGAGGCGCGCCGGCGACGGTGCTCATCGTGCCTGCACCAGTTGGGCCTCCTCACCGGCGGCGGCGGCCGGCGGCGGCGGCGCTTCGTGCTCGGCGGTTTCGGTCAGGCGGAAGAAGAGATCCTCGAGTGTCGCGAGCTCCGGGGTGAGCGCGAGGATGCCGACGCCCGCATGCGCGAGCGCGAGCGAGAGCGACCCCACGTCGGCCTCATCGGCCTGAAAGCCGAGGCCATGCTCGCCGGCCTGGGCGTGGGAGATGCCGCGCCGCGCGCTCATGATCTCAAGCGCACGCCCATCGTCGGTGGTGCGCAGGCGGTAGCCGGCGCCCCCCTGGCGGCGCAGATCGGCGAGCGCGCCCTCATAGACCACGCGACCGGAGTCGACGATCGCGACGCGGTCGCAGAGCTCCTGCACCTCGGGAAGCTGGTGGCTTGAGAGCAGGACGGTGATGCCTTCGTCGGCCAGGCGGCGGATCAAGAGGCGCATATCGCGCATGCCGGCGGGGTCGAGACCCGTCGCCGGCTCGTCGAGCATCAGCAGGCGGGGGCGGCGCAGCAGCGCCGCGGCGATGCCCAGGCGCTGGCGCATCCCATGGGAGAAGCCGCCGACGCGGTGCTTGGCGCGCGGTGTGAGCTCCACGATCTCGAGCACCTCGGGGATGCGCGAGCGCGCATCGTCGCCGTCGAGCGCCGCGAGCAGCTCGAGGTTCTTGCGGGCGCTCATGTAGGGATAGAAGCGAGGCGCCTCAACGAAGCCGGCGACGCCATCGAGGGCGCGCGCCCCCTCGCGCAGCGGGTCGCGCCCGAACAGCTCGACGCTGCCCTCACTCGGCGTGATCAGCCCGAGCGCCATGCGCAGCGTGGTCGTCTTGCCGGCTCCGTTGGGGCCGAGGAAGCCGTAAACATCACCGGCGCGCACGTTGAGGTCGATGTGGTCGACCGCCAGAACCTCTTTGTAGCGCTTGACCAGCCCGCGCGCCCGGACCGGCGGCGCCTCCTCGACACTAGAGGCCGCGGGCAAGAGCCTCGATCGTCGCGGGCGTGTCAGATCCGGCGAGCACGTAGCGCACGCCTGAGCGCTCGAAGCTCAGCAGCGTGCCGAGCGCCGTGCGCAGCTCGCTCGCGTTCGCGCCGTTGATCTTGACCTTCGGAAGCGCGTCGAGGGCGGCGCTCGAGCCGGACTTGCCTGCCGGGAGCTTGCTTTCGAGCACCGCGATCGCCGCGGGTCCGCTGCCGTGCGTGGTCAGCTTGGGCTTGGCGCCCGTGTCGTACTTGTGCGGCAGGCTCGCGTGCGCGTCGGTGGTGCTCGTGGCGATTTCTTCGATCTTGGCGTTGGCGGGCGGGGTGAAGCTGAAGACCGAGTCGGGGACCGTGCCGAAGGAGACCTGCGTGGCGGCCAGTTCGAGCACGGGCGAGCTGCTCGTGGATGAGTAGATCGCCGCGCGCAGCGGGGCGCCGTTGGCGGCGTCGAAGGACAGCTCGGCGCCGCCCAGCAGGCTGCCGCCCTGCTTTGGCGAGACGCGCACCGTGTAGGCGGGCGCGCCTGCGACGTTGTCGGGGGTGGCGCCGGAGAGCGTGGCGTGCTTGGAGAGATGCGCGATCGCTTCTTCGACCTTCGCGACGCTCGGCGTTTCGTGGCTCTTCCCGGGGGTGGGCGGGGAGGCGGTTGTGTCCGCGGCGGGAGGCTTGTAGCGGTAGAGCGTGTTGGAGGCCGCGTCATAGACGCTCAGCGTGCTGCCGGCATAGATGATCTGGGTGTCTCCCTTTTCGGCCTGCAGCTCCAGGCGCGCGCGTCCGTCCTTGGCTATCCACAGGCGTCCCGATGCACCCGCCAGCAGCGGGTTCGAGGCGACTTCGCCGCCCTGGCCGGAGCCGCTTGCGAGGCTGGCGCCTTCGAGCAGGTGGTCGGTGAGCGTGACGCTCGCGCTCACGCCTTCCACGGCGGGCGCTGAGAGCGCGTCGTGGACCGCCTGCGCCAGCGGCCGCTGCGGCGGCTTTTCGCTGGAGCCCAGCGCGAGCGCGATCGCGGTGGCCGAGACGCCGGCCACGATCACGAGCCCGACGAGGAGCAGGAGGCGGTAGATGGGGAGGCGGCGCAGCATGTTCACGGCTCGCAGAGCACTTCCTTGAGGTTGCCGACATCTCCAGGGTAGCGCCGTAGCTTCGCGGCGCCTAAAGCTGTGGACGCTCTCACGACGCGGTTCTCGCGGCACGGGCACCGAGCGCGCCGAGGTCTCCCGGGGCCTTCCGCGCCGCCAAGCGATATCTTCCCGCGCGATGCTCATCGCGTTTGTCATCTTCTGGGCGCTGCTCGGCCTCGGCGTGTTTTTCGTGGCGATGCGCGGCGGCCCCGGTGGCGCGCGGCGGACGCTGCACACCGAAGCGAAGCCGGGACAGCGCCTGGTCACGCTCGGCGTCGTCGTGCTGTTCGCCTTCGGGCTGGCCGTTCCGGCGATCGTGATGGCCTTCAACGGCGATCACAAGGCGAGCGTCGCCTCCGGCGGCATCCGGCTGACGGCCGACGAGCAGAAGGGCCGCGAACTGTTCGCGCGCGCTTGCGCGGTCTGCCACACGCTGAACGCGACGAAGTCCGTCGGGCGCGTCGGTCCCGACCTCGATGTGCGCGTGGGCGTCGACATCGCCACGCCGGCTGGGCGCAAGGCCCTCGTTCTCGGCGCGATCACCGAAGGCCGCGCACGCGGCCTCGGCCAGATGCCGGCCCTGCTCTATCAGGGCAAGGAAGCCGAAGAGGTCGCGAGCTTCGTAGCGGCAGTGGCTGGGCACTGACCCACGCTTTTGGCCATCCGTCGATAGGCCCGGTCAGGGCCATCGGCTAGGGTCCGCGTCGATGCCCGATCAGCCGAAGACCGCCGAGGACGTAAAGGCGCTCGTGGCCGAGCGCGAGATCCGCTTCATCCGCTTCTGGTTCACCGACATCCTCGGGCAGCTGAAGTCCTTCTCGATCAACGCCGCCGAGCTCGACGATGCCTTCGAGGCGGGCATGGGCTTCGACGGCTCCTCGATCACCGGCTTCAACGCGATCGAGGAGTCCGACATGATCGCGATGCCCGACCCGAGCACCTTCGCGGTGCTTCCGTGGCGCCCCGAGGAGCAGGGCGTGGGACGCATGTTCTGCGACGTGATCACCCCCGAGCGGACCCCCTACGAGGGCGACCCTCGCCACGTGCTGCGCCGCGCGCTGCAGCGCGCGGAGGCGATGGGCTTTGACACATTCAACGTCGGACCCGAGCTCGAGTATTTCCTGTTCCGCGACTCGAAGTCCACCGAGGTGCTCGACGAAGGCGGCTACTTCGATCTGACCACGCTCGACGCGGGCTCGGATGTGCGCCGCGAGACGGTGCTGGCGATGGAGCAGCTCGGCATCCACGTCGAGTACACCCACCACGAGGTCGGGCCCTCCCAGCACGAGATCGACATGCGCTATGCGGACGCGCTGAAGATGGCCGACGACTGCATGACCTACCGGATCACGGTCAAGGAGTACGCGATGAAGTACGGCTGGCATGCGACGTTCATGCCCAAGCCGCTGTTCGGCGAGAACGGCTCGGGCATGCACACCCACCAGTCGCTGTTCAGCAAAGGCCAGAACGTCTTCTACGACGCCGAGGACCAGTACTTCCTCTCCGACGTCGGCAAGGCCTTCATCGCCGGGCAGCTCAAGCACTCCCGTGAGATCTGCTCGATCTTCGCGCAGTGGGTGAACTCCTACAAGCGTCTCGTGCCGGGCTTCGAGGCCCCCGTCTACGTGGCCTGGTCGCGGCGCAACCGCTCGGCGCTCGTGCGCGTGCCGATGTATCACCCGGGCAGGGAGAAGGCCACGCGCATGGAGCTGCGCTGCCCCGATCCGGCGTGCAACCCCTACCTGACCTTCGCGGTGCTGCTGCAGGCGGGCCTCGAGGGAATCGAGAAGGGCTATGAGCTGCCCGAGCCGATGGAGAAGAACCTCTACCACCTCTCCGGCGAGGAGCGCAAGCGCCTCGGCGTGGAGCAGCTACCGGAGAGCCTCGGCGAGGCGATCGAGATCACGGCGGAGTCAGAGCTCGTGCTGCGCACGCTCGGCGAGCACATGTTCAACCGCTACGTGGAGATCAAGCGCCAGGAGTGGGACGACTACCGTGTCGACGTCACGCAGTGGGAGCTCGACCGCTACCTCTCGATCCTTTAGGTCCTTCGATTTTTAGATGGCCTGCGCCCTGGCGGGCTACGGCTCGCGTGGCGGCGTGTGTTTCGCCGCCGGTATCGCGCAGGCGATCGGGCGAGCGGGCGCGAAGTACCAGTGAAGCGCCTGCAGCAGGTGGGCGAAGGCGCCCGGATGGCGCGGGGCGATCTCGTGCAGCAGCGTGAGAACCGAGACGGCGTGGCGCTCCTGCTCCTCTGAGCCGCTCAGCTGGGAGAGGCGCAGCAGGCCGAGCGCGGCGCTCGAGGCGCCGGCCGGGATCGGCGAGTCCTCGAGGTCCTTGCGCCGCGCGATCAGCGCCTCTCCGTCCGCGGGCGTGGAGAAGAAGCCGCCCCGCTCGGGGTCGGCGAAGCGGGCGATGATCTGGTCGGCGAGCGCCATCGCCTCTTCATACC
This sequence comes from Solirubrobacterales bacterium, assembly GCA_013815355.1. Taxonomy (GTDB): domain Bacteria; phylum Actinomycetota; class Thermoleophilia; order Solirubrobacterales; family Solirubrobacteraceae; genus Palsa-744. Next base: position 11,348 of record JACDGG010000058.1, read on the forward strand.
AGCGCTCTTCGCAGGTCGTCTCGAACAGCACGATCAGTGCCTCAAGCAGGAAGGCGTGGTCCTCGAGGTAGGCGCCGATCTTGGCGCGCCCGTCGTTGTAGCTCCGCAGCAGGCCTCCGCGCTCATCGCGCATCTGCGTGAGCAGGAACTCCGCGCTGCTGACAGCGGCGTCGAGGTAGCGCGGCTCTCCCAGAGCGGCGCCGGCGTCGGCGAGGGCGCTGATCATCAGCGCGTTCCAGCTCGTCAGGCGCTTGTCGTCGAGCGCTGGGCGGATGCGCTCCTCGCGAGCGCTCAGGAGCGTCGTGCGGATGCGCTCGCGCTGCTCTTCGGGTGGCTCCGGGCCTCGCGCGCAGAGCACGTTCAGCCCGGGCTCGGGGTGCGCGGGGTCGGTGAAGTTTCCCTCCTCGCTGACGTCGAGCCAGGCGATCGCGGCGGGGCCGTCCTCGCCGAGCAGCTCGCGCAGCTCGGCGGCGCGCCACACGTAGAAGCGTCCCTCCACGCCCTCGGAGTCCGCATCCAGCGCGCTGAAGAACGCGCCCTCGGGGCCGCGCATCTCGCGCAGCGCCCACTCGAGGGTCTCGACGCAGACCGAGCGCAGCAGCGGATCTTCAGAGGCCTGGGAGCCATGCAGGTAGGCGCGCGCGAGCAGGGCGTTGTCGTAGAGCATCTTCTCGAAGTGCGGCACCGTCCAGGCCGCATCGACGCTGTAGCGCGCAAAGCCGCCGCCGAGCACGTCGTGGATGCCGCCGCTGGCCATCGCCCGCAGCGTGGTGAGAGCCATCTCCTCGCCGTCGCCGAGCAGCAACAGCTCGATCGTCGAGGCCTGGGGAAACTTCGGTGCGCCGCCGAAGCCGCCGTGGCGCGCGTCGAAGCTCTCGCGCAGCCGCTCGACGGCCGCCGTGAGCGCCGCGGGCGCCAGCGGAACGCTTGAGGGCGACAGGCGCGCGCCGCCGGAGAGCTGCTCGCGCAACTGCTCCCCGCCCGCGCGGATCTCCGCGCCGTTGGCGCTCCAGGACTCCGCGATCGCCTGCAGCACCTGCGTCCAGGCAGGCATGCCGTGGCGAGGCTCCGGCGGGAAGTAGGTGCCCCCGTAGAAGGGCAGCTGCTCGGGCGTCAGGAACACGTTCAGCGGCCACCCGCCGCGCCCGGTCATGCCCTGCACGGCCTCCATGTAGAGCGCGTCGATGTCCGGGCGCTCCTCGCGGTCGACCTTCACGCAGACGAAGCTCTCGTTCATCAGCCTCGCCGTGGCCGCGTCCTCGAAGGACTCGCGCTCCATCACATGGCACCAGTGGCAGGAGGAGTAGCCGATTGAGACGAGCACCGGCTTGCTCTCGGCTGCGGCCCGCTCGAACGCGGGCGCGCCCCAGGGCAGCCAGTCGACCGGGTTCTCGGCGTGCTGGCGCAGGTAGGGGGAGGTCTCTGAGGCGAGCGCGTTCGTCAAGGCAGGCGGGCGAGCGCGGAGGGCGGTGGCAGGGTAGCCGGCGCGGGCCATTCGGCCGCGAGCGCTGCGCCCGGCGCCGAGCGTGCCGTGCGCGCGGTGATGCGCGCCGCGAAGCCGCGCCCGCCGAGCACGCCGCTGACGCGGTGCCCGGTACTGAGACGCACGTGTCCGGAGGCCGCGCCCGCGCCCGAGACGATCAGATCCCCGGAGGGCCCCTTGGCTTTGAGCAGCAGCCCGATCGGGATCACGCCACTCAGCCGCACGCCTGCGACGTAGGAGTAGCGATCGAGCACGACACCGGTCTTGGTGACCTTGGCGTCGCCGCCGCGCAGCCCGCCGAACCGCGCGCCGACGGGGATCGCCCCGAAGCCGATGCCCAGCACGACGACCGTGCGCTCGAGGTCGCCGACGGTCTTCAGGCTCGCCGTCAAAGTGCGTCCGGGCAGACCGGGGAGACCAGCGGCGGTGGGCACTTCGCCGGCCGATCGCGGCGCCAGCGGGACGGGCGGGAAGTGATTGGCGCTCGCCGGGCACGGGGTCACCGGGACGCCGGCGAAGAACGCCTGGAGCGTCGACTTGGTGCAGCCGGTCAGGTCGCTGCCGAGGACCGAGTGCCCGGTGTAGGGGACCACCAGGATCTGCGCGTCGGGGATACGGGCGGCCACGCTCGTGGCGTTGGCTGTTGGCGTGCGCAAGTCCTGCCCGCCGGAGAGGATCAGCGTCGGCACGTTCGGCAGCGCGCCAGAGGGCGCCGGGGCGGGCGCGGCGTCGGGCCAGGAGACGCACAGCGGGATCGTCTGATCGAGCAGGCCCGCTTCCGGGTCAAACGGGTAGAAGTCGGCGCTCGGCAGCGCGTTCAGCGCGGCTTCGGCTTCCACCGCGCGAGTGCCCGCGGTGGCAGTGCGTCCCCACGGGAACGGGGTCTCCTCGCAGGAGGTGGCGAGGAACAGCGTGATGGCCACGTCGCCGCTTTCTTCCTTGCCGGCGTGCACGCCGCCGAGCGCCTGCAGGCGCAGCAGCGGCCCGGCATCGTGGGCGAGCGCGGCATGGACGGCGGCAGGCACCTCGGCGCGCAGCGCCGGATCGAGGTCGCCGGCGAGCAGCAGGCCGTAGAGGTCATCGCGCGTCACGCTCAGCTTGTCGGAACGGCCGCGGGCGTCGTAGACGCTGCCCTTCAGTGGCGCCTGCGCAAGCCGCGCGACGAGGCGCGCGACGTCGCCCACGGGGTTCGAGCTGACGCCGGCGCAGGCGCCGTGCGAGCAGAGTTCGCGCAGCGCCGGGGTCATCGCTTTGAAAGTGGACAGACGGAACGCTTCCGGGCCTTCCGGCGTCTCGGTCGAGTCGAGCACGAGCGCCTCGGTGTGCTGGGGATAGCGTTCGGCGTACTCGAGGGCGACCTTCGTGCCGTATGAGGTGCCGTACAGGACGAGCTTTTCATAGCCCGCCGCCTGGCGCAGCGCCTCGATGTCGGCGACCGATTCTCTGGTCGTGAAGGCCCCGCGCGCGGGGCCGAGTTCGCGTGCGCAGCGGCTCACGAGTTCGCCGGGGTCCTTCGAGGAGGACGCGCCCGCGCCGCCGGCGAGCGCGCGACAGCTCAGCGGGTCCGAGGCTCCCGTGCCGCGCTGATCGAAGAGCAGCAGATCGCGCGTGCCGAGCGCGGGGGCGATCGCCTGCGCGATGAAGTCCGCGAGCGGCAGGACCGCCTGGCCCGGGCCTCCCGCGAGCGCGACCACAGCGTCACGGCCGGGTGTGACCGCGGCGAGCCGGCGCTCGGCGCTCAGCGTGATCGTCCCGGCTACGGAACCGGTTCTATCCAGCGGAACCGAGAGGGAGGCGCAGGAGAACGCCGTGCTCCTGGCGCAGGGGGCGAATTCAAGGCTCGCGGCCTGCGAGTGCGCCGGCCAGACGGCCAGCGCCAGCGCGAATCCCAGCACCGCCAGGACCTGAGAGGGGGCGCACCGGGGCATTGCCGCCGACAATAGCTGCCGTCGCGCGGGAATTCGCCGGCAGCACGACGCGTTGCCCGCCGAGCGTCCCGATCAGAGAGCCGTGGCTACCGCTGCGCAGCGTGCCGCTCAAGGATGAGGACCCGAGCACGCGGAGATCGTCGGAGCCATGCTTGAGAGTGCCGCTGAGCGCGACGCCCGGAACGTAGGTGTAGTCGTGCAGAGTGATCGTCGTGCCAGTGAAGCGCGCCCATCCGGCGCGCAGGCCGCCGACTCGCAGGCTCGGCAGCGAGAGGGCGCTTCCCGAGGGCAGTTCGAGCAGCTGCATCACGAGCTCTCGCCTGAGATCTGCGAGCGTCAGTCCGACGGCGTCCAGCGCCCGTCCGGGTGTCCCGGAGTAGCCGTGCTCGGCCGGCACCACCGCGAGGCGGCGCGGCGGCAGTGGCGGCGGGCGCAGCAGCGCGGGGACGGGCAGTGCACGGCAGGGCGCCACCGGGCGCCCGGCGAAGAGCGCCTTCAGCGCGTTTCGCCCGCAGGGCGTGGGCTCCGCGCTCAGCACCGAATGTCCCGTGTCGGGGACCACGAGCAGGTGCGAGCCGGGAATCTGCGCTGCGACTTCGCTGGCGTTCGCGGTCGGCGTGCGCAGATCCTGCGAGCCGCTCAGGATCAGAGTCGGGACGGCGGGCAGCGGGGAGGCATCGGGCGGCGGCGGGGGCGCTGCATAGGGCCAGTG
>JACDGG010000254.1 GCA_013815355.1 Solirubrobacterales bacterium
CGCCGAGGCTGCCGGTCACGCCGATCAGATCGCCCGCCTGCGCGCCGTCGCGGGCGATGAGCCGGCGCTCGTGCTCGGCCCAGCCCACGGCGGTGACGCTGACGATCAGCGCCGGTCCGCTGGAGACGTCGCCGCCGAGGATCGTCGTGGCGCATGCCTCGGCAAGCACGCCCGCCGCCCGCACCAGCGCGAGCGCTCGCTCCTCCTCGAAGCCCTGCGGCAGCACGAGCGCGAGGTAGGCCTCGCCGGCCTCGGCACCCATCGCCGCGAGGTCGGAGAGCGCGCCGGCCATCGCGCGATGGCCGACCTCCTCGGCGTCGGCCCAGCCGTCCTGCAGGCGGAAGTGAACGTCCTGCACCATCGTGTCGACGGAGGTCACGCACAGCGGGCGCGAGCGCACCACGGCGGCGTCGTCGCCGATGCCGCGCACGACACGCGCTCCCCGGCTCGCGGCCAGCTCGGCCGCAAGCGATTCGATCAGGGAGCGCTCAGCGATGGCCCCGGCTCAGCGGTGCCGGTACACGATCCGCGCGCGATCCAGGTCATACGGCGAAAGCTCGCAGCGGACGCGATCACCCGGCAGGATGCGAATCCTGAAGCGGCGCATCTTGCCCGCGACGTGCCCGAGCACCACGTGGTCGTTGTCGAGCTTGACGCGGAACATCGCGTTCGGGAGGGCCTCGATCACCTCGCCCTCGAATTCAACCTTGTCCTCCTTCGCCACGCCGCATCCAATCTGGCCACTCACACCCGCGGGTGGGGGCCGTCTAGTTTCCCTAACGAGTCCAAACTACCAGCGAAGCTGGGACGCGGGGTTCTACCGGCCCCTCGCGGAGGCGTTCATCCGGGCGAGGCGCCGCCCGTCTTGCTCAGCGCCTTCGGTTCGGGCGCAGGGGGGGTGGCGCCGCCGCCGTGCCCTTTGCCGGGCTTTGGCTTCGGCTTTGCTTCCTTGCTTTCCGCTTCGCTTTCGTGGCTGCTCTGCGCCAGGCCGGTGGAGGCGTACTTGCCATAGAACGGCTGGTAGGAGAGCGTTTCCTTGGGCTGGGGGAATTCACTGCACGGTTCACCTTCGGTGACGGCGGCCATGTAGGCGTGCCAGATTTCTGCGGGCAGGTAGCCGCCCTGCTGGGGCTGGCCGTGGACGCTCGTCATCGAGACCCGTCGCGAGGGGTAGCCCATCCACACGACCGTCGAGTACTTCGGCGTATAGCCATCGAGCCAGGCGTCGATCAGTTCGCTCGTCGTGCCCGTCTTGGCGGCCGTCGGGCAGTTGATCGCCGAGCGCCCCGCTGTTCCGCCGAGCACGTTCTGGTGCAGGATGTTCGTCTCCTCGGCCGTGACCCCTTCGCTCAACACCTTCACGCGGTGGGGCTTGCCCCAGTTGCGGTCGGTGTGGCCGTCGGGGAAGCCGACCTTGGTGATCGCGATCGGCGAGTTGCGCCAGCCGCCGTCGGCGAGCGTCGCGTAGACGTTTGCCATCTCCAGCGGTGTGACGCCGAGTTTGAGTCCCCCGAGCGCCTCCGCCGCGAAGTTGTCGAGCGGGCTCGTGACCCCCAGCTTGTGTGCCATTTCGGTGACGGTGCTCTCGCCGAGGTCGGCGGCCAGCTGCGCGTAGACGGTGTTGTCTGAGGCGAGCGTGGCCTGCACGAGGTTGATCGAGCGGTTAAGCGAGGTGCCCTCGAAGGTCTTGACTTCATAGGTGGGATAGCCCGGCAGCCAGCCCTGCGCGAGCGTGTGGGAGACGTAGTAGGTGTTGTTCGGATCGACGCCGCGCGAGAGCGCGTCGGCGAGGTCGATCGCCTTGAACGTCGAGCCCGGCTGGCGGTGCCCGTCGGCGGCGAGGTTGTACTGCGACTTCGAGCCGTAGGTTTCGGACTCGGCCATCGCCTCGATGTCGCCATTGGCCGGGTTGATCGTGACGATCGCCGCGGCCGGGTCTTCGGGTTCGTTGAGCACGTCGCCGATCGCTTTGCGCGCGAGGCGCTGCATGTTCAGGTCGATCGTCGTGTACACCTTCAGCCCGCCCTGCTGCACGGTCGTGGCGCCGTAGCGGTGCACGAGCTGCTCGCGCACGTATTCGAAGAAGAAGTTCTCGCGCCGTTGCGAGTAGAACGTGCCGAGGTGCACGCCGAGCGAGGATGCCTCAGCCCGGGCGGCCTGCGCGGGCGTGATGTAGTGCAGTTCGGCCATCTTCGCCAGCACCTCGTTGCGGCGCCGGCGGGCGGAGTGGGGATCTTGGAAGGGGTTGTACTGCGAGGGCGCCTGCGGCAGGCCCGCCAGCAGCGCGGACTGCTGCAGGTTCAGCTCCGAGGCGGGCTTGTCGAAGAAGATGCGCGCGGCAGCCTGCACACCGATCGCGGTCTGCCCGCCGACGGTGCCGTAGGGGACGCTGTTGAGGTAGCTCGTGAGGATCGAGTGCTTGGAGTGGTGTTTCTCGTAGTCGAGCGCGTCCTTGGCCTCGACGATCTTCTGCTTTAGCGTGTGCTGGTTGCCGCCGAGGTAGAGGTTGCGCACGAGCTGCATCGTGATCGTGGAGCCGCCCTGCAGCGCGGCGCCGTGGGTGATGTCCTTGATCGCCGCGCGGAAGATGCCGGTGACGTCGACGCCGTCATGTTTGTAGAAGCGCTGATCCTCGATCGCGACGGTCGCGTCCTTGAGCGACTCGGGGATGCTCTTCCAGCCGACGGGCGTGCGCAGCTGATCGGACTGGATGAAGCCGAGGCGGGTGCCGTCGGAGGCGAACACCTGCGAGGAGCCCCCGGAGACGATTGCGCGCAGCCTGCCGATCGCGGGCGCCGAGTCGGCGATGTGCACGAGGTAGAGCACGGCCGCGACAGCCGCGATTATGGCCGCCGTGGTGAGCACGCCGCCGCCGACGGCGAGGACTCGCAGGCCTCCACCGAGCCCGTGCCTGCGACGGCGCTGTCTTGCTTGTCGAGACATCTTCGGAGTTTCGAGATTACCGTGCGGGAGTGCGATCTCCTGCCGGTTCTCTTGCGGCGGCCTCTAGGCTCGCTCTCAGCGCATGAACCCCGACACCGCCGAGCGAGCCGTCCAGGCCGTTGCTCCCAGCGTCGCCGAGGGCACGAGCGGGCAGCTCGCACCCGGCTCCGGCCGTCTGCGCGGCCGGAGCCTCGCGGCGTCGCGGTGTGGGCGCGCGCTCAGCGGACTGCGCGCCGACGAGGGCCGGATG
>JACDGG010000255.1 GCA_013815355.1 Solirubrobacterales bacterium
CGGCGAGAGCTACCGCATGCGCCGCCACCGCGACGCCCTCAACGCGCTCCGGCCAGCACTCTCCGGCCACCCCACCCCTGGGGAATCCCAATGATCACAACTGGGGAATTCCCGTGATCCTTGACACAAGCGGTGGGGTCCTGTGCTCGTGCGATGTCCTCGAGGCAGGCCAGCTCGTCGATCTCGAGGAACGTGCGCTTGGGCTTTGGGACATGGATACGCAGCCGGCGGCTGCGTGCCGGGTTGGCGTCCAGGTGTCCGTCCTCGATTGCGTCACCGAGGACAGTGGCGAGCATCGTCAGCAGCTTCTTCAGCGAGGCTGCTCCCAACGGCACCGCTCGGCGGTTGCGCGCATCGCGAAGGTCGGCACCGGCCTGCAGCGCCTCACGCAGCTCTCGCGACTCATGCAACTTATGTGCCTTGAACTCCAGGCACAGGTCGCCGTCGATTTCATCGAGGCGGTAGCGACCGAAGAATCGCTTGAGATGCCCTGCCCGCCAGCGGTAGTCGCTGCGAGTGTTTGTATGGAGCGGCTTTTCTCCGAGGACGCCATCGAACCTGGCTGTCAGCCAGTACTCGATGTAGTCGTCGAAGAGCGGGGCCTCAGCTGGAGCGACGCTCCTCGCAGTCTCACGGCGTGTGGGCTTCTGCCAGATGCCAGCTTCAACTCTGGCGATAATCTTGCGCAGCTCTACACGGGCGGTTCGCTCGTTCCAGCCTCCGCCACACCCGTGCTGGCAGTTGCAGTCGCGCCGCTCGTGCAGGATTACGGTCTGTCGCTTGCCATACGCACGGAATCGCAAGCGGAACGCCAGTGTGCCGTCGGCCTGTGCTTCGCTGTCAAGTGTCCCCGTCGGCCGCGGCGCCATCAGACGCCGACTGCCCGGCTGTGACTACGGTGCTTGCGCATCGGGACCTGCTTCCTGTTGTCCCGGGCGCGAGGGCGTTCACGCGCCGCTCGGCAGCCGTGTTTGTGGGATCGAGCTTATCGTGCCCATGCGGTGGGCGGTCGTGCGCGGCGCTGGCTGCATGACCTGCGTTCGAAGCTCTGGAGTGCTTGAAAGTAGACGTTTTGGGGTATAGTGAGCAGGGTGCCTACCAAGCGTTTCAGTGAACTGGCGGAGACTGCGGCAGATCGGTTCGGGCTGGTCACAATCGATGACGCACGGGAGGTCGGCTACGAGCCCAAGACGCTCGCCAAGCTGGCTGGGCGAGGACAGCTGGAGCGGGTTAGCAGAGGCGTCTACCGGGTGCCGTTCATGCCTGGCGGCGCGATGCAGGCCTACATGGCGGCGGCGTTGTGGCCCCAGGGCATACACGGTGTGCTCACGCACGACACAGCATTGGATCTGTGGGATGTGAGCGACGTGAACCCCGCCAAGATCCATATCACCGTGCCACGCGGACACCGCCCGCAGCGAGCGATCCCCAGGGCGTACGTGGTTCATCGCGAAGATCTCGACCCGGCTGAGGTCACCGCGATCGAGGGGATCCCCGTCGTCAAGCTCGGCCCCGCCCTCCGCCAGTGCGCACGGGAGCACCTCGGGCGCGATCTGCTCGAGCAGGCCGTCCGTCACGGCCGTGCTCGCGGGCTGCTGAGTGCCCAGGAGCACGAGACGCTGATGCGGGAGTTCGCGCTCGAAGGCGTCGGCGGACGAGCATGAGCGTGCCGCCCAAGCGCCCAAAGACGGTCAATCGGTTGCAGCAGCTGATCACCGAGTGGGAGCGCGAGTCTGGGCAGCCGGTGCGGCGCCTAAACCTAAGGGTCGCCTCGATGATGCTGGCCGGCGCACTGCGGCGCGCCGTAGATGATGACGGAGCCGTCGTTTTCGTCACCAGGGGAGGCGTGGCGATGGAGCTGCGAGCTGGCGAGAAGGCGCGCGCCACGGGCGACGTGGATCTCGTCCTGCGAGGGAACCCCGAGTCCCTGCTTGAGCATCTCGATGCCTCCCTCGCGGACGATTACGAAGGCTTTTCCTTCGAGCGCAACGAGCCCCAACCGCTGGAACTGCGCCCCCACGTCCACCGGACCAGAGTGAAGGTTGCGTTTCGCACTAAGCCCTTCATGACGCTCGTCGTCGAGGTTGCACCCGTTGAGGCCGGAGGCGATGAGATCGAAGAGATAGCTGCCCATGACCTCAGCACCATCGGTCTCGAGGGCCCCGATGTCATCCCCGTACTCGCCGTCCGCTGGCAGATCGCCCAGAAGCTGCACGCCGTCACCGAGCCACCACTACGACCCGGCGGGGAAAACCCCCGCTACTGGGACCTCATCGACCTGCAGCTCCTCCAAGCCCTGACCGGAGAGAACCTCGCGCTCGTGAAGGACGCCTGCCAGCGCATATTCGCCGCACGTGGCCAGCAATCCTGGCCACCGTACATCACGACCTATCCCGACTGGAGCGACCGATACAGCACTATGGCTAGCAGCCTCGACATGCCGGTCACCGACCTCAACGAAGCAGTCGAAGTCGTCCACGCGCTCATCCGCACCATAGACACAAGCTGAAGACTCGTATCTTCTCGCGGTCATGCCCGCCCACCAACTCCAAACCCAGGACGGATCACCAGCTCCGAGAACCCGAGGTCAGAGTCACCCGCACCCTCCAAGACCAAGGGCCCCATGCGCGAACTCCGTGCCATCTGCCCGGCCTAGCAGTGGCCTCCGATCGGCTCGCAACGCTCATCCGAAGGCCCCAGAGACGCTAGGATCGGGGGTCGCGGCGAGATAGCTCAGCTGGTAGAGCACTCGACTGAAAATCGAGGTGTCGGCGGTTCGAGTCCGCCTCTCGCCATCCCGGCCGAAGCGGCGCCGGGGGGTTTGTGCCACCAGACCCCCACCCGCGGCACAAACCCCCCGGTATCTGCGGGTAACTTCGGGTATCTCGGCAGGGACGGCGACTGTTCGGCGCTGCCACAGACGATGCGAAACACCTGCAAACTAGGGCTGTCCACTGTCCACTACGATTTGCACGGCGGGTCGGTCGGCGGGCGCAATAGCTGAAAATCGAGGTGTCGGCGGTTCGAGTCCGCCTCTCGCCATCCTTTTGCCTGCTAATACGCACTTTCTGGTAACCGTTCAGTCCCCCGGCTCAGGTGAGCAGGGGCACGGGATCCCCTCGAGCGTGAGCGTCGAGGGCTGCGGCGAGATAGGCGAACAGCGATCGGCCCTGCAGTCGGCAGGTGGTGTG
>JACDGG010000059.1 GCA_013815355.1 Solirubrobacterales bacterium
GTGCGGGCGCCCCCGGCGACCGCCCCCGCCTCGTGCAGGGCGGCGATCTCCGGCGGGCTGAACCCCGCAGCGGCCAGTACGACATCGGTGTGCTCGCCGAGCCCCGGGCCCGGAGCGCGAGCCGCGTCACCGGGCGTGCGCGTCAGCTTGATCGGCACGCCGAGCTGGCGCACCGGACGCTCGGCGCCGGGCTGCTCGATCTCGACGACCATCTCACGCGCGCGCACCAGCTCGGAGTCGAGCGCCTCGTCGAGCTCGAGCACGGGCTCGAGGCAGCAGTCGTGCTTGGAGGCGAAGGCCTCCCACTCCGCGCGGCTGGCGCCCCTGAAGATCTCCTGCACCTCGGCGTGAGCGGATGAGCCGGGGCGCTCGAACTGGACCGCGATCAACTCCTCGCGCCCGACGCCGCGACACCACGCCTGCCAGAACTTCGGCTCGAGCGCGCCGAGCGAGACCCAGCCATCGGAGCATTCATACGGGCGGTAGCAGACGAGCGAGCCCGCCAGGGGCAGCTCGCCGCGGCGCGGCACGTTGCCGTCGGCGAAGTAGGAGCCGGCCACCATCGCCAGCCACGACAGCGCCCCGTCGGCCATCGAGACATCAACCATCTGGCCCTCCCCAGAGCCGGGCCGTCCCGGCCCTCCGTCGCGCTCGCGCAGCGCGGCCATGATCCCGAAGGCGGCCATCAGCGCGCCGCCGCCGAGGTCGGCGATCTGCCCGGCGGATTGGATGGGACCCCCGCCCGCCCCGCCGCCGTGCTCGCCGGTCAGCCCGAGCAGGCCGATCAGGCCGAGGTAGTTCATGTCGTGCCCGGAGGCGTCGCGCTTGGGCCCGTCCTGGCCGTAGCCGGAGATCGCGCAGAAGACGATGCCGGGGTTGCGCTCGCGCATCTGCTCATAGCCGACGCCGAGGCGATCGAGCACGCCGGGACGGAACGATTCGAGCACGACGTCGTATTCGCCCGCGAGGCGCAGCAAGGCCTCGCGGCCGCCGTCGCTCTTGAGATCGAGACGGATCGAGCGCTTGTTGCGGTTGAGCGAGAGGAACAGCGCCGAGCGCGCGCTGTCATGGGCGCCCTCGTAATAGGGCGGCGACCAGCGGATGTAGTCGCCCATGCCCGTGTCCTCGACCTTCAGCACCTCAGCGCCGAAGTCCGCGAGCAAGAGCGAGCAGAAGCCCCCGGGCAGGAGGCGTGAGAGATCCAGCACGCGCACCCCTTCCAGCGGCAGGCTCATCGCACGATCCCCAGCATCGCGCGCGCCTCGGTGACGGTGGCGGGGCGCCGCCCGAGGTCTTCGGTGAGCTGGCGCGCCTTGGCGATCAGATCGCCGTTTGACTTGGCCATCTCGCCGCTCGGCAGGTAGAGGTTGTCCTCGAGGCCGACTCGGATCGAGCCGCCGAGCGTGAGCGCCGCGGCGACGAGCATCCACTGATCGCGTGAGATGCCGATCACGCCCCAATGCGATCCCTCGGGTATGTTCGCGACCATCGCCGCGAGGTTGCGCGCGGTGGGCGGGATGCCGCCGAGAACGCCCATCACGCAGTCCACGTGCAGCGGCGTCTTCAAGACGCCCATGTCGATCAGCGGCGCGAGGCTGCCGACGTGCCCGACGTCGAAGCACTCGTGCTCGGGTTTGATGTTCAGCTCGTTCATCGCCTCGAGCAACTCGATGATCTCCTCAAATGGGTTTTGGAAGACCATCGAGAAGACGAACTCTTTGCGCGAGGAGGAGTACTTGGCGTAGTTCAGCGAGCCCATGTTCAGCGCCGCGACCTCCGGCTGGCAGGCGCGCAGGTACTCGATGCGCTTGGACACCGGCACGCCGATCGTGCCGGTCGAGTAGTTGACGATCGCCTGATCGCCCACCTCGCCGCGGATCGCGTCGGTGATCGCCTGGAAGTCCTCGATCTCATAGCTCGGCGTGCCGTCCGGTTTGCGCGCGTGGATGTGGATCATCACGCCGCCCTGATCGACGATCCGCCGCGCCTCGGCGGCGTACTCGGCCGGCGTGTAGGGGATCGCGGGACACTGCTCGCGGTTGGCGATCGCCCCCGAGATCGAGCAGGTGATCACGACCGGGTCATCGAGGCTCATCGCTCACACCTCCGTGGATTCGCTGGGCGGGCGTCATACGGGCACGACCCCGTGACGCTTCCATGGCCGCTCGACTTTCTTGTTCTCCGACATCTCCAGCGCACGGCAGATCGTCTCGCGCGTCTCGCGCGGGTCGATCACGTCGTCGATCACGTCGTTGCCGGCGGCGACGTAGACGTCGAAGATCGTGCGGAAGCCCTCGATCAGCTCGGCCTTCTTGGCGGCGGGGTCCTCTGCCGCTTCGACCTGTTTGCGGAAGGCGATCTCGACGACGCCCTCGGCGCCCATCACGCTGATCTCGGCGCTCGGCCAGGCGACGATCAGATCCGGTTCGTAGGCGCGACCGTTCATCACGTAGTAGCCGGCGCCGTAGGCCTTGCGCGTGATCACGGTGATCTTCGGCACGGTCGCGTTGGCGACGGCGTGCAGCATCTTGGCGCCGTGGCGGATGATGCCTTCGGCCTCGACCTTCGTGCCGACCATGAAGCCGGGCACGTCCTGGATGAAGACGAGCGGGATCGCGAAGGCGTTGCAGAGGTTCACGAAGCGCGCGGCCTTGTCGGCGGAGTCGTTGTCGAGGATGCCGCCGAGCTGCTTGGGCTGGTTGGCGACGATCCCCGCGGGGCGCCCGCCGAAGTGCGCGAAGCAGGTGATGATCGTCTTTGCCCACTGACCCTTCATGTCGAAGTAATCGCCGTCGTCGACGATGCGGCGGATCACCTCATACATGTCATACGGCTTGCGGTTGGACTCGGGCAGAACGTCGAGCAGCTCCTCCTCGCGGCGATCGATCGGGTCGCTCACGGCCAGGATCGGTGCGGGCTCTTCGCAGTTCTGGGGCATGTAGGCGAGGTACTGCTTGATGGCATCGATGCACTCCTCATCGCTCGCGACCTCCATGTCGCCGACGCCCGACTTGCGGCAGTGCACGCGCGAGCCGCCCAGCTCCTCCTGGGTGACCTCCTCGCCGATCGCAGCGCGCACGAGGTGCGGCCCGGCGAGCGCCATCGAGCCGCGGCCCTTGACCATTGGCACGAAGTCGGCGAGACCGGGGATGTAGGCGGTGCCGGCGGCGCACGGCCCCATCAGCGCGGCGACCTGCGGGATCACGCCGCTCATCACGACCTCCTCGCGGAACAGGTGTCCGGAGCCCGCGAACATCGCGCCCGCGGCCTCCTGCACGCGCGCGCCGGCTGAGTCGAGCAGCCACACGAACGGCATGCGCTTGGTCAGCGCGAGCTCGCGCAGGCGAGTGACCTTGATCTCGCCGGTCATGCCCATCGAGCCGGCCATCACCGTGAAGTCATAGGCGCAGACGGCCGTGAGGCGCCCGTCGATCTTGCCGTAGCCCGTGATCACGCCGTCGGCGGGCGCATCGACGCCGTCCATCGCGCGCTGGGAGAAGTGGGGCTTGCCGTGGATGCCGAGCTCGACGAAGCTGCCCTCGTCGATCAGCAGCGCGATGCGCTCGCGCGCGGTGAGCTTTTCGCGCTCGTGCTGCGCAGCGATCTTCTCCTCGCCGCCGCCGAGGCGGATGCGCGCGCGGCGCTCGGCGAGATCCTCGACCAGCGGGCGCAAAAGCGATGTCGTCTCCTGGGTGCTCATCAGCGGCCTTTCCATTGCGGGTCGCGCTTCTCGAAGAACGCGGTGACGCCCTCGACGATGTCCTCCGTGGAGAGCGCGAGCGTGAGCTGGGCGCGCAGGTAGTCGAGCGCGTCGTCGAGCGGCATGTCCAGCTGGCGGCGCATCGCCTCCTTGCCGAGGCGCATGATCACGGGGGACTTGGAGGCCAGCTTCGCGGCCCACTCCGCGACGGCCGCGTCGAAGTCCTCGGCGGGAACGACCTTGTTGACGATGCCCGCCGCGAGCGCCTCCTGGGCGCTCAGCCGCTCGCCGAGCAGCAGCATCTCGTTGACCTTCTTGCGCGGCACGTTGCGGTAGATCAGCGACATGATCATGAACGGGAACGTGCCGACGTTGATCTCCGGCGTGCCGAAGCTCGCCTGCTCGGATGCAACAATCAGATCGCACGCGAGCGCCACGCCGAGCGCCCCCGCGAGCACGTGCCCGCGCGCCGCGCAGATCGTCGGCTTCCCCAGCTCGCCGATCAGCTTGAAAAGCACGACGAAGCGCTCGGAGCCGAAGTGCTTGTGCACGAGCGCCACATCCGCCGCGAAGCCGCCGAGGTTGCCGCCCGAAGAGAAGACCTTCTCGTGCGAGGAGGCGAGCACCACGCAGCGCACCTGCTCCTCCTCGCGCGCGCGCTCGAAGGCGTCGAGCAGGCCGCCGAGCATCTCCGCCGAGAGTGAGTTGCGCGTGTCGGGATCGTTCAGCGTGATGCTCGCCACGCCCGCGCCGTCGACCTCGTAGAGAACCATCTCGCTCGTCATTGCCGCCGCATCCTAACCGGATAGGGCACTCGTTAGAAGTGCGCAGTCCTACTATTTACTTTTCGGATGCTCTGCGTTAGCGTCTGGGAGCAGTCCTCGCTGCAGGATGCTCGCCGGAGGGCGGGACCCAACCTCGATCAAGGAGACGCACCCGATGGCCGCCACCGCCGAGAGCGTGCGCAAGCCGGATTTCCAGGCCGCGCGTAAGCACTTCCTCTTCACCGACGAGCACGAAGCGCTGCGCGAGTCGATCCGCAACTTCGCCACCAAAGAGCTTGCGCCCCACGCCGAGGAGTGGGAGGAGACTACGTTCCCCGACTCCGTCTTCCCGCGCATGGGCGAACTGGGCTTCCTCGGGCTCGACAAGCCCGAGGCCTACGGCGGCCAGGGCGGCGACTACTACACGGCCCTGGTGCTGGCCGAGGAGATCACCAACGGCAACTCCGGTGGCCTGGCGATGGGCATCGCGGTGCACACCGACATGGCGATGCCGCCGATCCTCGCGTTCGGCTCAGAGGAGCAGAAGCAGGAGTGGGTCGTGCCCGCGATCAAGGGAGAGAAGATCCTCTGCCTCGGCATCACCGAGCCCGACGCCGGCTCAGACGTCGCGGGGATCAAGACGCGTGCTGTAAAGGACGGCGATGACTACATCATCAACGGCTCGAAGACCTACATCACCAACGGCCACCGCGCCGACGTGATCGTGCTCGTCACGAAGACCGACGTGGATGCGGGCTATGACGGCTTCACGCTGTTCCTGGTGCCGATGGACGCGCCCGGCGTGATCCGCGAGAAGAAGCTGGAGAAGCTAGGCATGCACGCCTCCGACACGGCGCTGCTCGCCTTCCAGGACGTGCGCGTGCCCGCCACGGCGGTGCTCGGACAGGTCGGCAAGGGCTTCTACCACATCATGTGGGAGCTCCAGGGCGAGCGCCTGATCGGCGCGGCCGGCATGGTCGCCGGCGCGCAGAAGTGCTTCGAACGGACGCTGCAGTATGCGCACGAGCGCAAGGCGTTCGGCCGCGAAATCGGCAAGTTCCAGGTGATCCGCCACAAGTTCGCCGAGATGGCGACGAAAATCGAGTCGGCCCGGCAGATGACCTACATAACCGCCTGGCGCTTCAACAACGGCGAGTATCCCGTGCGCGAGATCTCGATGGCCAAGCTGCACGCCTCGCGCGTGCTCTGCGAAGTGGCCGACGAATGCATCCAGATCCACGGCGGCGCCGGCTACATGCGCGAGTACGGCGTCGAGCGCGTGTGGCGCGACGCGCGCCTGAACCGCATTGGCGCGGGAACCGACGAGATCATGCTCGACGTGATCGGGCGCTCCTACGGGCTGTAGTCCGATCTCGGGTCGTCGTCTCCGGGATGGGAGGGCCGCATGCGGCCCTCCCTCGGAGCCGTACATGTACGGCTCCGCCACCGGGCGCATGCGCCCGGTGGAACTACTCGACGTAGGAGACCCGCACGCCGATCGCCTCGTAGGCCTCCCGCGCGCGGCGGTCGGCGCTGAGCAGCGTCGCGTCGTGCTGACGCGCGGTCGCGGCGATCAGCGCGTCGTAGAGCGCGCCGCCGCGCAGGCCGGCGTCGACCGCGCGGCGCAGGCACGCGCGCTGCCCGTCCTGATCGAGAGCAAGCCACGGCTGTGGAAAATCACGATCGAGCGCTCCGAGGACGGTCGCGGCTTCCAGCCTCAACCCCTCGGGCAGACGACTCAACACGGAGCAGGTCTCGAACGCCGCGTGGACGATCAGCCCGGATGCATCGCCGAGAGCGTCCACCGCGCGACTGTGGCCGTCGTGATGGCTTGCCAGCGCAGCGACCAGAACGCTGGAATCGGGGACGATCACTTTCTGACGCGTTCGAGCGTTTCCCGGACGATCTCATTCGTGAGGGGCGGAACGGGCTCGTCGGGGACGATCACCGTAAAGCCGTCGCGCACCTCCAGATGCGCCTTGATGTACGGCACGGTCAGCTCCAGCTTCCCATCCGTCTCTGTGAGCTCCAACTCTGTGGGCCCGTCAATCCCGAGCTCCTCGCGCATCGGCTTCGGGATCACGATCCTGCCCACGCCATCGATGGCAACTCGCATGCCATCAGATTACCAATCGATTGGATGACCGCTTGAGCCCTCTCACACCACCCTTCTCCGACGAGCACGAGGAGCTGCGACGCTCCGCGCGCGGCTTCATCGAACGCGAGCTCACCCCGCACGCGCAGCAGTGGGAGGAGGATCGCTGGTTCCCCGACGAGGTCTTTCCGAAGCTGGCCGCCCAGGGGCTGCTCGGGCTGAAGTACCCCGAGCTCTACGGCGGGCAGGGCGGCGACTACCTGCACGAGGCGGTGCTCGTCGAGGAGCTGGCCCGCACCGGCTCGGGTGGCACGGCGGCGGGGATCGGCGCGCACATCAACATCGCCACACCCCCGATCTGGAAGTTCGGCACCGAGGATCAGAAGCAGCGCTATCTCGTCCCCGCGATCGCAGGGGAGAAGATCGGTGCGCTCGGAATCACCGAGCCGGGCGCCGGCTCGGACGTCGCCGCGATCACGACGCGCGCCGAGCGCGTCGACGGCGGGTGGGTGGTGAACGGCGAGAAGACCTACATCACCAACGGCGTGCGCGCGCACTTCATCGTCACCGCCGTGAAGACCACGCCCGAGGGCGGGCACCACGGGATCTCCTTCCTGATCGTCGAGCGTGGCGAGGGCGTCAGCTCCTCTGCCCTGCACAAGCTCGGCTGGCACGCCTCGGATACCGCCACGATCGCCTTCGAGGACGTGTTCGTGGGCGAGGAGAACCTGCTCGGCGAGCTCAACGAGGGCTTCAAGCTGATCATGGCCAACTTCCAGTGGGAGCGCCTGGCGATGGCACTCGGCGCGGTCGGCGCGATGCAGATCGCGTGGGAGCGCACCGCCGAGTTCGCGCGCGAGCGCAGCGCCTTCGGCAAGCCGCTCTCCGGCCACCAGGCGATCCGCCACAAGCTCGCCGACCTCGCCACCTCCGTCTACACCTGCCGCTGCGTCACATACGATGCGCTGCGGCGCTTCGTCGCGGGCGAGGACCCGCTGAAGGAGGTCACGATGGCCAAGCTGCTGACCCAGCGCGCCTCTTTCGAGCTGATGGACGCCTGCCTGCAGATCCACGGCGGCGCCGGCTACATGCGCGAGTACTGGGTCGAGCGCGCCGCGCGCGATGCCCGGCTCGGCCCGATCGGGGGCGGGAGCGATGAGATCATGCGCGAAATCCTCGGTCGCATCCTCAGCCTGTAGCCCCGGGAGGAGTCCTCGGTCCCATCCTCGGTCGGTAGCGCTGGGAGGAGTCCTCGGCCGCATCCTCAGCCCGTAGCGCCGGGAGGAGTCCTCGGCCGCATCCTCGGCTTTAGCGCTGGGACAAACCGTCCATTTTTCGCTCTCCGGCTCACACGCAGCGGCGGGCGCTCCGATCCGAGCGGGTGGCCGTGCTACGCCCCTTTTCGCTCGCCGTGCTCGCAGCGCTCGCGCTCGGCTGCTGGCTCGGCGGCGCCCCCGCGCTCGCATCCTCCAAGAGCGCACACCATGCCCCGCGCTGCCGCTCCGCGCACGGCAAGCACGCCCGCGCCGTCAGCGTGCATGCCGGACGGCGCCCCTCGCGCTCGCGCCGTCACGCCCGTTGCCGGCGGTTCGCATCCCACGCTCGCCAGCACCGGCTCTCCGGCTACGCGGTGTATCCGCCGAGCCCCTCCGCGCCCGCGCAGGCGGTGGCCACGCCGAGCGGCGCCTGCGCCGACGGCAACCTGAAACCAACGCCCGAAGATCTCGACCGCATCCGCGCTGCCACCTTCTGCCTCGTCAACCGCGAACGCACCGTGCGCGGCGAGAGCGCCCTGCGCATCGATGCGCACCTCGCGCAGGCCGCGCAGTCGCACACCGAAAGCATGGCCGGCGGCAACTACTTCGATCACACCGAGCCCAGCGGCAACACGCCGCTGGACCGCATGCGCTCCGCTGGCTACATCTACAGCTCGCGCCTCGGCTACGACGTCGGCGAGAACATCGCCTGGGGAACGGGCACGCTCTCGACGCCGAGTGCGATCGTCGCCGCGTGGATGGCCTCCCCCGGCCATCGCGCCAACATCCTCGACCCGCGCTACCGCGACACCGCGATCGGCGTCTCCGCGCACCCGCCGCGCTCGTTCGCGCACGAGCAGCCCGGCGGCCTCTACACACAGGACTTCGGTCGCATCCTCACCGCCTGAGCCGCACGACGCCTCAGCGACGGCCCAGCGAAGCGACCGCGCGCAGGCGCTTGGATAGTCTCCGGGCACCTCAAACTACAAGGGAGAAGCGACAGCTATGGGAGTACTTGACGGCAAGTCGGCGATCGTCACCGGCTCGGCACGCGGCATCGGACGCGCCACCGCGGAGCTGCTCGTTGCGCAGGGCGCGCAGGTGCTGATCAACGACCTCGACGGCGACGTTGCAGAGCAGGCCGCCGGCGAGATCTCCGGCGAGACGGCCGTGTTCGCGGGCGACTTGACCAAGCCCGGCGCGGCCGACCAACTGGTGCAGAAGGCGATCGACTCCTTCGGCAAGATCGACATCATCGTCAACAACGCCGGCTACACGCTCGACGCTCCGATCCACAAGATGTCAGACGAGCACTTCCAGGCGATGCTCGACATCCACACGGTCGTCCCCTTCCGCGTGATCCGCGCCGCCGCCCCGCACCTGCGCGAGCCCGCCAAGAAGGAGCGCGAGGAAGGCAAGGAGGTGTTCCGCAAGATCGTCAACATCTCCTCCACCTCGGGCACGTTCGGCAACGCCGGGCAGGCCAACTACTCCGCCGGCAAGGCCGCCGTCGTGGGCCTCACGAAAACGGTCGCGAAGGAGTGGGGTCAGTTCAAGGTCAACGTCAACGCCGTCGCCTTCGGCTTCATCGACACGCGCCTCACCCAGGCCAAGGTCGATGAGAACACGATGGAGAAGGACGGCGAGAAGATCCAGCTCGGCATCCCTGAGCAGATGCGCGCGATGGCCTCGATGCTGATCCCGCTCGGGCGCCCGGCGAGCCCCGAGGAGGCCGCCGGCGGCGTGTTCTTCCTGTGCTCGCCCTGGTCGAACTATGTGCACGGACAGACGCTGCACGTCACCGGCGGCCTGTTCGGGGGGATGAGCGGCTGAGCGACAAGCGCACTTTGATTATCGTCTCACCAAAGGTCCAGACCAGCGCCCTTAATGCGATGCCTTCAGACGTACCGGGAGATCGACAGGGGGCGTAAAGACGTACCGCCGACCTTGGCGTCGCTGCTCTAGAAATCCCAGTGCCACGAGCGGCAGTAGATCACTACGTGCTGTCTCATGGGTCACGCCGTGCCTGGACGCGTGCGACTGGTGCGTATAGATGGCGTCCGGCGTTCTCATGGCGTTTCCGAGCAGGGCCAGCTGCCGATGGTTGAATTGGCTTGATCCCTTGAGGAGGCCTTCGACATCACGGAGATCCTTGATCTTCTGCCCGAGATAGGCGTGGAGCTGTCTGACTGCCCGCTGAATCACATCCAACTGGTAGACGAGGAAGTACGTCGCGTCCCGTTCATCCGTCTCGGTCAGCACGAACGACCGTGAGTACTTTGCCGGAGCCTGGCGAAGGATGCGCGAGATCGATAGGTACTCCACGAGCCAATATCCACTTATCCTCATGTACCAGTAGAACAGTGCTCTGGCCGTTCGTCCGTTTCCATCTTCGAACGGATGGTCGTATGCGAGCCAGAAGTGGAGCAGGATCGCTCTGACGACGGGATGGATGAACCGGTCTGGATTCTCGCGTTCGTTTGCAAAGTCGCAGAGGGCCTGTAGGCGCTCCGGAAGCTGATCGGCGGGAGGCGGCTGGTGCACGACGCTCCCGTCGATCCGGTCGACCACGGCAATTCGATCCTCGCCCGGCCGCTGCAGCCGGCCCGCCGCATCGGGATTCTCCAGAGTCCCATCGGTCAATATCCGCTGTAGCTCTAGGACGGTGCGCGGCGTCAGCTGGTCGGGCATTCCGTCCCGCATGTACTGAAGCGCTCGGTAGTTGTTGAGGATCATCCGCTCGCTGCGATCCTTCGGAGCTCGGCCGGTCTGTAGCAGCTCCTTCGCCACGCGGCGCGTGGTTGTCGCGCCCTCTAGCTGGCTCGACCGGATGGCCTCCTCCATCAGCGAGTTGACGAGGTATTGCTGGCGGGCCTGGTCGTCGGCTGTGACCACCTCCGGCATCGCAACCTCGCCGGCACACCGCTGATCCACGTAGTGAAGCCCACGGGCGACAAGATCCGGGACGCCGTACACGAAGGTCTCGCCCGAGGCGTCCGTCAGCGGTATAGCGCGCTGCAGCGGCGTACGACCCCACTTGATGAGCCACCACCACTCGTCGTGGCTGAGGTTGGCCGGGGGCTCGAGTTGGCGCAGCGTGTCCCAGTGGACATAGCTGCGGCCATCTTCCATAACCCCTAGGAGCATAAGCTCGATCATGCGATCTGAGCCGAGCTGACTGACTAGGTCGAAGTATTTCGGAGGCGGTGCGACGTACATACTCGTTCCAAGTTGCTCCAAGTTGATCCAATTATTTGGAGCTTAGCAGAACTCCAACCGTTTGGAGCTATTTGGATTAACTTGGAGCAATGCCTAAAGAGCCTGCAAATCAGCTCCATTGCTGAGTGGCCAAACTCCAAGACCGCCACGCTTCCCCTCAGCGATGCTGCTCCGTGACCTGAGCACACGGCAAGCGACGCCTGCGGCCTCGACCATCCGGGCGTGATCTCGGCGGACTGGATGCTCGGCACGACTTCGGACCAAACCGTTACAGCCGTGCGTGGCGCACGTGGATGTGCCCCGCCGCGCGGCTCAGCTGCTTGCGGCGGGTCCGCGCAGATCGAGCAGGCAACCGGAGAAGTAGGCGCCCGCGGGCGACGCCAGGTAGGCGCATAGCACGGCCAGCTCCTGCGCATCGGTGGAATGCCCGGGAGCGATCGCGACCGGGGTGATGGCGTGCCGCGCCCACTCGATCGAGAGCGTGCGCGCGAGGTTCTCGAGGCCCTCGCAGGCCGCCCGAGAGTGCTCTTGGGCTCCGTCCGTGGGCGCCAGGTAGACGATCCGCCCCGGCCGTTCGCGCGCGATAAACGCCTGATTCGCGACCGCGCGCGAGACGCTCCAGGCGAGCTCCAGCGCTGTGAACAGGGAGGCTCGTGCCGGCACACGCCGCGGGTAGCCCTCACTCGGCCTTACCAGCTGCGCGGCGGCCGCGAACAGCCCTCCCGCCTCCACCAGGAGCATGTCGATCTCGCCGGCCTGCGCCAACACGCGATCGACGCGCGCCGAGATCGCCGCCTCCTCCTCTTGCGGCTCCGCGCCGCACACGAGCGGGCACTCGCCCACGCTCGCGCCGAGCTGAGCGCACACCGCGCGCACGGTCTGCGCGCACGAAGAGTCGTATTCCGCCTGTGCCTCACGCTCAGCGCCGGCCACCAGGATCGAGACGCTTTCGAGCAGGTTCTCGCGCAGGAGCTGCGCGGCATCGAGCGCTGCCATCTTCCCGGCAGCCTAACCGCAGGCGCCGCTCAGCTCATAGCCCGGCGCCGGGACCCGGCGGCGTCGTCGCCCTCGAGGACGCCTCGCTCGCCGGTGCTGTCCCCGCGCCGCGCAGGTCGAAGTAGAGCACCGCCGCGGCGAGCGCGCCGAACGGCGCCGTGAGCACGCCCAGCACGACGCGCACGACGATGCCGACGCCGGTGCCCGCCGAGTTCGCGGCGCCCTCGATCAGGCCCGAGACGAGCCCGACGCCGACGAACAGCACGAGCAGCACGGCGAACACCTGCCAGCCGTTGCCGCGCACCAGCTCGCGACTGCGGCCGAGCGCGCCCAGGCCGGGGAGCCGCTCGATCACGATCACGGGCACGAACACGGCCCAGATCGTGACCAGGATAAGCCCCGGCACGACGAGCAGCACGAGGCCGATGACGATCGCGATGCTCGCCACGAAGCCGACGAAGATCAGCTGGCCGAGCACGGGCGCGGCCGCGCGCAGCAGCTGTCCCGGGCTCGAGTCGCGCCGGCCGTCCTGAATGTCTGAGACGAGCTCCACGACCATGCCCGTGAAGAGCATGCCGGCGACGATCACGAGGATCTCCGCCGCGAGCAGGCCGAGCAGCGTCGCGCTCGAGGCGAGCAGCGCGGCGACGATCCCCGTCACCACGAACACGGCCGCGGCGGCCGGCATCAGCACCGCGGCCTGATCGACGTAGATCCGCCAGACGCGTCCGATCACCCCTCCGATGTCAAGTCGCTGCTGCATCGGTCGCCTCCTCGATTGCTGGCTCTCCCATGCGCGCAGACTAGGTCACGCCGGTGACAGCGCGAGCGCTCGAACCGTGTACTCAGGCGACGGCGGCGCCCTTGGGCGCGGCGCGCTCTGCCCGGCGCTGCTCGCGCAGGCGCTTGAGCACGCCCTTGCGGCCGTGCTCTTCAAGGCCCGCGTACAGGGCGCGGATCTCGAGCAGGATCTGATCAGCGACCGCCTGCTGCTGCTCGCGGGTGGGGTCCGCGATCGCCTCCCAGCGAATCGGCTCGCCGTAGTGGATCGTTATCTTCGGGAACTGCAGGCGCTTCCAGTTGCGCACGCGCGAGGAGCCGTGGATCGCGATCGGCACGACCGGCACGCCGGTCTCGAGCGCGAGGCGCCCGATCCCGCGCTTCGCCTGCTCGGCGACTTTCCCCGTGCGCGAGCGTCCCCCCTCGCAGTACATCGCGATCGCTCCTTCGCGCGCGAGGATCGCGCGAGCGGTGATGAACGTGTCGTCGTCGCGCGCGCCGCGGCGCACCGGGAACACGCCGCCGTGCGTGTAGATGAACTGCATCGGGCCTTTGAAGAGCTGAGACTTGGCCATGAAGCGCACCTTGCGGCGGATGTAGGAGCCCATCAGGAAGTGGTCCATGAAGGAGAAGTGGTTCGGCGCGAGGATCACCGCCCCGCGGCCGGGCACGTTCTCCACGGCGATCGCTCGGGCGCGCAGGAAGCTGTAGGAGTACAGCGAGGTCACGATGCGCACCAGCTCGTAGGCCCAGTCCGGTTCGCGCGTGCGCGCGCGCTCGTGGAAGCGATCGAAGTACTCCTTGGGGCGCGGGTCTGAGTAGACCTGCTCGCGCATCGGCGCCAACTCGCTCATCTGATCGATCTACCTCGACGGTCCGGCAAAGTTACGCTGGGCCTAGCGCTGGGACCGTAGGAGTGAGCGGAACGTCGCTGTGAGCGCGCCCTTGGGGGCGCCCTTGGCGGTGAGCACGCCGAAGTAGTGTTCGCGATCGCCGTCGACTCGCGGCAGGCGCTGGTCGAGCGCCTGGAAGACGAAGATCGCCTTGATGCGCGTGCCGTAGCGGCCCCTGATCGCTGTCACCGTCGCGGACAGCGCCACCCCGGTTTCGGCGTAGTTCATGCAGGGGTTCCAGCCGAAGTCGTCGCTGAGGCAGCGACCGTTGTCGCTCGCGATGCCGAGCTCGGTGATGTAGATCGGCACGCTCAGCGGCGCGCCACGAGCCGCGGTCTCGGCGACGAGCTGGTCGAGCAGCGTCTGCCAGCGCCCGCGCGGCCCGTATGGATGCGCGGTCCATCCCGCGACGCGGTTGGCCAGGTCCGGGACAGCATCGAACATCGCGTTGACCCACTCGGCTGAGCCGCTGCCGCCGTTGTCGGCGATCGCGAGCACACCGACCTGGCTGTTGCCCTGCGGGGCGGCGATCGCTTCCGCGGCCTGCTTGACCGCGAGCGCGTATGCGTGGCCGCGTTCGGCGAAGCTCGAACAGCCCGGCCCGCAGTCGTACTGATAGGCCTGATTGGTCTCGTTGCCGAACTCGATGTCGCGGATCGCGAGGCTGCCGCCCGGATGATGCGCCCAGTAGGTCCCCGAAGGACCGAAGGCGCGCGCCCAGCTTGCGAGGTTACGCGCCTCTGCGCTCGTGGGCATGCGGCCGGGGAAGCCGGCGAGCGGCAGCACGGCGATGTGACGCCGGGCGAACGCGGCGATCACGGGTGCGAGGCGGCCGGGGCTCGCACCGATCGGGAACTCGACGCGCGCGATCGGCACTCCGAGCCGGCCGATCTTCGCCGCCACATCGGTCGGGTCGGCGTTGGAAACGACCCCCAGCTCGAAGGAGCGCGGGGTGCTCGCACCGAACGCAGTCAGATAGATCGAAACGGCGAGCGCCGCGGCTACAGCCAGGGCGATGAGACGCAGCACCCGATCGAGGCTAGCATCGCCCCGTTTGCGCCGCACCGGGCCGCGTGCGTGGCCACACCAGGCCGCGAGCGGGACACCGGGGCCGCGAGCGGGTTAGCGACGGCTCCAGTACACGCGCACGAAGTCGATCAGCTGACGGGCGCGGTGCAGGAAGCCTGCGAGCGAGCGCCCGCTCGCACGGTGGGCGAGGTCCAGCTCCAGCTCGAGCACGCGATCGCCCGCGCGCACGGCGTCGATCGTCATCCCGATCTCCATGCCGTAGCCGGCTGCGAACGGGAGAACGTGCGCGAGCGTACGCGCTGCCAGCGCGCGCTGGCCTGAGATCGGCGCGCGCGTGCATGCTCCGCAGCGTGCCTGGATCGCCCAGCGCGCGAAACCGAGCGCGAGCCCCACGCCGCCTCCCACCCGGCGCGCGAACACCGCCACCGCGAGCTCGGCCTCGCCACGGCGCACGACCTCCGCCAGCGCGCCGAGCTGCTGCGCCG
>JACDGG010000256.1 GCA_013815355.1 Solirubrobacterales bacterium
CCATCCGCAAAAGAACCTCAACAACGGCCTCACGCCCAGCGTCATAGATCGCCTCCGCCTCAGCCCGCTCCACGCCCCGTGATTCGACACGACAATGTTATGTCCCCCAGACCCACTGAACGCTTACAGTTGCCCGCGCCGATGCAGCAGCTTGCCCGGCGCTCAAGATGGAAGCAGCAGCGGTCGATGGAGTCACTATGGGGACCCGCGACACTAAGCGCCTCGGGGCTGAGAGCGGCTTCACTCTCATCGAGATCCTCGTCGTGATCCTCATCGTTGGGATCCTCGCGGCGATTGCGATCCCATCGTTTCTGAGCCAGAAGGGCAAGGCCAGCGATGCCTCCTCCAAGAGCCAGGTCCGCTCCGCCGAGACCTCGGCGGAGGCCTACTCGACCGAGCACAGCGGCGAATACACGGGACTGGACCTCAAAGAACTGCAGAAACTGGAGCCGACGCTCTCACAGGTCACGGGCTCGAAGCTGTCAGTTGGGACGGTCACCGCGAGCGGCTATGAAGTGACCTCGGAAACCGTGGCGACGAAAAGCAAGTTCACGATCAAGCGTCTCGGCAGTGGTGCGATCGAACGCAGCTGCGAACCGGCCGGCGCCGGCGGGTGTCCCGCCAGCGGCAAGTGGTAGGCGCGCGGCGCGCTCGGCGCTGGGCCAGCGGGAGTACCGTGGGCTGCGCAAACGTGCTCAAGCCTTCACCTGGCAGCGCCGATCAGTGAGCATGGAGGCCGTTACGTTCGCGGGAGTCCTCGGTGCCATCGTCGGCTCCTTCCTGAACGTCGTCGCCTACCGGCTTCCGCGTCATGAGTCGCTGATCACGCCCGCTTCGCACTGCCCCAACTGCGGCACGCCGGTCAAGCCCTACGACAACATCCCGGTGCTGTCATGGCTCTTGCTGCGTGGCCACTGCCGCAGCTGCGCCGAGCCGATCTCTCCGCGCTACCCGCTGGTCGAGGCGCTCACGGCGGCGCTCTGCGTAGGCGCCGTGCTCGCGCACCACTCGCCTGCGGGTGTCGCTCTGAGCGTAATCCTGATTCTGCTGGTCGTCCCGGCCGCGCTGATCGATCTCGAGCACCGCATCATTCCCAACCGCATCACTGGCCTCGGCGCGCTCCTCGCGCTGGCGGTCGGCCTGGCGCTGGACCCAGGCGGCGAGCCCACGCGGCTGATCGCAGCCGCCGCGGCCGGCGGCTTTCTGTTGCTGGCCGCCCTCGCCTATCCGGGCGGCATGGGCATGGGCGATGTGAAGCTCGCCGGCATGATGGGGCTGTTCCTCGGCGCCGCCGTTGCCCCAGCAATCCTCGTGGCGCTGCTCTCGGGCGTGTCGGTGGGTGCGGTGATCATCGCTCGCAAGGGCGCCCAGGCCGGACGCAAGACGGCCGTGCCGTTTGGTCCCTTCCTCGCGCTCGGCGCGCTCGTCGCGGTGTTCGCGGGCCAGCCGCTCGTGGATGTCTACGTCAATCACTTCCTTCACTAAAGCCTCGCGACGCTCACGCCGATACCCCCCTGCGGGCGATCAACCTCCCGCTCTGAAGAACCCCTGACAAAGATGCAACTCCCCTCCCGACTACCGAACATAAAGATGAACATGAACATCAACCTGGGACGTCGCGGTGGAGCCGAGGTGGTCGGCCTCGATGTGCAGCCCGGCTTCGTGGCAGCCGTCAAGGCTCGCGTCAACGGCTCGATCCTCGCCGAGGAGGTGGCGTCGATGCCGCTGCCGGCGGACACGGTTCGTGACGGCGAAGTGATGGATCAGGATGCGCTCGGCGACGTGCTGCGCGAGCTGTTCGCCTCCAGCGGTCTGAGCAAGCGTGTACGCGTCGGCGTCGCCAACCAGCGGACCGTGCTGCGCACCCTCGAGCTTCCCCCGATCACCGACCGCAAGGAGCTCGCGGCCGCCGTCGGCTTCCAGGCCCAGGAGCAGGTGCCGATGCCGCTGAGCAACGCTGTGCTCGACTTTCACCCGCTCGGCATCGTCGAGACCCCCGCCGGCCCGCGCCAGCGCGTCGTGCTCGTCGCCGCCCAGCGCGACATGGTCGAAAAGCTGCTCGCGGCAGTGCGCCGCGCCGGTCTGACGCCCGAGGGCGTGGACCTCTCCGCATTCGCGTTGATCCGCTCGCTCTATCACGCAGACCCGGAGCAGACGGGTCGCGTCCTCTATCTGAACGTCGACGGGCTCACGAATCTCGCGATCGCCGAGGGACCGATATGCCGCTTCACGCGTGTGGTCGGTAGCGGTCTGGAGGGCATGGCGATCGGGCTCGCCGAGCGTCGCGGCATCGCGCTCGTCGACGCGCGCTCGCTGCTCGACGCAGTCGATCTCACGGCCGCTGCGCCGGTGTCCGAGCCGGCCCCCCCGGTGGCCGTCGAGGAGACCCACGAGGCGACCCAGGACGAAGGCGAGACGGGCGAGCCGGCCAACGGCGAGGTCGCAGCTACCGAGGCGGCCGAGCAGTCACTCGAGGAAGACGCCATGAGCTATGAGGAGATGGCCTCCGTCGGCGGTGTCCGCGCCGAGGCAGACGCAGAGGTGCTCAACGTGCTCGAGAACGGTATCCGCGACATCTCCGGCGAGGTGCGCAACTCACTCGATTTCCACCGCTCCCAGGAGGGGGGCGGTGAGGTCTCACACATTCTTCTCAGCGGTAGCGCCCAGGACATCCCGGGTTTCGCCGAGGCCCTGCAGGCGTCACTCGGCGTCGAGGTGCAGAGCGCGCAGCTGGGCGTCGTGGACGGACACCTGAACGGCGGTGTCTCGCCGCACCGGCTTGCCGTAGCCACGGGTCTGGCGACGCTGGAGATACACCAATGAGGGCTGTAAACCTGATCCCATCCGAGCAGCGCGGTGGCGCACCGGTGGGTGCCGGGCAGTCCGAAGGCGCCGCGTACGGCCTGCTTGGCCTGCTTGCCGGCGTGGCCGTGCTGGCGCTGCTCTACGGCATGGCTCACCATCAGATCTCCTCACGCAAGGCGCAGGCTGCAAGCGTGGCCGCCCAGGCTCAGCAGGCGCAGAGCGCCGCACAGAGCCTCGCCCCGTACACGAGCTTCATAGCGATGCGCGAAGCGCGGCTGCAGGCTGTCGCGACGCTCGTCAACTCCCGCTTCGACTGGGCTCACGTCTTCCACGAGTTCGGTCGGGTCCTGCCCACAGGGATATCCG
>JACDGG010000257.1:0-1556 GCA_013815355.1 Solirubrobacterales bacterium
TGCCCGGGCTGTTCGCGCTCGCCTGGGCCAACCGCGGCGGGCTCGCGGGGGAGGGGGCGGCGCTGGTGCTCTCCGGGCTCAGCTGCGCCGCGCTCGGTGTGCTGCTGGCGCTCCTCACGCCGCCGCGCTGGCTCGGTGCGGGGATCGTGGCGATGGCGCTGGCCGACACCGCGCTGGTCGTGGCTGATCTCCTGCAGCGCCCGAACAACGCGCTGAACGTCGCCCATCCCGCCGCCGGATTGCCGCGGCTGCAGAGCGCGGTGTTCGGCTCGGCGGTGATGGGCTACGGAGATCTGTTCATCGCCGGTCTGCTCGGCGCGCTGCTCGCCGTCACGCTCGGGCACTGTGGCCAATTGGGCGGGGCCGCGCTGACCGTGACGCTCGCGCTCTCTTTCGACCTTCTGTTCTTCTTCGTGCACGAGCTGCCCGCGACGGTGCCCGTGGCGCTCGCCCTGATCGCAATAACGCTCAGGCGCCGGCGGCGATCCTCTCGCTCGGCGGCTCAGGCGCGGCCTCGAGCCGGCGAGCCGGGAGCTCCTCCTCGGCGGGCGCCTGCCGTGAGGTGATCGCGCGGGCGGTGATCTCGACGGCGCTCGGCGCGCTCACGGCGCGCTCGGAGGCGGCGCCGGCCTGCTCGATCCGGCGTACCTGCGGGATCACGCGGTGGTCGAAGGAGCCGACGGCCTCGTTGTAGGCGGAGACGGCCGAGTCGAGCTGGCGCCCGGCCTTCGCGAACGGTTCCACGAAGCGACCGAGCCGGTTGTGCAGCTCGCGCGCGGACTCCGCGATCTCGCGCGCGGACTCGGCGATCAGCTCCTGGCGCCAGCCGTAGTGCACCGCCCACAGCAGGCCGATCAGCGTGGTCGGCGTCGCCATCAGGACCTGCTGGGAGACGCCGTATTCGATCAGCGCCGGGTCCTCGGCCAGCGCCGCCTGGTAGATGCCGTCGGAAGGCACGAACATCACGACGAACTCGGGCGTTGAGTCGAACTGGCGCTGGTAGCCCTTGGCGGCGAGCTTTCCGATGTGATCGCGCGTCTGGCGCGCGTGGCGGGCGCAGTGCAGCTCGCGCTCCTCGCCCTCCGGCGCCTCGATCGCCGAGAGGTAGGCGTCGAGCGGGACCTTCGAGTCCACGACCACGAGCTTCCCGCCCGGCAGTCGCACGAGCATGTCCGGTCGCAGCACGCCCTCGCCGGTCTGGATCGTGCTCTGCTCCACGAAGTCGCAGTGCGAGACCATGCCTGCCATCTCGACGACGTTGCGCAGCTGGATCTCGCCCCAGGCGCCGCGCGTGCTGGGCCGCTTCAGCGCGGAGACGAGGTTGCCGGCCTCCTGGCGCAGGGTCCCTACGCCCTCCCCGAGCTGGCGCACCATCTGTGCCAGCTCGCCCTGGGCCTGACGGCGCTCGCGCTCCAGGCGCCCGATCTCGCTCTCCATCCGCCCGAGCTTCTCCGCGACCGGGCCCACGATCCCCTTGAGCTCCTCTGCGCGCCGCGCCATCTCGCCGCTGGAGCGCTCCTCCTCGAGGCGCCGCGTCTCCTCGACGCGGCGCGCCA
>JACDGG010000257.1:1566-3143 GCA_013815355.1 Solirubrobacterales bacterium
CGCGCCAGCGACTCGCCCGTGTGCGCGAGCACGTCGACGGAGATCGCCTTGAGCTCGTCGCGCAGGCGCTCACGGTTGCGTCGCATCAGCGCCGCGGTGCAGGCGACGCCGAGGAGGACGCCGAGGATCAGCAACAGGACACTCAGCACGGGCATGGCTCACGACCCTTCTCGTAATGACTGGACCCACCAATGTGCCAGGCCTTCCGGACGCCACCTGCGGGGAACCCGGCGGGGCGAGGCGGCCTCTCGGCTCCATAGGACGAGCGGCGTGCGCATGCGGCGAAGGCGGGGAGGCCGCTCCGGGAGGGGCGCTGTGACCACTTGACAATTACGGTACCCGAGGGTATCTTGGCGCGAAGCTCCCCTCTTTGGGGAGCCTGTTGTAGAGGGATAATTCCAATGGAGGGGCTGTGCCTGCGGGCATGTCCCGCACTTATAGGAGGATGTGAGATGTCAGCCAAGCATGGCTCGGCAGTTTCGTTCCGTCTGCTCGGGTGCGCGTTTGCGCTCGTGTTGGCGCTCTCGGCGTTGTTCGCGGCAAGCGCGAGCGCCGTACCCGTCACAAAAACCGACCTGGCACTGGGGGACTCGCTGGCGTTTGGCTACTCTCAGCAGCTCTTCAACGAAAACGAAAAACTCGGTGAGCCCCCGACAGCGTTCGAACACGGCTACACGAACGACTACTTCATGACCTCGGGCGCAAAACGCGCCGGTGGACAGCTCGTCAACCTGGGCTGCCCCGGTGAGACGACCGACTCGCTGATCGGCGACGGTCCGCTCGGCAAAGGCCTGGCCAGCGCGATCGGCTCGACCACCGAAAGTCCCTGTGCCTACCACAAAGCGGGTCTTCCGCTCCACCACGAATATGGTGGAACGAAATCGCAGCTGGAAAGCGCGCTTGAACAGATCGCCCTAAACGCGGCTCTGGGTAAACCGGTCACCACGCTGACGCTGAACATCGGCGCCAACGACGAGCTCCGTCAGATCAAAAAATGCGAAGCTGAAGTCAAATCAGAATTCGAAACTGAAGGCAAAAGCAAATACGGCGGAAGCCCCGAAGAAGCAGTCAAACACTGCATCGAAGCCCACGTCGAAGAACTGTTCAAACACATCCTGACCAACGTGTACGCGATTCTCTACGCGATCCGCAACGGCGGCTCGTTCGGCGGCATCAACTACACCGGCAAGATCGTCGTACAGGGTGGCTATGACCCCTACGGCAACGTGTATGGCAAAGGCGAAGTTCTGCCCGGCTCGAACACGCTCGCAGCGATCCTGAACAAAAAGGAGGCCGAACTCGTCGAAAAAGAAGAATTCGGTGCCTGCTACGCGAACCCGCAGCCCAAGTTCAACCCTGGTGGCAAACAGGAAACTGCCCGCCTCCAGAAATGGACGAACATGGCTAACTTCACCGAATACGAAGGCAAAAAAAATGGGCCGGACATTCACCCGACCCCGACGGGCTACCACCAGCTCGCGCTCGTCATGATCGAAAAGTGCGGTGGCGTTGTATAAGCAGCACAGGCAGTAACCCCGGCCTCTGAGGCAGGGGGAGCAGCAACGGGGGCGCCCGGC
>JACDGG010000258.1 GCA_013815355.1 Solirubrobacterales bacterium
CTGCCCACGGGGACGGCGGCGCGTCCACAACCAGCGCGCAACCTCCGAAGACTTCCTCTCGCCACGAAACCCCTGCTCAGGACCGCGATCCTCGGCCCAGCTCACCTACATCCAGTACAAGAGAGCCTCAAAACGGAAAGTCGCTGTCCCACCCTCGTATCTGGCGGCGTGCGCGCTGGCCGTAGGGTGCTTCCTCGTCGTTGTCTGGGCGGGAGTCGTCGGGCTCGGGCCACTCTCCGAGGCAGTGGATCGCTGAGGCGAGCAGTCTGCCGGATTGGTGCAGGCGCTCGCTGAGGTCAAACCAGGTCGCTGAGCCGGCCTCGTGGTCAGCGTCGAGGACGCTGATGGCCTCCTCGAGGACGCCTCGTAGATCGGAGCGGAATCCGGTGATTCGCTCGGCGGCAGCAGTGCGGGCTTCGCTCCATCGCCGGTGCTGCGGGGACTCGGGCAGCGTGATGTCGGCGCGGACAGCGTCGAGGCGCTTGCGCCCCTTGACGGTGAGTCCCCACAGGTTCCGGCTTTTGTTGTGCGACTGCTCGATCAGGCCAGCGGCTTCGAGCTCAGCGAGTTTGGGGCGTAGCTGGAGGGTTGTCCAGCCGTTGTGCGGGAGCCCGAGGTGTTCCTTGATGCTGCTGAGCGTCTCACCCGGTTCGTTGCGGCCTCGGTGGCAGATCGCCCGCTCGATCGCGGTCAGGATCAGATCATTCGTGGGCAGCTCCGGCGTAGGCTTCTTTGTGGGCATGGGGAGTTACCGCTCCTTGTGTCCGGGCCTCGGCGCGGGGTACGAGCCGCGTCGGGGCCGCTTGGGGTTTTGGGAGCCGCCGAAGCTACGGGTGGGTTGCCTGATGGGTCAAGGTGTGGGCCGAACCCACACACAGCTACTCAATGCCTGGAGGACGTGGCGGGGGGCTTGTTGGCCGCGCGAACGCCATCCTCACCGGGAGCTATCGGCTCGGGACTCGCGTCGTTGCAGCAGCCAAGTGGACCGTGACGGCCACCAGCCACGGCATCCGAGTCACCGAGGTCACGCCACGGCGAGGCACACTCCGAGCCACGATCTGGCTCACCGGTGCCGACCATACAACCCGAGCGGTTGCGCGCGGCGCACACGCTGCGCGCCAGAGCTGCACCACCACGGCATCGGGAGAGGGCTGCCGGTGAGATTCCGGTGGGGGCGCGCCTCTGCTGCCGAGCTGGAACTCGGCTGAGTCCCTGGGGCACGACGGCGAGCGATCCGATTTAGCTTAGGCTCGCGCTATGCCCTACGAGCACATAGACGGCCAGCCCAACCGAGTACTGCGTCGGGAAATACAGCAGCTCGTCTTCATCGACCATCTTCCATTGCGCCACGGCAGCGGTCTCCATCTGCGGTGTGTGGATCTCAACCGATATGTCCGCCTCACCGCCTGGTTCGGTGTCGGGAACGGGCGAGAACCGAGACGACGTTAGCGTCCAGGGTCCGGTTGTCGGGCCGACGCGACGGACTCGCCTCTTGCGCCACGCTACCGCGCCGCTGTTGCGGATCGTCCAGGTCTTGGTGAATGTCATGCCGCACGGAACGATCGTCCCGTCCGCAGGCGTCTCGGACACGAAGGACGCTGCGTCGCGCGCAAGCGGATAGCGAGCTTGGCGGGCGATGAGCAACGGGCTGAGCTTACGTCGTTGGCGATCATTCTCGCGAGCGATATCGACAAGGCTTGAGAGGAGGTCGGCCGCGCCAAAGCGTTCGCCGTAGTAGCGGACGACACGGTCGGGGGCGGGCTGTTTGCCACGCTCGATACGTGAAATGAAGGTCTGGTCGATTTCGAGATCAGCGGCGATCTCGCGCTGCGTAACCCCGGCTCGCTCGCGCAGGCCGTGGAGCATTGCGCCGACGTGTTGGTCGGGGCGGTCTCCGACTGGCCGATCCCAGCCTGCCTTGCGTCCAGGGCTCATGACAGTTGGTCAAGAAAGCACATCTCCTCGATCCTGGCCACGTCGTCCGATCGGGCGGCTTAATCGGAAGGTCGAACAAGGAGGATCTGATGAGTAATTCGCTGGTGCCGTCCGGGAGCTTGCTCCCCTCCCGGCTTGACCGACAGATCTCCAGGGCACTGGAGCAGATCGACGCCAACCAGCTCATTGCCATGCACCGCGATCAGGCGCGGCTTGATCGGGTAGCGGGCACCGCCGAACGCGGCATGATGCGGGCCGCACAGCTCGGCGCTCTTGAGGCCGCTCTAGTACAGACGGTGCCGAACGCCGCCGGCTATGTCCATCTTGCTGCGGTCGGGGGAGCGCTCGGTATCGCGGGCGTGATCCACGACGCCTCAAGGGGACTGTGATGGTTGGCCTGCTGCTGGTCATGGTGTTGGTCGGACTGCTCATTGAGCTGGTCGAACTCCTTGCGCCGTATTGGCCGCTGATACTCGCGGTGACCGCGGTTTACGGCGTCTGGCGTTGGATCATCTTCCCAGCGCGAGAGGCCCGAGCCATCGAGGTGCGCGACCGGCTGCGCCACGAGCGGGCACGGCGGGAGATCGACCGGATCACCCTGGAAACCAGCCGGGCGATGTGTGAGGCGGCTCGAAACCACGGTGACGTGATCGAGGGCACGGCTGTCGAGGTGATGCGGTGAGCAAGCTCCTCTCCACAACCGGCCTCTTGGTCGTAGGACTCATAGCCATCGCGGTCTCAGGACCGGCGTTGGCGAGGCTCGCCAGTGCGCTCGTGCCATTGGTGCTAGTCGCAGGCATCGTCGTGGCGTTGCTTCGTGCGGTTTGGTTCTTTACCCGCTGAGCTGAGCGTAAGCGGCGTCTATCTGGCAAGTAACAAAACTGTTGACAGTCTTATAAATTCCGATCAATACTAGGAGCTTACTAAGCCGAACAAAAGGCGAACAAACAAGGAGGTGCAGATGTAACAACTAAAACGAAAGGAGGTGCATTGCTTATGGCACGACGAATTAAAGTAAAGGGTGTACGAAAGAGCGAGATTGACACTGAGCAGCTCGCCCTCATTTATCCGGCGCTCCTGACGTTTCCGTGGGTGGGGTGAGCGGTTGAGGGTGGGGCGCACGCCGCTTGCCGCCTAGGGTTTCCGGCTTCTCTAAAGGCTGGATTCCATGGAGGCGATGCGACGTG
>JACDGG010000259.1 GCA_013815355.1 Solirubrobacterales bacterium
CCTCCCAGGAGTTGTTCACGGGCGGAGCATCGAGGTTCGTTGTAGGACGAGTGTGAGAGAAGCCTGAAAGTTGACTAAGCGCGTCAGTCGATCAGGCGTTTGCCGAGCTGTGAGATCGCCAGGCGCCACATGATCAGCGCGAACGCGATCAGCACCGCAGCATGGCCGAGGTCGGCCGTGCCCATCGTCCCGAGCGAAGCGTCGCGGACGATCTGCACGCAATGGAACAGCGGGTTGACCTGGGCGACCTGGCGCACGCCGTCGGGCAGTGCGGAGACCGGGAAGAACGTGCCGGCGACCAGGAACATCGGCGTCAGCACGGCGCTCGTTATGTAGTTGAAGTTATCGATCGTCTTGGCGACAGCCGCGACCGTGACGCCGAAGGCGGCGAAGCCGAATCCTGTCACGAAGCCGATGAAGGGCACGAGCAGCATCCCCGCTTCCGGTTTCAATCCGAACGCGAAGGCGACGAGCAGCGGCGCCATTCCGTATACGCCTGCGCGCAGCGAGATCCACAGCACCTCGGCGGTGATCAGCTCCTCGACGTCCACCGGCGCGGCCAGCATCGCGTCATAGGTGCGTTGGAACTGCCAGCGGATGAACGTGTTGAACATCCCTGGGAAGGCGGATGAGAACAGCACCGCCGTGGCGACGGTGCCGGTGCCGATGTACTCGATCGTCTTGACGTGGCCGATGCTTTTCACGAGCGAGCCGAAGCCGAGGCCGAAGGCGAGCAGGTAGATCGTCGGCTGCACGACCGAGGAGAACGTGGTCGCCTTCCAGTAGCGCCCGAAGATCGCCACGTCGCGGCTCATCACGCCCGCCAGCGCCGCCGGTTCAAGGCGCCCGACGCGGCGCTTGCCCTCGCTGGTGCTCTGCGCCTGCGCGCTCACTCGATCTCCTCACCGGTCAGCGCGACGAACGCGTCCTCCAGGTTCGCCGGGCGCAGAACGCCCTCGGGCGCCAGGCCGTCGAGCGTCTCGGCGCGCATGATCGCCACCGCCGGACCGCTGCGCCTGCTGATCCAGCCCTGCTCGCTCGCGAGCTCGCCAACCTGCTCCAGGCGCTCCGGCGCGCCGTAGACCTCGAGCACCTGCTCGCCGGCATGCGCGCGCACGAGCTCCGCCGGAGTGCCCTGGGCGATGATGCGCCCCGCCGACATCACCGCGACCGTGTCGGCGAGGCGCTCGGCCTCCTCGATGTAGTGGGTGCTCATCAGCACGGTCACGCCCTCCGCGCGCAGCCCGTCGATCAGCGTCCAGAGCTCCTGGCGGATCTGCGGGTCAAGGCCGACGGTCGGCTCGTCGAGCAGCACCATGCTCGGGCGGTGGATCAGCCCACGCCCGACGAGCAGCCGCCGGCGCATCCCGCCCGAGAGCTCCTTCACGATCGTGTCCGCGCGCGGCATGAGGTTCGCCACCTTCAGCGCCCGCTCGATCGCGGCCGGGCGCTCTGAGCGAGGCACGCGGTACAGGCGCGCGAACACCATCAGGATCTGCCTGCACGTCAGCTCCTGGTCGAGGTTGTCCAGCTGCGGCACCACGCCCATCTCCAGGCGCGATTGCTTCGATTCGCGCGGCAGCTCATAGCCGAGCACGGAGATCTCGCCCTCATCGGCGAGCGTCTGCGCCGTGAGCATTCGCATCGTCGTCGACTTGCCGGCACCATTGGGTCCGAGCAGCCCGAAGCACACACCCGGCGGCACCTCGAGGTTCAGCCCGTTGACCGCGACGATCTCGCCGTAGCGCTTCACGGCTCCGCGGATCGAGATCGCCGCCGCGGCACCCGGTGCGCTCGCGGGTTGCATGTTGGCGGCAGGCACAGCCGACACTCTAGGCGCCCGGCGCGCCCACGCGAACCCCCGCGCGCGGCGCGGCGGGCGGACGCGCGGGTATGGGCGGATGTCGATTGCCGCCGCGGCGAATCTCGGACGCCGGTCCATATAAGCGCGCGGCGCGCCCCGCCATCCTTGGGCTCGTTGTCTGCTCTGCACTATTCGAGGGAAGTGAGCGATGCCATCCCGAGCTCCACAGATCGTTGCCCTTGGAGGCGGTGGCTTCTCGATGGAGAGGGACGGCACCCTGCTGGACGACTACGTGCTCTCTCTCGTGGACGCTGCCAGGCCGAGGGTGTGTTTCCTGCCGACGGCCTCGGGCGACGCGGACCACTATGTGGTGCGCTTCTACCGCCGCTTCTCACCTGGTTGCGAGGCGAGCCACGTATCGCTGTTCCGTCGCGACCAGGGCACCGGCGGCGTCGAGGATGATCTCGCCACACACCTGCTCTCACAGGATCTGATCTACGTCGGCGGCGGCAACGTGCTGAGCATGCTCGGCGCATGGCGCGCGCACGGCCTCGACACGATCCTGCGCAAGGCATGGCGCAGGGGCATCGTCCTGTGCGGGCCCTCGGCGGGCTCGCTGTGCTGGTTCGATCAGGCGCTGAGCGCATTTCACGGCGCTCCACGGCCCGTGCGCGGCCTCGGTCTGCTGCCCTACTCCAACTGCGTCCACTACGACGCCGAGCCGGCACGCCGCGCGG
Source organism: Solirubrobacterales bacterium (assembly GCA_013815355.1). GTDB lineage: Bacteria > Actinomycetota > Thermoleophilia > Solirubrobacterales > Solirubrobacteraceae > Palsa-744. Next base: position 2,542 of record JACDGG010000259.1, read on the forward strand.
AGTACCACCGCGCCGTCGCCGATGGCATGCCCGGCGGCTTCGCGGCCGATGACGGCGTCGCGCTGCACTTCCGCGGCACGCGCCTGGAGCACGTCGTCAGCTCGCGCGTCGACGGCAGCGCCTACGAGGTCCGCTCCCACGGCGGCAACGTCGCTGAGAAGCGGCTGGAGGTCCGCTATCTCGGCGCACCCGCGCAAAGCAAGCCCGCGCCTGCGCAGAGCGCCCGCGGCTGTGTCGCGCACACGCCCGCACGCGCCGCCCAGCAGCCGGTCGCGGCATGAGACGCCCGTCGGTCGTCGCGATCGAGGAGCGCTCGATCTTCGCGATGGGCGGAGGAGGCTTCACGATGGAGCCCAACAACCCGCTGCTCGACGACTACGTGCTCTCGCTGACGCGCAAGACCGAGCCGCGCATCCTCTTCCTCCCCACCGCCTCGGGGGACACGAGCGCACAGATCAACGCCTTCAAGGCGCGCTTCGCCCATCGCACCTGCGTGGCCGAGCACGTCTCGCTCTTCCGCCTGCGCGAGACGCCTCGCCCGCTCGAGGATCTCCTATTCGAGCAGGACATCGT
>JACDGG010000060.1 GCA_013815355.1 Solirubrobacterales bacterium
AGCACGTGCTCGGCGCGCCGCGCCAGCGGCTCGGGCAGTCCGGCGAGCGCCGCGAGCGAGGCCTCGCGCAGCGAGGAGATGCCGAGCAGCTCGCACGCGCCGGCGCACTCGGCGCGGCGTTCGTTGTAGCCGGAGCTCGCGTGCGCGTGTCGCTCTCCGGAGTCGAGAATCACGAGGCGCCAGCCTTCGAGCGCGAGCGGCACCGGCTCGATCTCGAGCGTCGCGAAGTCGATGCAGAGCGCTGTGTCCTGCGCGCCATAGAGGCTCGCCAGCTGGTCGAGCAGTCCGGTGTGCGCGCCGACCCAGTCGTTCTCCACGCGTGCACACAGCTTGGCGATCGCCAAGCGATCGACCGGCGCGATCTGCGTGTCGGTTGCGAGCGCGCTCAGCGCGAGGCAGAGCGCGACCTCGAGCGCCGCCGAGGACGACAGCCCGGCGCCCTGGGGCACGTCGCCCGTGATCTCCAGGCGTGCTCCCGGCAGGGCATACCCCCCGCGGATCAGCTCGGCGACCGTGCCGCGCACGAACGCCCGCCAGCCGTCGGCCGGTTGCGGATGCTCGAGCGCGAACTCATCGCGCTCATCGAGGTCTCCGGCGTAGGCGCTGATCGTCTGCTCGGAGCGCGCCTCGCCGCCCGCGGCGCGCGCGTGCACGGTTACGCCGGCGGCGATCGCGAACGGCAGCGCGAGGCCCCGGTTGTAGTCGGTGTGCTCGCCGATCAGGTTGACGCGTCCGGGAGCGAAGGCGCCCGCGCGCTCAGCCCCCACGGGCGATCGCCTCACGCAGCGCGGCGGCTGACTCCTCGGGGATCATGTCGCCGATGAACGTGCCCGCGCCCTGCTCGGAGCCGGCCAGGTACTTGAGCTTCTCGGCCGTTCGCAGCGGCGGGTAGAACTCGACGTGCAGGTGCCCCGCGCTGCCCGCCGGGCCCCCGGCGCTCGCCGCCGTGGGCGCCTGATGCACGGCCATCACATAGGGAAAGGGACGCTCAAAGAGCGCGTCGAAGCCGCGCACGATGCTTTGCAGCGCCGTGGCGAGCGAGCGCAGCTCGGCTGCGCTGCAGTCCGCCAGGCTGGGGCGGTGCTCGCGCATCGCCACGTGCACTTCATAGCCCCAGCGCGCCGCGTAGGGGACGAAGGCGATGACGGCCTCGTCCTCGTACAGCAGGCGGCTGGCATCGGCGATCTCCGCGGCGAGCAGCGCGCACGGCGCGCAGCCGCCGAGGCGCGCATCGGCGGCGAGCTCGAGCGCCGGCACGGGCGGCAGGAACGGGTAGCCGTAGATCTGGCCGTGGGGATGGTGCAGCGTGACGCCGACCTCGACGCCGCGGTTCTCGAAGATGAAGATGTACTCGATGTCGGCGCGTGCGCCGAGCTCGATGTAGCGGTGGCGCCAGACCCACATCAGCGCCTCGGCGCGTGCCGGCGCGAGCGTCGCAAAGGAGCCGTCGTGATCGTCGGTGTAGACGACGACCTCGGCCGCGCCGTGGGGTGAGGCGAAGGCCGGGAAGCGGTTCTCGAACACGGCGATCTCGAAGGCCGGCACGGGAATCTCGGTCTCGGGGCCGCCGGGACGGGTGGGATCGAGCGGACAGTGCTCGCGCGTCGGCAGGAACGTTCGGTCCTGGCGATGGATCGCGTAGATGACCTGCTCGCCGCGCAGCTCGTTGAAGCGCTGCTCACTCATCCGGGCTCGCCGTGGCGCGGTAGAGGATCAGCGCGCGGCCGTCGGCTTTGCGCAGGCGCTCGAGCTGCAGTGGCCCAATGCGCTCGGCGCCATCGCGGCGCCGCTCTTCGGTGTCGTCGCGGCGCTCCTGCAGCGGTGCGGGCGCGCCGGTCTGCAGGGGCGTGGCGTCACGCGGCTCGGCGCGTTTCCCGGCCATCGCACGAGGGTATACCCCCCTGCGGGTGCGGCTGCGCGCTCACACCCCGCGGATCGCGGGTGTTCTGAGGGGAGACTGCGGCTTTTCCGTTATGTTGGCCATTGACTGAAAGACGCAAGTGGGGAAAGGCTGGGAGTGACGCTTGGGGGCGGTGCCCAGCCAACGAGAATCGAGTGGAGGAGGATCACATGTCAGACAGCGATCAGGTGGAGATGGCCACAGAGGGCTCCCCGGACACAACGCGCGCAGGCTTCGCGTGGCCGGAGATCGACCGCCGCTCGTTCCTGCGCCGCACGGCCTTGACGGGTGTGGCGGCCGGTTCGGTCAGCACGATTCTCGCGGCATGCGGCTCGAGCGCCTCGAGCGGCGGCGGCAGCGGCGGTGCAGCGAGCGTGTTCGGCTCGAAAAAGAGCTACAAGTTCGTGTTCGTCAACCATGTGACGACGAACCCTTTCTTCACCCCGACGCAGTACGGCGCCGCTGACGCGTGCAAGCTGCTCGGCTGCTCCTACCAGTGGACGGGCTCGGAATCCAGCAACGTCAGCCAGATGGTCAACGCCATCAACAGCGCTGTCACCGGCGGGGCCGACGGGATCGCCGTGGCGCTGATCGATCTGCACGCATTCAACGCACCGATCGAAGCCGCGATCAAGGCGGGCATCCCGGTCGTCGCCTACAACGCAGATGCGCTCGGCAACGCGCGCCTTGCCTACATCGGGCAGGACCTGTTCAAGGCCGGCGAAGAAATGGGCAAGCGGATCGTTGCGGCGGTCGGCTCGGGCGATGTCGGGCTGTTCATCGCGACGCCGGGTTCGGCGAACCTCCAGCCGCGCATCGAAGGCGCCGAAAAGGCGATCAAGGCGTCGGGCAAGCCGATCACGGCGCATGCGGTCGCGACCGGCGCGGCGGTGACAGCCGAGCAGTCGGCGATCGAAGCCTGGTATCTCGGCCACAAAAGCGCGAAGGGGATGTACGCCGTCGATGGCGGCAGCACCGAAAGCCTCGCGAAAGTGATGCAGAAGCTGGGGTTGGCCGCCAAGGGCGTCAAGGCCGGCGGCTTCGATCTCACCGAACAGACGCAGAAGCTGCTGCAGGAAGGCAACATCGAATTCACGATCGACCAGCAGCCATACCTTCAGGGATTTCTGCCGATCATGCAGCTCTACATGTACAAGGTCTCCGGCACGCTCACCGGACTCGCAGAAACCGACACGGGACTGAAGTTCCTCGACAAGACGACGGTGGCTCCCTACGTCAAGACGAAATCGCGCTACGAGGGAACGTCCTCGGCGGTCGCGGCGATCGCCTGATCGGCCGGGACGAGCGGCCTCGAGCAGATGGCCAGCGTGACGCAGGGATCGCCCTCTCCCTCCCCGGCTTCGGGCGGGGGAGGGCTGGTCTCGACCGACGCAAAGCCCTCTCCGGCGCGGCAGGTGCTGGAGCGCCTGGTCTCGCTGCGCGAGGGCAGCATCATCGTCGTGGCGATCGTGGTCGCGGTCTATTTCGCGATCAACACGAGCTCCTTCCTGACGGGCGAAAACTTCAAGACGCTGTTGCCCTACTTCGCGCCGCTCGCGATCCTCGGGGCGGGCGAGGTGTTCGTGATGATCCTCGGCGAGATCGACCTCTCGATCGCGGCGATGTATCTGTTCGCCCCGATCGTGTTCTTCAAGCTGGACAGCGCCGGGCTCGGTCTCGTTCCGAGTGTGCTGCTCGCCCTGATCGCGTGCATGGCCGTCGGTGTCGTCAACGGCGCATTCGTCTCGATCGTGGGGGTGAGCTCGTTCGTGACGACGCTCGGGATGCTGTTCACGTTCGAGGGGCTCAGTCTGATCATCGCCAAAGGTCAGCCGAATCCAACGCCGGGAGCGCAGGTGCACCAGACGACGGTGCAGGTGCACCACATCGTCAACGGTCACAACATCGTGCTGCCGGAAAAGGTGAACCACATCGGCACGTTCGCGAAAATCTTCGGCGGCGGTGTCTACTCCGAGCTGATCTGGGCGATCGTGATCGTGCTCGCGCTGCAGGTGGTGCTGACGTTCACCCGCTGGGGCCTCTACACGGTTGCGATCGGCTCGAACAAGATCGGCGCGGCTGAGGCAGGCGTGAAGGTGAAGCTCGTGACGATCCGAAACTTCGTGCTGTGCGCGCTGACGGCGGGGCTCGTCGGGATCTTCGAGGCGGTCCGCTCCCAGACGATCCAGCCCGACCCCTCTGGGCCCAATGAAATCCTGCTGCTGGCAATCGCGGGTGCGGTGATCGGCGGGACGCTGCTCTCCGGTGGCTCGGGCACAGTCGTCGGCGCGCTGATCGGCGCTCTGTTCCTCGGCATCCTCAAGGACGGCCTGATTCTGCAGGGCGTTCAGGCCAACTACCTGCTCTTCTACACAGGCCTTGCGATCGTCGTGGCGATGACGGCCAACGTGTACGTGGGCCGCGCGCGACGGGGGAGTGGCAGTGGCTGAGCCGGGAACACCTCTGCAGGGAGCACCGACGCCGAGCGCTGCCTCGGAGGATGTGCTGCGGGTCGAGCACATCGGCAAGCGCTTCGGTCCTGTGACAGCGCTGAAGGACGTGAATCTGCACCTCAAGAAGGGCGAGGTGCTTGGCCTGCTCGGCGACAACGGCGCGGGCAAGTCGACGCTGATCAAGATCCTGTGCGGCTTTCAGAAGCCCGACACCGGCAGGATGTTCCTGCGCGGCGAGCCCTACGAGCCAAAGAGCGTGGACGACGCGCGTGCGAAAGGCATCGAGACCGTCTATCAGGACCTGGCGCTGATCGACGAACTCTCGGTGTTCCACAACCTGTTCCTGCGCAAGGAGCGGGTGCACAAGCCGCTGCCGCTGCTCGCCAACCGCCAGATGAAGCGCGAAGCTCGCACGGCACTCGATGAGATCGGGATCAACATCCCGCGCATCGACGTCGCGGTGGCCCGTCTCTCCGGTGGCCAGCGCCAGGCGATCGCCGTAGCGCGCACGGTCAACTCCGACGCCGACATCATCCTGCTCGACGAGCCGCTGGCGGCGATGGGAGCGAAAGAGGGCGCGATGATCCTCGATCTCGTGGCGCGCCTGAAGGAGGAGGGGAGGGTCTCGATCATCATGATCCTCCACAACTACGTGCACGTACTCGAGGCCTGCGACCGCGTCTCGATGATCCAGGACGGCGCGATCGCGCTCGACAAGCCGACCGCGGAGACGTCGGTCGAGGAGCTCACCGACATCGTGGTCAACGAGTACAAGCGCGCGCGCATGGCAAATCACGAGGACACCGCGCCCGCGACCTGAGGCTCTTCTACACGGGCACGGTGCTGCGCGAGCGTCTGGTCGACCTGGACGATCGGTCGCGTCGGCTCGTGTGGTCAATCGTCGAAGGCCCCTACGCGCACCACAACGCGGCGGCCCAGGTGTTCGCGGAGGGGGCGGGCGCGCGCTTCGTCTGGACGGCGGACCTGTTGCCGCACGAGCTCGCCGAGTCCACGGCGCCGATGATGGAGCGCGGCGTCGCGGTCATCAAGCAGACGCTCGAGCGCGACCCCGGATGAGGTTAGGCGCTGCTCTCTTTCACGACGCGCTCGATATAGGGGCCGAGCAGCCTCGCCAGCGAGGAGGCGGTCATGCTCGCGGGTCCCTGCGGCAGGGCCGCGTAGCTGATCGCCAGGCGCACGAGGCACTCGCTGAGCAGCTCGGCGTCTTGCCGCGCGACGAGCGGCCAGCCGGAGAGCAGCACGTCGGTGACGCGCTCGGTGGCGCGGTCGACGAGCGGCTTGCCCTGGGTGGTGAACAGTGCGAGCAGCTGCTCGGCGCCGTCGCCGCCGACGATCGTGCGCACCAGCGGGTTCTCGGCGGCAGCTGTCAGGAAGATGCCAAAGGCCGCCGCCAGCGCTTCGGCGGGTTCGTTGAGGTGTGCCCTGACGGCGTGCTCGACCGCATCGAGGAAGCGGTCGCTCTCGCGCATCACGAGGACCTGCGCGAACTCCTCGCGCGAGCCGAACTCGTTGTAGAGGGTCTGCCGGCTGACGCCCGCGCTACGGGCGATATCGGCCATCGTGATGTCGCTCCAGCGCCGCTCGTAGAGCTCGGCTCCGGCGGCGTCGAGGAGCGTGTCGCGCAGCAGCTCGCGCGCGGCCACGGGGTAGGGGGTGCGTGGCTCGGTGCTCCTCATCGTGGCGGGCGCGGCGACCGTCATGGAAACGCTCAGTCGGCGGGCTCGAAGTCGACCTTATCGCGCACGCCGCAGTCCGGACAGGCCCACTCGTCGGGGACCTCGCTCCAGGCGGTGCCGGGCGGAAAGCCCTCGCGCGGATGGCCGTGCTGCTCGTCGAAGACGTACCCGCAGGCGGGGCAGCGAAAGCGGCTCACGACGCCGCTCGGTAGCGCTGGAGCCGGCGGGGGCGCAGACGGGGATGCACGTTGGCGCGCGTGAGCTGACCCTCGTAGTGCTCAAGCACGCGATGGTCCATCGTGCGCCGCCACAGCGGTGGTATCACCGCGAGCAGGATCATGCCGGCGTAGCCGGTGGGCAGCTGCGGCGCGTCATCTACGTGGCGCAGCGCCTGGTAGCGGCGGGTCGGGTTGGCGTGGTGGTCGGAGTGACGCTGCAGGTGGTAGAGCAGCACATTGGAGGCTGCGCTGTTGCTGTTCCAGCTGTGCTCGGGGCGCGTGCGCTCGTAGCGCCCGTCCTCGCGCCTCTGGCGCAGCAGCCCGTAGTGCTCGAGGTAGTTGACGACCTCCAGCAGCGAGAAGCCGATCGCCGCCTGGATCAGCAGATAGGGAAGCACGACGAGGCCGAAGATCGCCACGAGCGCGCCGAACAGGACGACCGTCATCGCCCAGGCGCCGAGGATGTCGTTGCGCGGGCTCCAGGGGGAGCGATCCATGCGCGCCAGGCGCGTGCGCTCGAGCTCCCAGGCCGAGCGCAGGCTGCCGATCACGGTGCGCGGCAGGAACCTGTAGAAGCTCTCACCCAGGCGCGCGCTGGCGGGGTCCTCGGGAGTGGCGACGCGGACGTGGTGACCGCGGTTGTGCTCGATGAAGAAGTGCCCGTAGCCGCTCTGGGCGAGCGCGACGCGGCTGAGCCAGCGCTCGACGCTCGCGCGCTTGTGGCCGAGCTCGTGCGCGGTGTTGATGGCGATGCCGCTGACCATCGCGACGGTCAGTGCGAGGCCGATGCTCTCGAGCGTGGAGAGATCGCCGCTGGACCACAGCCAGCAGGCGAACACGAGCCCCGCGTACTGGATCGGCAGGTACAGGTAGGTGCACCAGCGGTAGTAGCGGTCCTGTTCGAGCCACTTGATGACTCCGTCGGGCGGGTTGGTCGCATCCATGCCGATCGCGAGGTCGAGCAGCGGGAAGATCGCGAACACGAGCACCGGTCCGTAGAACCAGAAGGCGCCGAGGCCGGTGAGGTGCACGAGGCCCCAAGCGAGGAACGGGAGCGTCGGGATAAACAGGCCCATCAGCCATGCGTAGCGCTTGGGGTCGCGCCAGGCAAGCAGCTCCTCTTCGGGCGCTTCAGCGATGGCTCCGGGGGCTGCGGCGTTTGCGGCGGGGGGTGACATCGACTACCTCCTGCTCGGGTCCCTACTGTGCGAACCACTTTACAGGAACCCCACGACGTGTCAAGCAAGACGACAGAATGGGCTGCTTTGCAAGGCAACTGTGAAAGACGGCCAGGCATGGTCGCAAGACGGCTTGCACGCCTGATCGGGCCGGTACACTGCGATTGTCGTATTCGTACTTGGCGAGCTCGTGTGAGGTTCCAGATGGCCGCATCTTCGGTGAGTCCTCGTGGTGCGGTGACCCGGCTCGGCATCCTGCCGATTGCGGCGATCGGCATCGTGACCCTGCTGCTCGTGCTCGCGCTCGGGACCTATCTCTACGACCACTCCCGTCGCGACCTGATCGCCAAGGGTGTGAGCGTCGGCGGCGTGCCCGTCGGCGGCCTGCACGAAGCCGCCGCGCGCCGCAAGCTCGAAGCCGACCTCGTCTCACGCCTGAGCGAGCGGGTGACGGTGCGCTCGGGCTCGCACAAGTGGACGATCGGGGCACGTCAGGCGCAGGTGCGCGTGGACGTCAAGAACATGCTCGAGCAGGCCGTGAGCGCGAGCCGCGAAGGATCGATCCTCACGCGGACGGCGCGTGGCCTAACCGGCGGCAGCGTCAAGCGCGACATCCCGCTGGTGATCAGCTACTCCCATCAGGCCGTGCGCAACCTCACGGCCAAGGTCCGCGCCGGCGTCACTCGCTCCTCGCGCGACGCGAGCGTGTTGCCGAGCGCGACGGGCCTGCACATGATCGCCGGCCGGGTCGGTGTGAGCGTTGACAGCACACGCCTGGGGGCGCGCATCGACAACGCGTTGAGTGGCGCGAGCCCGAGCCGCAACGTGACGGTGCCGACGCGCAAGGTCGAGCCGAAGGTGACGACAGCGCAGCTCGCGTCGAAGTATCCGGCCTACATCGTGATCAATCGCAACGACTTCCGCCTCAGCTTCTACAACCACCTGAAGCTCGAGCGCACCTACGAAATCGCGGTCGGCATGGAAGGCCTGGAAACACCGGCGGGCCTGCACAAAATCGAATGGGAGCAGGTCGACCCGCCCTGGTACGTGCCCAAAAAAGCCTGGGCAGGAGCGCTCGCCGGCACGGTCGTGCCGCCGGGGCCGGGCGATCCGCTGAAGGCGCGCTTCATGTCCTTCGAAGGCGGCGCCGGCATCCACGGCGTCGACCCCAGCGAGTACTCATCAATCGGCCACGACGCATCGCACGGCTGTGTGCGCATGCGCATCCCCGACGTGATCTCGCTCTACAGCAAATCCCCCGTCGGGACCCCCGTCTACATCATCTAGACCCCGCGGCGCGTCGCACGCCCCGGCGATCCGGGATCGTGCCTGCTAGGCGCCCGGGGGGCGGCGGGTGGCGAGGTACTCCTGGTTCTGGCGGCGCTCGCCGCGGATCTGCACGGCGATGAAGACGATGATCACATTGACGACCACGCCGATGCCGCCGAACGTCGCGATCAACCCGACGGTGGTGGAGAAGGCTTTGCTTGCAGCGAGCATGCGGGGAGCCTAGCAACGCGCGGGGCGCCGGTGTCGTAGCCTTGGGCGCGCCGCCGTCGATCTGAGATCGGCGTAGCAAGCGCCTGGAGAGGTGCCGGAGCGGTTGAACGGGCGCGACTGGAAATCGCGTAACGGGGGAAACCTCGTTCGAGGGTTCGAATCCCTCCCTCTCCGTGTTTGATCGACGTTCGAACCGCGGCCCCGAAAGCGTGTCTCGGCGTCGTGTCCGCGCCTGCGTGACGTGGTCTTACGCCGAGGCTCAGCGGCCAGTGCGAAACCAGCCGCGAAGCCCTACCGTCTGCAAGCCCGAGGCGGAGCCAGCCGGGGACGTCCACAGCGATGTTGGTGCGGTGGGTCAGCTCGACAAGGAGGTTGATGTCGCGTGGATCGCCGGTGATGATCGTCACCGCGCAGACGCGACTACGCTCCTCGGCGATCGCCACGAGCTGGGCGTCGATCGGCGAGATGATGTGGTGGGTCCGGCGGAGCGCTTCGGTGCGCAATGCGCCGGCGCGTGTAGCGGCCGCGACACTGAGCGGCACGTAGACATCGACGCCGATGGCCTTGACCAAGCGATCGACGAGCGCGTCGGAGTCTCGCTGGCCGGAGCGTACCTCGGTGAGGACCGGGATGGGAATCAGGAGCGCGCCGTCGTAGAGCTTCTCAAGCAGCTTGATGTAGCCGACAAGTAGGTCTTGGCTGCCAGCCAGCGCACTGATACCGCCGCTGTCGAGCAGAAAGTCGCGGCGGTGACGTCGCGTCATTCAGGCCAAGTGGCGGCGCGTGATTCCAGCTCGCGCAGATGCTTCGTACCGTCGGCGCCCTCAGCAACAAGCTCATCGCTTAGCCGTCCTAGGCGGCTGCGTTGAGCGGCCCGCATCTTAGGATCGTCCACGGGCAACTGCTCAGGTTGCGTGTCGAGTGCGGCGTCCATTTCGTCCATGTCTACCTATAGGACTCGTCGGCTGGCCGGCTTTTGATGACGGGCGCAACAAAGGCTGCGCAGACAAGCGGCGAGCAGCGATCAGCGGTCCGCACTGCGAATGGCCTCGGCCGCCCGGCGCCGCGTATCGCGCCCGACAGGCTCCATCAGCGCCTCAAGCAGCCGCTCCAAGTTCGCGGCGGGGTTCGCAGGTCGTCCCGATCTCCCCGTCCCGTCCCTGGTGGAGCGCGTGCGAAGGCGGGCCTCGTCTTGAGTGCCCCCCTTCGCTATGTGTTAGGTGCGCCTTCTACCGAGTATGCGAACTCGGGAGGCGGCAGACGCGTCGAGCGGTGACGGAGCGTGATGTTCCCCAGTCGGATCGCCGTCGGGCCTTGTACTCGGTGCGCCTTCTTGCGCTACGCGAGTACCGCTGTAGAAGCGGAGACGATGCGTTGCGTGCCGCACTTCTAGCTGTGTCTCTCGTCCTTGCCGTTGTGCCCATAGGCACATCATCACGACGACAAGGTGCAAGGCAACTTTGCGAAGCAGCATCACAATGCCGATCGCAACCGCGAGGGTCGCGTCGGCGGGCATCGGACTCTAGCTCCTTGTGTCGGTCCTGCTCATGCGGGTGTCCTTTCCTTGGTTGCAACCCGTTAATGCGGATGGTTCTTGTGTGGGCTCCTCCGTGGCCTTCGGTGTCTAGCCATCGAGTCGCCGCGCGATTGAGCTTGAGATACACCTGTTGATGTGTATGCTTTGGTGTATGCGCACGAACATAGACATCGACGACGGCGTTCTGCATGAAGCTCAGGAGCTGATAGGGGCTCGAACCAAGCGCGAAGCTGTCGACGTGGCATTGCGGGAGCTCGTTGCGCGCCATCGGCGTATCGGTGTCCTCGACCTGCGGGGGCGGGTCCACTGGGAAGGCGATCTCGAGGAGAGTCGTCGCGGCCGGCAGTGATCGTCGTTGACACAAGCGTTTGGGTCGACGTCTTGAATGAGCGGAGCACGCCGCAGGCTGAGCGCTGTGTCGAGCTCATCGAGCAAGGTGAGCCGATTGCTCTGACCGACATTGTGGTCACCGAGATCCTGCAAGGGCTCCGCTCCGAGCCTGAAGCGCGCCTTGTCGAGCGCCACCTGAGGGCGTTCCCGATCCTGCGCCTCGATGGCCTTGATGACTTCGTCTTGGCCGCAGATCTGTACCGCACGGCCCGCCGTGCGGGCGTCACGATCCGCAAGACCCTCGACTGCCTGATCGCGGCGCCCTGCGTACGCACGGGTGCGCCGCTCTTGCACGCGGACGCTGACTTCGATCTGCTCGCCAGATGCACTCCGCTGCGGCTCTACGCGTAGGTGCTTCTAAAGCGCTGTTCATGGAGTTCGCGGATGTCCTGCCAAGCAGGGTCAGGTTTCGAGAGTCGTCCCGTCAGCCCCGTTTCGCCGGGTATGTGTGCCGTTGTTCGAACCCGCGTGGCTCGGACGTCCCAAGCGTCGTGCATGCTTGACGCGTGCCTGATCTGATCAGCGAGCTACTAGCCACGGAGGGCAGCGCTGCGCGCCCCAGCGCGATATCCGCAGGCTCCTGGTCGGATGTAACGACAGCCGCCCACGAGCATCACTCGTTCGCTTCCGGCCCCATCGGAGACGCCTCGGGTGAGCGCGAGGTCGCGCGGCAATATCGGCTGACCGCTCGGCTTCCCTAGGTCTTGGCACTGGGTGGGCGGCGCGCCGGAATCTAACCCGGCACGCCGCCCGTGCACGCGACCATCTGTGGGGATGCTTCGTGCCGTTCAAATGATACACGGCGTAAAGTCCTAGTACTTGGAACCCTGGACTTTGACCCTAGGACTCCGGCATGTTTCTTAGGTGCGCGAGCAGCCGGATCCTGCCCTAGCTGAGCTGGTGAAACGCCTCCGCGAGGAGCGCTCGATCACGCAGGAACAGCTCGCGTTCGACGCCGGCATCACGGTCTCGGCGCTGTCGCGTATCGAACGCGGATTGAACAGCCCCGGCTGGACGACCGTCCAGCGCCTGGCCGATGCGCTCGATTTGCGCATGAGCGAGCTCGTGGCAGACCTCGAGCGGCCGCCGCGCTAGAGCAAGTTAGGTGGATCTCGCCTGCCTGAAGCGTCGCAGCGCCACGATCGTCCAGATCGCCTCGACGACGCCGAAGGGCCAGGTCCCGGCGAGGAAGCCGTAGACGCTCGAGAGGGCACAGCCGCACGCGAACGCCGCGATGAACGCGGGGCCTCTGCGCTCGAGGGCATACATGAGCATCATGAATGTGACCGCCGCTGCGCCGAAGAGCGTGAGCATGGCCTCAGTGTGACGGCACGCGGGCGAGCGGCACTGTCCGCTCCGGAGGCCAGGGTAGAGTCGCTGGCATGAGTGTGGGCAAGGCCGAAGCACACGGGCCCGAGCATGCCGCGCGAAGCGGCTTCGACTGCGCGGTACCGTGTCTGAACCGGCTCGAGCAGCAGACGATCAGGGATCATCTCGCCAAGGACGAATTCTTCTGGCTCGACCTCACCGCACCGAGCGAGGAGGAAGTGGAGGCGCTTCACGACCTGTTCGGATTTCACCCGCTGGCTCTCGAGGATACGCTGCACTTCGGGCAGCGTCCGAAGCTCGACGACTACCACGACTATGTGTTCCTCGTCTTCTATGGCGCCCACGACGACGCTGAGGATGAGGCTGGGCTGCTGCGGGAGGTGCTGATGTTCATCTCGGGCTCCTACCTGGTGACGCTTCACAAGGAGGATCTGCCCGCGCTCGAGGAGCAGCGCTCGCGGCTGGACGGCCTCGTCCTGCACAGCGAGCAGTTCTTGCTCTACCGGGTGTTCGACTCGCTGACCGACAGCTTCTTTGCGCCGCTCGCGCGCATGGATGACGAGATCGACGAGCTCGAGGCGGCGATCCTCGCGGGGCCGACTGAGGTGCAGCTCCAGCGGCTGTTCGCGATGAAGCGCAGCCTCGTGTCGATGCGCAAGGTGGTCTCCCCGCAGCGCGACCTGTTCGCACGCTCGATCGATCAGCTCGCGGAGATCCCCGGGCTCGAGCTCGACGAGCGCGATTACTTTCGCGATGTCTATGACCATCTGATCCGGATCTCCGACCTGATCGACTCCTACCGCGATCTGCTCAGCAGCAGCACCGACCTATATCTCTCGACGGTCAGCAACCGCCAAAACGAGGTGATGAAGCAGCTGGCGATCGTCGGCACGATCTTCCTGCCGCTGTCGTTCATCACGGGCTTCTTCGGGATGAACTTCGGTTGGATGGTCAACGGCATCGCCCCGACGTGGTCGTTCTTCGCGCTCGGTATGGGCAGCCTGCTGCTCACATGCGTGTTCCTCCTCCGGTTCTTCCGCCGCAAGGGCTGGATGTAGGGGAGCGCGTCGCAGGCGCCTCACTCAGCGCGGCGACGCCGGGCCGGCCGGAGGCTCTGAGCGCAGCGAGATGGCGGTCCCGCCGGCGAGCACCGCGAGCACGGCAAGCAGGCTCGCGATCGGCCCGACATGCAGTACGTCCGCGGCGAGCAGCTTGATGCCCACAATCGCCAGCAGCACCGCGATCGTCTCGTCCATGTAGCGCAGACGCTCGCGTGCCACGCTGACGATCTGAAACAGAGGCCGCAGGCCGAGGAGTGCCAGCAGGTTGCTCGTCAACAGCAGCACGCGGTCGTGGCTGATCGCGAGGGCCGCGGGGATCGAGTCGACCGCGAAGGTGATGTCCGCGAACATGATCGCGATCAGGCAGAGCAGCATCGGCGTGATCTCGCGCCTGCCGTCGCGCACCACGAGCAGGCGCCGCCCCGCGTGAGCGCCGACGGGCAGGCGCCGTTGCAGGAAGCCGACGATGCGGCTCGGGCCGGGCGTGTCCTCCTTGGTGCGCGCCGTCTGCCACGCCAGCACGAGCAGCAGCGCTCCGAGCACGTAGCCCACGAGATGGGAGGCGTCGAACAGCGCCACGCCGAGGAAGATCGCCGGGATGCGCAGGGCGAATGCCGCAAGCGCACCCCAGGAGACGAGGTGGTCGCGCTCCGCCACCGAGATCTCAAAGGCGCTGATGAGCACCGCGAAGACGAACACGTTGTCGAGCGAGAGCGCCCGCTCGATCAGGTAGACGGCGGCATAGGAGCTGGCCGCCTGCGAGCTTTCGACGAGCCCGAAGATGAGTACCGGAACGAGGCCGAGCACGAGCCATACGCCGCTCCAGATCAGCGCCCGCCGCGGCTCTGAAACACCGTCGGCCGAGCTTCCGCGAGTCTCGAGCCAGTAGGCCAGCGCGAGCACGACCACGAGCCCCGCGAGCGCGAGATAGAGCACTTCCGGAGTCTAGAAGCCGGCCGAGCTGTCGCGCCGGCAGCGGCCCTGGGCGAGCGCCAACTAGACTACGTGGCTCTGCGCCCGTAGCTCAGCTGGATAGAGCGTCGGTCTACGGAACCGAAGGTCAGAGGTTCGAATCCTCTCGGGCGCGTCGGAAAAGACCTGGAAAACCAGCACTTTCTCTGAAGCTGGGAATAGCTCCGCCTCATTTCCTCCCAGGTTTTCCTCCCAGGATTGGGCTTGAGCGCGCGGCCCCGCAAGGCGATGAGTCGGGTGGTGTCGCGGGGTTGGAGCCTCTTGGGCCACGACTTCGGACGCCGGCTGAGGCTCGGCTGCAACGCCTCTTGCATGTCGCTGGGGCGTGGCCTGCAGGCGCTCCGGTGACCGTCGTCCGCAGCGTTGACGGCTTGAGCTGACCGAGTGGGGCGAAGGCGTCGGGAAAAGTCGTTGGATGCTTCTATGTTGTCAAGGGCGTTTTTGTGAAGTGTTGGTAGAGGTCGCGGGAGAGGTATCGCTTGAGGGATCTCATGGCCTCTCGCTTGGTCTTTCCTTCTTCGATTCTGCGTTGGAT
>JACDGG010000260.1 GCA_013815355.1 Solirubrobacterales bacterium
GGATGCGGATGGGCGTACCGGCGCAGGCGACGTGCGTGCTCGTGTTCGGCGGCTCGTTGGGAGCGCGCTCGATCAACATGGCCGCCGTCGAGGCGTTCGCGGGCGCGCCCTTCCACGTGCTGCACGTCAGCGGCCGGCGCGACCACGCCGAGCTGGCCGCGCGGGGGCTGCCGGCGGACTACGACCTGCGCGCCTACCTGCCGCTGGCCGACTTCACCGACGCGCTCGGGGCGGCGGACCTCGTCGTCGCGCGCTCGGGCGGCTCGGTGTTCGAGATCGCCGCGCACGGCCTGCCGGCGGTACTGATCCCCTATCCGCACGCCGCGGCCGATCATCAGAGCACGAACGCCCGCTGGATGGCCGACGCGGGGGCGGCGCTCGTGATCGCCGACTCCGAGCTGAGCGGCGCGCGCCTCGGCGGCGAGGTGGCGGCGCTGCTCGCAGATCGCCGGCGCCTGGAGGCGATGGGCTCCGCCTCCGCGGGGCTCGCCCGCCCGCGTGCGGCAGGCGAGATTGCCGCGGAGCTGCTCGAGGCGGGCAGCTCATGAGCTCCGGTGGCGCGCCCTGGAGCGAGCGGCGGCTGCACTTCCTCGGTGTCGGCGGCGCCGGCATGAGCGGCTACGCGCGCGCGGCGCACGCGCTCGGCGCGAGCGTCAGCGGCTCAGACGGAGCGAGCGGGCCGTATCTGGAGCGCCTGCGCGCCGACGGCGTGCTCGACGCGGCGATCGGCCACCACGCCGGGAACCTGCCGGAGGGCGAGGGCGTCGAGCTGATCTACTCCTCGGCCGTAGGCGAGGAGAACGTCGAGCGCCGCGCCGCTCGCGAGCGGGGGATCCCCGAGCGTCCCCGCGCGGAGCTGTTGGGGGAGCTGAGCGCGCTGCGCCGCACGATCGCGGTGGCGGGCACGCACGGCAAGACGACGACGTCCTCGATGATCGTGCACGCGCTGCGTGCGGCCGGCATGCGCCCCGGATGGCTGATCGGCGGTCCCGCGGGGGGAGGTCTCGCAAACGCCGAGTGGGGCGAGGGCGAGTGGCTCGTGGTCGAGGCCGACGAGTCTGACCGCTCGATGCTCAGCCTGCACGCCGAGATCACGCTGCTGACGAACGTGGAGCTGGATCACCACGCAACGTATGCCACGCTCGCCGAGCTGCGCGAAGCCTTTAAAGAGCTCCTGCGTGGGCCGCGCTGGGCGGTCGTGTGGGACCGCCCCGAGCTGCTCGAGCTGCGCGCGGGGGAGACGGTCGCCTACGACGTGCCCGCGCCGACGCTGAGGGCCGGCGGCTCGCGCTTTCGCTGGCGCGAGCACGAGGTGACGCTCGCGGTGCCCGGCGTGCACAACGCGCTCAACGCGGCCGGTGCGCTTGAGGCGGCACGGCTCGCCGGTGCGGAGGCCGAGCCGGCGATCGCGGGGCTCGCCGCCTTCCCGGGCGCGGGGCGGCGCTTTCAGCTGCTCGGGCGCACGCCGCGCGGGGCGCTCCTCTACGACGACTACGCCCACCATCCGACGGAGGTCGCCGCGACGCTCGCGGGCGCGCGCACGCTCGAGCACGAGCGCCTCGTGGCGGTCTTCCAGCCGCATCTGTTCTCGCGCACCGCCTCGCTGGCGCGCGAGTTCGGCGCGGCGCTGGCGAGCGCCGATGTGGTCGTGGTGCTCGACGTCTACGCGGCGCGCGAGCGCGCCGAGCAGCACCCGGGCGTCAGTGGCCTTTTGATCGCCGAAGCGGCCGCGGATGCGGGCGCCGGCAGACCCGTCTACTGGCTGCCCGGCTTCACCGAGGCCGAGAGAGTGCTCGCAGAGCTGCTCGGCGAGGGCGATGTGTGCGTGGTGATGGGCGCCGGGGATGTCGACCGACTCGCACGCGGGCTGCTCGCCCGATGAGCGCCGCTGCCGAGCAGCCGCCGCCTCCGGCGGGGGTCGAGCGCGACTTTCCGCTGGCGCGACTGACGACGGTGCGCACGGGAGGGGCAGCGGAGCTATTCGCGCGCGCGGGCAGCCGCGAGCAGCTGCTCGCCCTGCTCGCCTGGGCGCAGGGGAGCAGGGTGACGGTGAGCGTCGTGGGGTCGGGATCGAACCTGCTCGTGGCGGATGAGGGGGTGAGAGGACTGGTCGTGAAGCTCGACCGCGAGCTGGCCAGGATCGAGGTCGACGGGCCCCGGATTCTCGCCGGCGGGGGCGCGCGCCTGCCCAAGGTCGCCGCGGCCGCAGCGCGGGCGGGGCTGGCGGGGATCGAGTTCGGCGTGAACATCCCCGGCACGCTGGGGGGAGCCGTGCGGATGAACGCCAACGCCTACGGCGGCGAGCTCGGCGCGGCGCTCGAGTGGGTGGAGATCGCCACCGCAGACGGGTTGGCGCGAATGGCGCCGGGCGAGCTCGGCCTCGCCTACCGCCGCTCGAACCTCGCCGCGGGGGAGATCGTGGCAGGCGCCTCGCTGCTCTTGGCGGCGGGCGACGTCGAGGAGGTCAAGGCGACCCTGGAGGAGATGCGCCGCCGCCGCCACGAAGCTCAGCCGCAGGGGATCAGGACGTTCGGCTCGACGTTCAAGAACCCCGAGGACCCGCGTGCAGAGGGCCGCAGTGCCGGCATGCTGCTGGCGCAGGCGGGCTGCAACGGTCTCGCCGTGGGCGGCGCGCGTTTCGCTGTCAAGCACGCCAACTTCATCGAGAACACCGGCACAGCCAGCACCGCCGACGTGCTCGCCGTGATGGCTGCGGGGCGCCGCCGCGTGCTGGAGCGCTTCGGCGTGACGCTCGAGCCCGAGGTGCAGAGGCTCGGCGAGGTGCGCTTTCCGTGGTCCTGAGCGGGTAGGGGTTCTCGGTATGAGGTCGAAGAGAGACCGGATGGAGCGCTCCTTCACCGCTCGCGACGCCTTCGATCTGCTGGCCCGTCCGCTCGGGCTGCCGGGAGCGCCGCGCGCCACGCGCTCGCGCGCCCCGGCGCGAGGTCGCACCGCACCCCGCCGGCACAGGCCGGCGCGGCCGCTCGCGGCGGGCATCGAGCTTTTGAGCGGCGCGATCGGGCTGCTGTGGCGCCGGCGCGGCACGCGAATCGCGTTGATCGCGCTGCTGATCGCGGTGGGG
>JACDGG010000261.1 GCA_013815355.1 Solirubrobacterales bacterium
GCGCATAGGCGATGAGGCGCGCGGCCCCGCGCGAGGAGACCACCTCGCGCAGCTCGATGCCCTCGATCGCGCGGAACGCCGCGTCGGGCTCATCGCCCTCGAAGCGCACGTACAGGAGCGTGAGGCCGCTCTCGCCGGCCAGCGCCCGGGCCACGCCGTAGGTGCGCACCATCTGACCCGAGCGCAGGATCGGCGTGTGCGTGGTGACGAGCAGGTCCTTCACAGCGCGGCGACCGCCGCGGCGATCTCCTGCAGGCGCGCCTGCCAGGAGTGAGCGGCGGCGCGCTGCGAGCGCGCTCTGCGACGCTCCTCGCTGTCTGCCGCTAGCGCCTCGTCGAGCAGCGCCGCGATTCCCGCTGCATCGGGCGCGCTGGCCACGTCCGCGAGGCCCGCAAGCGCCGGCAGCGGCGTCGCCACGACCGGTATCCCCGCGGCGAGGTACTCATAGACCTTCATCGGGAAGATGCTCTCGGTCAGCTCGTTGCGCGCATAGGGGATCAGGCCGGCATCGGCGGCGCGCAGCACCTCCGGCAGCTGCGCGTAGGAGCGCGCGCCCAGAAGGTGAATGTTGGGCTCGGCGCGCAGCGAGGACACGTCGGTGTGGGGGTCACCAGGGCCGATCGGGCCGACGAGCGCGAAGGACCACTGCGGCCGCAGCCGCGCGAGCTCGGCGATCAGTGCCATGTCCAGCTTGATCGAGACGATCGCCCCCGTGAACACGATGCGCGGGCTCGGCAGGGCCGCCATCGCGTGGTCCATTGGGCCTGGGTCCAGGGCGCCGGCGAAGAGGTCGGTGTCGGCCACGTTGGGCGCCTCGATCACGTTCGCGGAGATCATGCGCAGGCGCGCCGCGAGCGCCGGTGCGCTCGCCAGCACGAACCCGGCACGCGCGGCAAAGCGCGCCTCCGCGGCCCGGAAGCTGGCAGTGTCGATGCGCTCCTGGGCGGCGATGTCATCGACGCAGTGGTAGACGATCAGCGAGGGCTCGAGCGTGTCGATGAGGTCCTCGGCCTGGGGAACATAACCCCAGAGGATCGGATGCTCGAGGCCCAGTTCCCGGCTCGCGCGGCGCACGAGGATGGCCAACAGGCGCTTGTTGAGCGCGCGCACGAGGCGGTAGCGGTGCAGAGGGATCACTAGGGGCGAGAGCACATGTAGCCCGTCGACCGGGCGCGCTCGTGCCAGGCCACGGCGCAGGCGTCGCCACATCCGCGCGAGGTCGCGGCCCGCGAGGCTCGGAGCGCGCAGGCCGAGCGACTCGATGAACAGCACGCGGTTCTCGCGCGCCAGGCGCGACATCAGGTGGTGCTGGTTGGTCCACAGCTCGGTGTCCCAGTCGGCGAATCCGACGCACACGATGTCGCGGTCTCGCAGGCGTGGGGACTCGGGCATCGGGCGCCATGATCCCAGGCGCCGAGGCGTGTAGTCTCGCGCCGGTGCCCCCCGCCGGTGAAACCTCGAGCGACGCGGCGCTCGAGCAGCTGCGCCGCCGTTTCCCACGCGTGGCGGTCGTCCACGACTGGCTGACGATCCCCGGCGGCTCAGAGCAGGTCGTGCTGCAGATGCTCGAGATGTTTCCTGAGGCGGAGCTGTTCACCTCGGTCTATGACCCCGCCCCGTGGCCCGCGCAGATCACCGAGCGCCCCGTCCACGCCTCCTATCTGAACCGCATCCCGGGAGCCGTGCGCCACTACCCGAAGCTGCTGCCGCTGATGAACGGAGCGTTTCGCTCCTTCGACCTGTCGGGCTTCGACCTGATCCTCTCGAGTAGCCACGCCTGCGCCAAGAACGTGCGCAAGCCGCCCGGCGCGCTGCACGTCTGCTACTGCCACACGCCGATGCGCTACGCCTGGGAGGAGGGCTTCCTCGAGGGCGAGCCGATCGGGCGCCTGACGCGCATGGCGCTGCCCCCGCTGCTGGGGCGCCTGCGGCGTCAGGATCTCGCGGGCGCAGCCGGCCCGGACGTGTTCGTCGCCAACTCGCGCCACGTGGCCGAGCGCATCGCGCGCTACTACGGGCGCAGCGCCGAGGTCGTGCACCCGCCGATCGACGTGGATCACTTCCTCGGGCTGGAGCGCGATCCACAGGACTTCTACCTCGTCTTCGGCCGCGTCGTCCCCTACAAGCGCGTCGACCTCGCCGTGGCTGCCTGCGCGAACCTCGGCCGGCCGTTGAAGGTGGCCGGCGACGGGCGTGCGATGGACAGCGTGCGTGCGCAGGCCGGGCCCGGCGTGGAGCTGCTCGGCAAGGTCAGCGCAGCCGAGCGCGACCGGCTGCTGAGCGGGGCGCGCGCGCTGCTGTTTCCCGGCGAGGAGGACTTCGGAATCGTCCCCGTGGAGACGCAGGCGGCCGGCACGCCCGTGATCGCCTACGGCGTGGGCGGGGCTTCTGAGTCGGTGATCGACGGCAGCACAGGGGTGCTCTTTCCCGAGCAGAGCGCCGCCGGTTTGGCGGCGGCGATCGAGCGCTTCGAGGCACTCGCGCTCACACCCGAGCAGGCGCGCGAGAACGCGCGGCGCTTTGGGGAGGAGCGCTTTCGCAGCGAGCTCGCGGCGGTGATCGCGCATGCGGCGGATGCTCGCGCCGCGGCGCCGGCGGTTGGCTGAGCGTCGGGTTGACCGGCGGCGTTGTCCGCTGATTGAGCGTCGCGGTGAATCCCGCAGCGTCCCCCGTCAGTTGAGCGTCGCCCTGAACACGCGCAGGCCCGCGCCCGCCGCGGAGATCGCGACGCGCAGCGCGAGGCCCTCGGGGTGCAGCCCCAGGTGCGCGCGAGCGCGCCGGCCGAGGCGCAGGGTGACGAGGAAGTCGCCGCTGCCGGCACGGTAGGAGCCGTGCACGAGCGTGACCAGCGCGATCCTGCGTGCGCGGTGCCTGCCACGGCCGGTGCGGATCGTGAAGCGGGCACTAAGTGTCAGTCGTCCCGCCCGGCAGCGCTGCCCGAGCGGTTTGCAGCGAAGCGTCAGGCGCACACGTCCGCGGCTGTCGGCGCGCAGGTCGCGGTGCAGCAGCACAGGCGCGGCGGGCGCCGCGGCGAGCAATCGCGCTACCCCCGGG
>JACDGG010000061.1 GCA_013815355.1 Solirubrobacterales bacterium
CGACGGCGGCGGGATCGAGTGGCACGAGCGCGGCGTTGGGCACGCGCTCAAAGCGCTTGGAGCGATGCCCGGCACGGTGGGTGAGCGCGGCGCGTATGACCATGCCGTGACAGACCACGAGCGCGGGCAGCGTGCCCGCCTCGATCTCCTGCAGGGCGGCGTTGACGCGCACATCCTGCTCACTGAATGACTCCCCGCCCGGGAAGCCGAAGCCGGGATCGGCCGATGCGAAGGCGTCGAAGCGAGCGGGGTCCTCGGCGCGCACGTCGATGAAGCTGCGGTCGGTCCAGTCGCCGGCGTCGGTCTCCATCAGACGGGGATCCTCGCGCGGCTCGAGCCCGATCCTGTGACCGACGATGTCGGCGGTTTCGCGGGCGCGCAGCAGGGGGCTGCACCACAGCACGCGGAAGTCGTATGCGGCCGCGCGCTCGGCGAGCTCCTGCGCCTGCGCAAGGCCCGTGGCGTCGAGCGGGACGGGCAGATGGCCCTGGAAGCGCCCCTCGAGGTTGTAGGCGGTCTGGCCGTGGCGGGCGAGGTAGATGCCGGTGGCGGTGCGCCCGGTCAGGATCGCTCGAAGCGGTCGAGGCTCATGACCTTCTCCCAGGCGGCTGCGAAGTCGCGCACGAACTTCTCGCCGGCGTCGTCGCAGCCGTAGACCTCCGCGAGCGCGCGCAGCTCCGAGTTCGAGCCGAAGACGAGGTCCACCGCGGTGGCGGTCCATCTGGCCTCGCCAGTCCTGCGATCGCGCCCCTCATAGAGGTTCTCGCCCGCCGGCTTCCACTCGGTCCCCATGTCGAGCAGGTTGAGGAAGAAGTCGTTGCTCAGCGTACCCGGCCGCGCGGTGAGGACCCCGTGCGCCGAGTGCCCGAAGTTCGCGTCCAGCGCGCGCAGGCCGCCGATCAGGACGGTCATCTCCGGAGCGCTCAGCGTCAGCATGTAGGCCCGTTCCAGGAGCCCATGCTCGAGTGGAAGATCCTCGCCGGCGCCGAAGTAATTGCGGAAGCCTTCGATGCTCGGCTCGAGCACGGCGAACGAATCCGCGTCGGTCTGCTCCTGGGAGGCGTCGGTGCGCCCGGGGGTGAAACCGACGGAGATGTCTTGCCCGGCGTTCTTCGCTGCCTGCTCGACCGCCGCGCATCCGCCGAGGACGATCAGATCGGCCAGCGAGACCTGCTTCCTGCCTGCCTGCGAGTTGTTGAAGTCCTGCTGGATCTGCTCGAGCGCGCCAAGCGCGGCGGCGAGCTCGGCAGGCTCGTTGGCCTCCCAGTCCTTCTGTGGCGCGAGGCGGATCCGCGCCCCGTTGGCGCCGCCGCGCTTGTCAGTGCCGCGGAACGAGCTCGCCGCGGCCCAGGCGGTGGCGATGAGCCGCGAGATCGAGAGTCCCGAGGCGAGAATCTGCTCCTTCAGCGAGGAGATCTCCGCCGCGCCGATCAACTCGTGATCGACTCCGGGAACGGGGTCTTGCCAGATCTGCGCCGGCGCGATCCAGGGGCCGAGGTAGCGCGAGAGCGGCCCCATGTCGCGGTGCAGCAGCTTGTACCAGGCCTTCGCAAACGCCTCCGCGAGCTGGTCGGGATTCTCATAGAAGCGTTTCGAGATCGGTCCGTAGATCGGGTCGAGCTTGAGCGCCAGGTCCGTCGTCAGCATCATCGGGGCGTGGCGCTTGGAAGGGTCGTGAGCGTCCGCCACCGTGTCCTGGGCCTCAGGGTTCTTCGGGGTCCACTGTTGCGCCCCGGCGGGGCTCTTGGTCAGCTCCCAGTCATAGC
This sequence comes from Solirubrobacterales bacterium, assembly GCA_013815355.1. Classification (GTDB taxonomy): domain Bacteria; phylum Actinomycetota; class Thermoleophilia; order Solirubrobacterales; family Solirubrobacteraceae; genus Palsa-744. The sequence continues at coordinate 1,767 of JACDGG010000061.1, forward strand.
TGTAGAGGTTCTCGAAAAAGCCGTTGTCCCAGCGCGTCGGCTCGTTCGTCCACGCGCCCTCCAGCCCGCTCGTGAGCGTGTTGGCGCCGTTGCCGTTGCCCGCGCTGTTCTTCCAGCCGAAGCCCTGCTGCTCGAGCGGAGCGGCCTCGGGCTCGGGGCCGAGGTTGCTCGGATCGACGGCGCCGTGGGTCTTGCCAAAGGTGTGGCCGCCGGCGATCAGCGCAACCGTCTCCTCGTCGTTCATCGCCATCCGGGCGAACGTCTCGCGGATGTCCACGGCGGCCGCGAGTGGGTCGGGTTTGCCGCCAGGGCCCTCCGGGTTCACATAGATGAGGCCCATCTGAACGGCGCCGAAGGGTTTGGCCAGCTCGCGCTCGCCGCTGTAGCGCCCTTCTCCCAGCCATGTGTCCTCGCTGCCCCAGAAGATCTCCTGCGGCTCCCAGATGTCCTCGCGCCCGAAGCCGAAGCCGAAGGTCTCAAAGCCCATCGCTTCCATCGCCACGTTGCCGGTGTAGACGAGCAGGTCGGCCCAGGAGATCTTGCGCCCGTACTTCTGCTTGATCGGCCACAAAAGCCGGCGTGCCTTGTCGAGGCTCGCGTTGTCGGGCCAGCTGTTGAGCGGCGCAAAGCGCTGCGCACCGCTCCCACCACCGCCCCGTCCATCGGTGATGCGATAGGTCCCGGCGGCGTGCCAGCTCATGCGGATAAAGAGCGGTCCGTAGTTGCCGTAATCCGACGGCCACCACTCCTGGGTGCTGCTCATCAGCTCGATCAGCTCGTCGCGCAGGGCGTCGAGGTCGAGGGTCGCAAATTCCTTGCCGTAGTCGAAGCCCTCACCCATCGGGTTCGAGAGCGGCGAGTGCCGGTGCAGCGTGCTCAGGTCGAGCTGGTTGGGCCACCAGTCGTGGTTTGTCCTGGGACGGGGCACCTCGGGAGTCGGGCTCGGGATCGCCGGGTTCTCGCTCTCGCTGACACTCTCACTCATGTTGCTCTCGTCCTTTTCTGGTCAAAGGTGGCACTGGTGGACCGCTGCTCCTCGCCGGCAGACCGGCGCCTCACGCGAGCAACGAGGGTACTGATGCAAGCACGAATCCTGGAGTCTCCTGGGGTGGGGCCGCAGTGCGGCCCTAAACGCGTGTGACCGCCTCGATATTGTGCCCGTCGAGGTCCGCGATGCCGAGCGGCACCAGCGCCCGTTCGTAGAAGGCGCGGCTGCGCGCGAGGTCGGACACGCCCAGCGTGATGTGATCGATCGTGGCCCGTCGTTCTGCCATGGCCGGGGTATATCCGATCCGGCCCGGGCCGCCGTCCGTCGCGTCATAGACTCCACCCATGCGTCGCCGGGTCACCTTCTCGCGCAACCTGACGCTCTCGCTGTCGCGCACGTGCCAGTGCTACTGCAAGTACTGCGCGTTCGCCACGCACAAGGCCCACCTCTACTCGCCCGATGAGGTCGTCGAGATCCTCGACGGCGCCGCCAAGCGCCAGATTAAGGAGCTACTCGTCCTGACCGGCGAGCGCCCCGAGGTCAACCCCGAGGTCCGGGCGCGCCTCGGGGAGTACGGCCATGAGGACTTCACCGGCTACGTCGTGTGGGTCTGCGAGTGCGCGCTCGAACGGGGCCTACTGCCGCACACGAACCTCGGCGTGCTCTCAGGCGCGGACCTGGCGCGTCTGCGCGAGGTGACGGCCTCGCAGGGGCTGATGCTCGAGTCGGTCTCCGAGCGGCTGATGCAGACAGTGCACGCGGGCTCGCCCACGAAGCACCCGGCGCGGCGCCTGGAGACGATCCGCACGGCGGGCGAGCTGAAGATCCCCTTCACGAGCGGCATCCTCGTGGGCATCGGCGAGAGCGAGCAGGAGCGCATGGACTCGCTCGCCGCTATCGCCGAGCTGCACGGCGAGCACGGCCACATCCAGGAGGTGATCCTGCAGAACTTCGTCCCGCACCAGCGCTACTACGGCCAAGAGCCCGCCGTGATCGCCGATGAGGCCGCACGCGAGTACTGGCGCACGGGCGTCGCCGACGGACGCCCCGAGCTGCCGCTGCCCGACTGGGCATGTCCGGTCGAGATCGAGGACATGAAGCGCCTGATCGCCGAGGCACGGCGCCTGATGCCCGACGTCGGCATCCAGATCCCGCCGAACCTCGCCGACTGGTGGGGAGAGCTGGTGGCCGCGGGTGCGACAGACCTCGGTGGGCTGTCGGCCAACGGCGATCACATCTCGCCCGAGCACCCCTTTCCCTCGCCACACCAGGTGCGTAAGGAGCTGCAGCGCGACGGCGTCGCGCTGACCGAGCGCCTGTGCGTCTATGCGCGCTACATCGACCCCGAGTGGATCGCGCCGGCGGTGCTCGACACGATCAAGGTCAAGTTCTGGAGCTTCATCCCCCGCCGTGGCTCCGGGCGAACCGAGGCGCCCGCCCCGATCCGCCCCGACCTCCTCGCCGGCGCGATCTCAAGGGGTCGCGAGGGCATGGCGCTGAGCGCCGATGAGCTCACGGCGCTGTTCGCCGAGACGCGCCCCGAGGCGATCGAGGAGATGCGCCAAGCGGCCGATGAGCTGCGCGCAGAGCTCGCGGGGGAGACGGTCACCTTCGTCGTCAACCGCAACATCAACGTCTCAAACGTCTGCGTCGTCGGCTGCGCCTTCTGCGGCTTCGGCCAGGGCAAGCGCTCGCCCGACGCCTACGAGCACGATCGCGAGGAGTTCGCGCGGCGCGTAGGGGAAGCGCTCGACTACGGGGCCACCGAGCTCTGCATCCAGTCGGGCATCCACCCCGATTGGACCCTGGAGGACTATCTCGGCTGGTTGCGGTTTGCCAAGGAGCTTGCGCCGCAGCTGCACCTGCACGCCTACAGCCCGATGGAGATCGCGCACATGTGCGACCTCTCCGCCCTGCCCCCGAGCGAGGTCTTCGCGCAGCTGCGCGAGGCCGGCCTCGGCTCGACGCCGGGCACCGCCGCCGAGGTGCTGCACGACGGCGTGCGCGAGCGCATCTCGCCGAACAAGCTGCCCGTGGCGCGCTGGGTCCAGATCATCGAGGCGTCCCACCGTGCGGGGCTGCGCTCGACCTCGACGGTCATGTTCGGCCACATCGAGGAGCCCTGGGAGCTGGCCGAGCACATGCGCGTGGTGCGCGAGCTGCAGGAGCGCACGGGCGGCATCACCGAGTTCGTGCCGCTGTCCTTCATTCCCTTCCAGACGCTGCTCGGGCGCACGCACGGCGTCGAGGAGATCTCGCGCGAGGAGAACCTCAAGCACACCGCTGCGTTCCGCCTGGCGCTCGGGCGCACGATTCCAAGCCTGCAGGCCAGCTGGGTGAAGATGGGGCTGGACGCTGCCACCGAGGCGCTGCGCTGGGGCGTCAACGACCTCGGCGGAACGCTGATGGAGGAGTCCATCAGCCGCCTCGCCGGCAGCTACCACGGCACGAAGCTCGACCCCGAGCAGCTCGTGGCCGCGGCGCACGAGGCCGGACGCCCGGCCGCGGAGCGCACGACGCTGTATGAGATTCGCCGCCGTTATGAGCTGCCTGTAGCGGTCTGAGCGAGACACGGCAGCGCGCCACATGCGGCACTTCTCAGCAGGGCGGGATGCTAGATCGTGACCTCGCCAACTCCCGGCAGACAGTGCGGATCGGGCGTGCCATTCAGCTGCGCACGAACTGACCGTGGAAGCTGAAGGGGATGTGGTGTGGAACCTCCGCGCGCGCAAGCTCTGAAAGATCGGCGGCGTCGAGCACGAGCAGAAACGAGCTCTCGGCGCGCGCGTCGAGCACGATCGAGAGCAGCGCGCCGTCGTCCTCGCGCTCGGCGCCGGGGCGCGCGACGAACACCGGCTCGCCCGCGTAGCAGTCCGGCTGCGACCAGGTCTGGCGCGAGCCGTCCTCGACGTCGATCTTGACGATCCCTTCGAGCCATCCGCTCGGCCCGCCGCAGGCACCCCACACGTACCGGTGCGGACGCTCGTTGCAACGTCCGTAGTTGATCCGCGGCAGCTCGATGTCGCCGTCGGCCAAAAGCTCCCTGCGCACCGAGCGATCGGTGAGACGAAGGCGAAAGCGCGTCAACTCCGCTGTCGCGACAGGCTTGCCCGCGCGCAGGCGCTCGAGGTAGAGGTCCTCGATGATCTGAGCGTCGGCGAACGCGCACATGTCAACCACGACCTCATCGCCCTCCTCGTATGCGTTGACATGGTGAAAGGCGAAGCACGCGTCGGTCCGAAAGCCCCCCGTGGCCTCGCCGGTGGCCCGGTCCACGAGCGTGAAGCGCGTGCCCAGCTCTGGCTTCCAACGGTAGTTCTCGATGTAGGGGCGGCCCGACAGCGCGAGCGCGAGCGGGTTGACGACGAGCGGGAACTCCGCCAGCACGAGCCAGCGCTCGGTCAAGCCAAACGAGTGCATGTAGGCGGGCTCCTTGACCGGCAGCGAGGCGATCTGCCGCGGCGCGGTTGCCTCGGGGTCGACGGCGAAGAAGCGGTAGCTGCTGCGCGCGCCGAGCTTGGCCGCGTAGTTGAGCATCCCGCCGCCGGCGCGGTCCATATGCGGGTGCGCGGTCGTGAGCTGACCCGGAGCCTCGTAGGGGCGTACGCCGGCGCTCGCGAGCGTGTGCGGGTCGAACTGCACCGGCAGCGGCGTCTCGGTCATCGCGATGAAGCGCTCGCCCAGCCGCGTCACGTTGATGTTGGCGTTGTCCGGCAGCGCGCTGCCCGGTGAGAACAGCGTCTGCATGCGCTTGAACAGCGAGCGGCAGGGGTCGGTTGCGAACTCGCCGTAGACCATCCGTCCCTGCTCGCGCGCGGCCCGGTAGGAGCGGCTCTCGAGGAAGCGGTTGCCGTATGACACGGCGCCGTCGTCGATCGTGAAGCGATGCAGCATCGCCAGACCGTCGAACCAGTGGCGCATGTGCTGGGAGCCGATCTCGAACTTGGCCGGTCCCGTGCGCAGGAGGGATCCCGCCAGCCAGGCGGGCAGCTCGCCGCTGAGAGGCAACGCGTCGATCCTCGCCTCCTCTTCGAGTGTCGTGTATCCCAGCGTGGGCGCCACGGAGGTGGTCGCGGTGTCTGCGGGCGTGCTCATAACAATGCCTCCTGAATGGTTCGACCCGAACGATACGTACCGTACGCTACTCTGCCGAGCGTGTCAAGCCCTCGCCTCACCGAGACCTCCTACATCGTGCTCGGCATGCTCGATCTGGCTGAGCCGGCGAGCCCTTACGACCTCAAGCAGTTCGCGCAGCTCTCGACCAACTACTTCTGGTCGGTGCCGCACACCCAGCTCTATACGGAGTGCGCCCGCCTCGCGGATGAGGGGCTGCTCGACGGCAGCCAGGAGCAGGGTGGCCGCAGGCGGCGCACCTACAGCCTCACCGCGAGCGGCCGCGAGGCGCTCGATCGCTGGCGTGAGACACCCAGCGCCGCGCTCTACGAGCTTCGCGACATCGGCACGCTGAAGCTGTTCTTCGGCGGCGATCCCGCGCTCATCGCCGCCGAGCAGCTGGCCGCGCACGAGCAGCGGCTGAAGGTCTATGAGGAGATGCGCGCCGCGATTCCCGGCGCGCCCCGCGGCCAGCTGCTCGCGCTCGACTGCGGCATCGGCCACGAGCGCGAGTTCATCCGCTTCTGGTCAGGCCTGCTCGCGGAGGGCTAGAGGAAGAGATCCTCCGCCGGCGCGCGCAGCAGCGCGACGGCGCCGGGCCCGTCCTCCTCACTGATGTAGCGCTCGAGGCCGTCGAGGAGCACGACCGGTTCGCGCGAGTCCTTCGCGCGCGCGAGATCGGCGATCGCCGCGGCTGCGTCGGCGACTGCGATCCAGGTGGCGCGCAACTCCATGCCTCGCGCGTCTGTGCGACCGCGCCAGTCCTCGAGCGGGTGCATTCCGGCCAGCCCAATCGCGACGTCGCTCTGACCGTGGCGCCAGGCGCGCCCGAAGCTGTCCGTGATCACGACTGCGGGCCGTGCCCCCGTGAGCTCGCGCAGCCGCGCGCGGATGCGGCGGGCCGAGAGGTCAGGATCGCGGGGCAGCAGGACCAGCGTGCCGGAGTCGACGCTGTTGGAGCTGTCCACACCGGCGTTCGCGCACACGAAGCCGTGGCGTGTGCGGCAGATCAGCACGCCGCGCTCCGCGCGCAGGATCTCGGTGGACTCATCCAGCACGACCTGGACGGCTCGAGGGTCGCGCTCCTGGCTTGCGGCCAGCTCCTCGGCGCGTTTGGAGGGCGTGATGTCGGCGAGCCGCACGACCGCGCCCTCGGACTTCGAGACCGCCTTGTGGGCGATCGCGAGCAGTTGCCCGTTGCACAGCTTGCCTCCAAGCGCCGTCGAGGCGATCAGCTCCGCCAGATCGCCGCCGGCGCGTACCTCCGGCAGCGGCCCGAGGCCGCGGGCGCAAACGCTCCCCATCCCCCGGAATCAGCCTCTCGCCGCGGGCGGCGTCTGTGCATGCGTGCGCCCGAGCACAGCACGCGTGCGCTCGGCACGGGCCGGGGCGAGCATCAGGCGTGCACGCAACTCGGCGAGATCGGCCCCCGTATCGATGTCGAGCAGAAGCGAGGACGGCTGCTCGAGCGTCCAGGACACACCGGCCGCGCGCGCCAGCGTCTGGTGGCGCTCGCAACTGTCCGCGCCGAAGCTGGGAGCGATCGCTCCCGGCGGGCACAGCAGCAGGCCATTGGTCCCGGTGCCGTGACGGTCCGGCACGATCACTACCGCGGGTCCGGCCGATTCGTCCCGCTCGTTGCTGCCGGCGAGCCCGAGCAGCGTTTCGAGCTCGTCTGGATCGAGCGCTGGACAGTCACCGGGCACACACAGCGCGCGTTCGATCCCTGCGCCCAGCGCTCGCTCGATGCCGAGCGACACGGCCGCCGACTGCCCTTCCTCGAGGCGGTCTGCGATCACGATCGCGCCCAGCTCTCCTGCGACGTCGAGGATCGCCTGCTCACACGTGACGACGATCGTCTGCTCGATCGCAGCAGTCTGCTCGAGCGCTTCGAGCACGTCGGTGACCATAGCTTCGGCCAGCTCGAGCCGGAGGTCGTCCGCGACGCTCGCGCCGAGACGCTGCTTGGCATCCACGAAGCGCTTGACGGGCAGGATCGCAGCGGTGCGCATCTGCCGGGCGACGATAGCGGCGAGGGCGAGCCTTCGCCTACCAGTCGAGCAGCGCCAGCCCGACCGTCACACCCGGGCCGACGGTGACCATCAGTCCGCGTTCGCCCGGCTCGGGCTGCCGGCGGTCGATGACCTCCTTGAGCACGTAGAAGATCGACGGGGTGCCGACGTTGCCGTGAGAGGCCAGCGCGTTCCAGCTGGAGGCGAGCTGCTCGTCATCGAGCTCGAGCGCGTCCCGCACGTTCTCGATGATCCGCCGCCCGCCAGGGTGCACGATCCAATGGTCGATCTGCTCGCGACTCACACGCTCGTGGGACAGGAACGTGTCGATGAGGTCTCCCAGCTCCTCGCCGGCGAGGTCTGGCAGCTCGCGCGCGAGGTGTAGGTAGCCCTCCTCACCGGTGAGCTCGAGACGAACCGCGCCGAGCGATCCGGGGATCTGATGTACCTGTGAGGCCGCGATCACCGGTGCGCCGGCGTGCGGCTCGGCAGAGAGCACGGTCGCGGCGCAGCCGTCACCGAAGATCGCCGAGCCGATCACCTTGGCCCTGTTCTCGCTCGAGCATGTCCGCGTGAGGATCCCGCTCATGCTCTCCGCCGCCACGATCAGCGCGTACTTCTCGGGGTGATCGCGCAAGGCCTGCCCGGCGAGTCGCATCAGGGGCACACCGCTTGCGCAGCCGACGCCGGTGAGGTGGTACTTGTCGGTCGTCGGGTCCATTGCGTAGTGATCGACGAGGCGGTGCGCGAGGGTCGGACCGCCGAGCGAGTAGAGGCTCGCGCTGAGCACCGTGCCGATCCTGGCCGGATCGATGCCGAGACGGTCGACCGCCGCGATCGAGCGCTCCATCAGGTCCTGCTCGATCTGCTGAGCGCGGCCCTGCAGCGTGCGGCTAAGGAAATCTGGGCTGAGGTCGAGGTGGCGCGTCTTGACGCCGCAGCGGGCGAAGATGCCCTCGGCGAACTCGTCGCCGGCCAGTCCGAGCCGCTCGAGCACCTGCTCCTGGGAGAGCACGGTCTCGCTGTCGGCGACCGACAGCCCAGCTATCCGCGCCCCCGCGCGCCGGGCTCTTGAACTGCGGCGCGTCGCTTTGGTCGGCCGGCGGAGAAGCGTTGCTCCGCGACTGCGGTTAGAGTCGTCCTGCAAGGTCTGGACTCCTTCGTTGGCGGTGGGCGCTCAGGGTGGGCGGGCGCTCCAGCTTGGAAACACCACGATATTCGACGCGCGCGGCGCATCTCGGCATCTCCTCGGCGTTCTTATCGAGTTCTTCGCAGACGCGCCGTTATCATCGCCGTCTTTCGCGTTGCCTCCGCTCGATTGGCTCGGACGTGGGCGAGAATCCGAGGGAGAAAGCTTGCGGGATATGGCACCAGAGTTCAACATCCAGCTGATCGGAGCCGGACTCCCGCGAACCGGGACGCTGACCCAGAAGCTGGCGCTCGAGGAGCTCGGTCTCGGCCCTTGCTACCACTGGGTCAACGTGCTCGCCGACCTCGATCAGGTCGGCCTGTGGACGCAGGCGCTCGACGGCGATGGTCCCTGGGCGGAGATCTTCGCCGGGCACAACTCGACCGTGGACTGGCCCGGCGGCTACTTCTACGAGGAGCTGATCGACGTCTACCCCGACGCCAAGGTGCTGCTGAGCGTGCGCGATCCAGTCAAGTGGGAGCGCAGCTTCCGCGACACGATCTGGACAATGTGCCACGGCGAGACGCTGATGCCGCTGCTGTCGCGCTCGCGCGCTCTGATCGACCCGCGCTGGGAGCGCTACCTGACGCTCGTCGAGCGCATGTTCTGGGGCCCGCAGGGGACGTTTGCCGCGGGGCATTCCGAGCCGGAGCAGATGATCGAGCAGATGCAGGCCCACAACGAGGCCGTCAAGCACCTCGTTCCGCCCGAGCGCCTGCTCGTGTGGGAGGTGGGTGAAGGCTGGGGCCCGCTCTGCGACTTCCTCGGCGTGGCTGTGCCCGATACGCCGCTGCCGCACGCGAATGAGCGTGACGCCTTCGTCGAACGCGTCATCGCAGCCGCGCTGGATGCGCTGGGAGGCTGGCGCGAGAGCGCGCTCAGAGTGTGAGCGCTTCGGCGAACGACAGCGTCTCTGCCGCAAGGCGCGCGCGTCCCGCCCCATCGTCCATCCGCGTATCGGTCTGCAGCGTGGCGAGCGTCGCGACGTTCTCATCGGCGACGATGCCGTCGAGCAGCTCCCCGTAGAAGTCGGCTACGCCGGCGGCGCTGCATTCCAGGGCGGCGAAAGCCATGAATGCGGCCGTGGGGCCCTTGAGCACTTCCCCGCCCACGATCGGGCTGACCGCGAGCACGGGCGCCGAGGCGGCTGTGAGCGCCTCTCGGATGCCCGGCACGGCCAGGATCGGCGCGATCGAGGCGAGCGGGTTGGAGGGGCCGATCACGATCGTGCGCGCGCCCGCGATCGCCGCGAGCACCTGGGAGCTCGGGGAGGCCTGCTCGGCGCCGCGGTACTCGACGCCCTCGATCAGCCCCTCGGCGCGCTCGCGGATCATGAACTCCTGGAAGGCACACCAGCCCGCGGAGGCCGTGCGCACCCACGTGTGCACGGGGTCATCGCTCATCGGCAGCACCTGCGCGCGCACGCCGAGGGCCTCGTTGAGGCGCGCTAGCGCGGCCGTCGGCGAAAGGCCCTCGCCGAGCATGCGCGCCCGCTCCATGCACCACGCCAGGTCGCGGTCGCCCAGGTTGAACCACACATCGACGCCGAGCGCGCGCAGCGCGTCCATCACCGCGAAGCTGTCGTCGCGCAGGCCCCAGCCGCGATCGTCGATCGCGTCGGCCAGCCAGAAGGACACGAGATCCGGGTCCGGTGAGACGTGCGCTCCATAGATGCCGATGTCATCGCCGGTGTTGACGATCACGGCGAGACGCTCGGCGCCGATCGCGTCGGCCATGCCGCGCGCGAGCTTCGCGCCGCCGGTGCCGCCGGCGAGCACGACGACCTCCGGCTCGCTCAGTCCCACAGTTTCTCGGGCAGGCTCGTCAGGCGCACGCCGGCATGCGCCTTGTAGCGGGAGTTGACGGAGATCAACAGCGCCGTCATCGCCTCCGTCGTGCGCGCCATCTCCAGGCGCCCGCAGTCGACGCAGCGCAGTCCCTCGATCCGCTCGATAACGCCCGCCGCCTCGCGCTTGTCGGCGCGCGAGTCGCCGCACACGAGCACATCCTGCTCGAGCGGGTGCTCGAGGTCCGCCAGCGAGGCTGCGCTGACGGTGTGCAGCGCCGAGACGACACGCACACCCTCTCCCACCATCTCCTGCGCCTGCTGCGCGGCGGAGCCCTGCCACACGCCGAGCATGCGCGTCGCCTTGCCACTGACGGCGGCGGCGAGCGGCACGGTCGCGTCGATCAGGAGCTGCCCGGAGGCGAGCGTCCCCTTGAGGTTGGTCAGGGTCTCGGACTGGTTGCGGAACGGCACGCTCAGGATCACCGTGGCGGCGGCCTGGGCTGCGCTGGCGTTGTCATGGGCGCTGAAGGAGCCCTCTGGCACCATCTCGGCGGCGCGCTCGGCGGTCTCACGGGCGCGCTCGAGCTCGCGCGAGCCGATCGCGATCGGCACGCCGACGCGCGCCAGGCGGATCGCCAGGCCGAAGCCGAGTGCTCCGGAGGCTCCTATGACCGCGACGGGTTCCGGCTGAGACGAAGGCACGGCGGCCGAGTATAGGCTTCAAGGGGTGAGGCTCGAGGGAAAGACGGCGCTCGTCACCGGCGGCGCATCCGGCATCGGCGCGGCCACCGCCCGGCGACTGGCGGCTGAGGGCGCGCGCGTGGCGGTGTGCGATCTGAACGAGGACGGCGCGCGCGAGCTGGCCGGCGAGCTCGACGGCTTCGCGTGCGCGATGGACGTCGCAGACACCGCATCGGTCCGCGCTGCCGTCGCGGCATGCACCGAGGAGCTGGGCGCGATCGACGTGCTCGTCAACAACGCCGGCACCGACCGCTTCGCGTTCTTCATCAACACCGACGAGGAGCTGTGGGACTTCGTGCTGGGCGTGAACCTGCGCGGCGTGCTGGCCGTGACGCACGCGGTGCTGCCCGGCATGCAGGAGCGACGCAGCGGCGCGATCGTCAACGTGGCCAGCGAGGCCGGGCGCGTCGGCTCGCAGGGCTCGGTCGTCTACTCGGCGGCGAAGGCCGGTGTGATCGGCTTCACCAAGGCGATCGCTCGCGAGGCGGCGCGCTACCGCGTGCGCTGCAACGCGGTCGCCCCGGGGCCGATCGAGACGCCGCTGTTGAACGCTGCCCCGGCGATGCTGGGGGAGATCGGCGAGCGCCTGAAGCAGGGCATGGTCAACGCCACCGCGCTCGGGCGCTCCGGCGAGCCGGAGGAGGTGGCGGCGGCGATCGCCTTCCTGGCGGGTGAGGATGCCTCCTACGTGACCGGGCAGACGCTGAACGTCAGCGGCGGCCTGTCGATGTGGTGAGCGCGCCCACGCAGGCCCTGCCAAGCGCCGTGCGCGTGCGCGAGGTCGGTCCGCGCGACGGCTTTCAGAACGAGCCCGAGGTGATCGCGACGGAGCGCAAGGTCGAGCTGATCGACGCGCTCGCACGCACCGGGCTGCGGCGCCTCGAGGTCACAAGCTTCGTGCGAGCCGATGTGATCCCGCAGCTGGCCGACGCGGCGGCGGTGCTCGAGCGCATCACGATGCCCGCGGAGGTCGCGCTCAGCGTGCTGATCCCCAACGAGCGCGGTCTCGACGCCGCGCTCGAGCTGCGCGAGCGCCTCGCCGCCACCGGCGCGGCGCGGCCGGCGTTCGATGAGGTCAACGTGTTCATGTCGGCCTCTGAGACGCACAACCGCAAGAACGTAAACCGCTCGGTCGCCGAGTCGCTGACGGGCCTGCGCGCGGTTCTCGCGCGCGCCCGCGAAGCGGGCCTGCGCTGCGAGGCGGTGATCTCCACATCGTTTGGCTGCCCCTATGAGGGGCATGTGCCGCAGGCACGCGTGCTCGAGATCGCGGCGGCTCTGAAGGACGCGGGCGCGCAGGAGATCGGCTTCGGCGACACGACCGGGATGGCGAACCCGCGTCAGGTGCGCGAGTTCTTCACGACAGCGAACACCTCGCTCGGGAGGGTGGAGCTGACGGCGCACTTCCACAACACGCGCGGGCAGGGCCTCGCCAACGTGCTCGCCGCGCTCGAGGCCGGCGTGGAGAGCTTTGAGTCGAGCTTCGGCGAGCTCGGCGGCTGCCCTGTTCCGGCGGGGGCCACGGGCAACATCGCCAGCGAGGATCTCGTCTCGATGCTCCACGAGATGGGCATCGAAACGGGGATCGAGCTGCCGGCACTGCTGGCCTGCTCACGCCGCGCGCAGGAGATCCTCGGCCGCCCGCTCGGCAGCCACACGCTCGTGGCCGGTCCCGTGCAGTGGCACGAGATGCAGCCGGACCAGGGGGCCTAGCCGGCGAGCGCGGCCTCGGCCTCGGCGGCTTCGCGTCCGCTCTCGCGGGCGGCGGCCACGCAGAACTCCTGCACGGAAACCTCCATCTCGAGCGTCTGTGCGAGCGCGGGTCGCGCCGAGGCGTCGATCACGCGCTTGGCGCGCCCGACGGCGATGTGCGAGTTCGCGAGCAGTTCCTCGACGAGTGCCTGCGTGGCCGTGTCGAGATCCTCAGGTGCGACGACGCGGTTGAGCAGGCCGATGCGCTCAGCCTCAGCGGCGTCGATCGTGCGCGCGGTCATGATC
>JACDGG010000262.1 GCA_013815355.1 Solirubrobacterales bacterium
CCGCCGAGCAGCTGCGCGGCGCCGGCAAGCCCGGGTTCCTGCAGGCGCTCGAATCGATCCTCGACTACGACTTCCGAGAGCGCCTGCCTGAGATCGCCTGCCCGACGCTGATCGTGTGGGGCGACGGCGACCGGCTGATCAACGTCCGCGACGCCGACGTCTTCGCCGAACTGATCCCCGGCTCGCGCAAGGTGATCTTCGAGGACACCGGCCACATGGCGATGCTCGAGCGCCCGGCCGCGTTCAACGCGCTGCTGAGCGACTTCCTCGCCGAGTAGGCGCGCGGCGCGTGCCCGCGCTTGAGGCGAGGCCGGTAGCGATCAGCTGGTGACGGCCCCGACGGCGGCGCTGCCGACGAGCTTGGCGTACTTCTGGATCGCGACGTCCACGTGTTCATCTGCGCGTGCCCCGGGCTTGTATGCGCTCAGGCGCTCGGCGATCTGCTCGTCGCTGAGCGCCACGTCCAGGCGGCGCGAGTCGACGTCGATGCTCACCTCGTCGCCGCTTGCGAGCGCGCCGATCGGGCCGCCTCTGACGGCCTCGGGCGCGACGTGGGCGACCATGAAGCCGTAGGTTGCGCCGGAGAAGCGCCCATCGGTGATGAGCGCCACCGTCTCCCCCAGGCCCTCGCCCACGATCGCGGCGGTGACCGCGAGCATCTCGCGCATGCCGGGACCGCCCGCGGGTCCCTCGCCGCGGATCACGACCACGTCGCCGGCCTTGATCTCCTTGGCCAGCACAGCGGCCATCGCGGCCTCCTCGCCGTCGAACACGCGCGCCGGGCCCGTGTGGGCGCGTCGCTCGTGGCCTGAGAGCTTCACCACGCAGCCGTCCGGCGCGATGTTGCCGCGCAGGATCGCGAAGCCGCCGGTGGGTTTGAGCGCCTCGTGTAGCGATCGCACCACGCGCTGCCCCTCCGTCTCGGTGGCCTCGCCGGCGTGTTCGCCGATCGTGCGGCCGGTGACGGTCTGGGCGTCGCCGTTGAGCACACCCGCTTCGCCCATCCGCTTGAGCACGAGCGGCACGCCCCCCGCCTCGTAGAGGTCCGTTGCCACATACTGCCCGCCAGGCTGCAGGTCGCACAGCAGCGGAGTGCGCTCGGAGATCGGATCGAACTCATCGATGCTCAGCGGCACGCCCATTTCCTTTGCCACGGCCAGCAGGTGCAGGACGACGTTGGTGGAGCCGCCACTCATCGCCGCCGCGGCGATCGCGTTCTCGAGCGCCTGCTTGGTGATGATCTCGCTCGGCAGCTGGCCGCGGCGCAACACGTCCATGACCAGTTCGCCGACCTCGACGGCCACCGCCAGCTTGCGCCCGTCCTCGGCCGGGACCATCGCCGAGCCGGCCGGCGAGATGCCGAGCACCTCGAAGGCCATTGCCATCGTGTTGGCGGTGAACTGCCCGCCGCAGGCTCCCGCGCCGGGCGAAGCGGCCTCCTCGATCTCGTGCAGCTCCTGCTCGGTGATCTTGCCCGCTGCGTAGGCGCCGACGGCCTCGAAGACCTGCTGGATCGTGATCTCCTGCCCCTTGTAGTGGCCGGGGCGGATCGAGCCGCCGTAGAGCATCAGGCTGGGGATGTTCAGGCGCGCGAGCGCCATCACCGTGCCGGGGATCGTCTTGTCGCAGCCGCTGATCGTGACGAGTGCGTCGAAGGCGTGCGCGGAGGCGACCAGCTCGATCGAGTCCGCGATCAGCTCGCGAGAGACGAGCGAGGCGCGCATTCCGGCTGTGCCCATCGTGATGCCGTCAGAGATCGCGATCGTGTTGAGCTCCATCGGCGTGCCGCCTGCTTTGCGGATGCCCTCCTTGACCTTCGCGGCGAGCACGCGGTTGTTGAAGTTGCAGGGCATCGTCTCGATCCAGGAGTGCGCCACGCCGACGATCGGCTTGGCGAGGTCCTCGGCGGAGTAGCCGATGCCGTGCAGGTAGGAGCGCGCGGCCGCGCGCTCGGGACCCTCCGTCAGGGCGCGGCTCTTGTGCCGTACGTCAAAGGTGGGGGTCGTGCTCACGCGGCGCGCACATTACCGGGCGCCCGCTCGCCGCGCCCGAGGCGCTGGCGCTCCCAGCGCGCGAGCCGGGCGAGGTCTCGCCCGACACGCTCGGGCTCGATCTGGCGGCCGGGCAGGTGCATGTTGGCCTCGCCGATCAGGCGCCGCTCATCGGCGGTCAAGGCCATCCACTTGGCAAGCACGTCATCGGAGTGCGGAAGCCGCGCGCTGCCGTAGGGCTTGGTGTGGTCGGGGAACGCCACGCAGTACTCGTTCAGGAGCTCGCCGCTCGCCGGCACGTAGGCGACGATCGGCTTGTGCGGATAGATCAGGTAGGCGTAGGGAGCATCGCCGTCGCGGCCTGCGCCGAGGCCGCCCCACACGCGCAGGAAGCCCAGGTCTCGATACATCGCCCAGTCGTGCTCCTCGATGCAGGAGCGCAGCAGCGCGCGTGCGCGCTGCTCGGCGCGGCGTTCGCGTCCAGGGTCATAGCCGGCGCCGGCCAGCGCGCGGCGGTGGCGCTCCCAGGCGTGGCGCAGGCGCGTCAGCGTGCGCGCCAGGGTGGGCCGCATCAGCTCCCACACGAGCACGACGAGCACGACCGCGCCGGTGCCCAGCGCGAGCGCCACAGTGACTAGAAGCTCGCCCCGGGCGCGCCGCCGGCGGCGCGGGGGAAGAAGATCACGCGCTCGGCGTCGCGCGGAACCTCGGCGAAGCTCTTGACCAGCTCGGCCTCGCGGCGACCGCCGTGGGACTCCGTGGGCACAGCGGCCCACATACCCGCGTCGAGCTCACGGCGGAACGCCTCGATCAGCTCGCGCTCCTGCTCGGGAACCGCCACGTCGCCCTCGGCGAGCACTATCTCGCCATGACCGGGCTTCATGCGCAGCAGCTTCATCGTCAACCGATTATGGCAAACCGGCGGGGCGCCAACCTCAGCTGTCTCGCATTCGCGCCAGTTCGATCACATCGACCGGACCCGGCCCCGCGCCGATCTCGCGCAGACCGGCGCCCACCGCGGC
>JACDGG010000062.1 GCA_013815355.1 Solirubrobacterales bacterium
CCCGGCAGCCCGCCGGCCGCGGCAGCCTCCACGACCGGCGGCGTCGCCGCCCAATAGCCCGACCTCGGCCTTCCGGCGCGAGCGCCGGGCGCATACGCTGCAGGCGTGCCCGCCCCGCTGCTGATCGCCGACGTGCCCTGGCTGCTCTACCGCTCCTTCTTCGCGCTTCCCAAATCGATCACCGACGCCGACGGGCGGCCAGTCAACGCGCTGCTCGGTACCGTCAACGCGATCCTCTCGCTGCTGAGCGAAGCGCCGCCTCCGTCCGGGCGCCCGCGCGGGATCGTCGCCTGCACCGGCGCCGAGGAGGCGCGCTACCGCGTAAAGCTCTACCCGCCCTACCACGCCCACCGCGAGCCGATGCCGCCCGAGCTGAGGGCACAGTGGGAGCTCGCGCCCTCGCTGCTGGAGTCCTTCGGCTGGAGTGTCCCCGGTAGCGATGAGCTGGAGGCCGACGATGTGATGTTCTCCTACGCGCGCCTCGAGCACGAGCGTGGCCATCGTGCACTGCTGCTCACCGGCGACCGCGACCTCTACGGCGCCACGAGCGAGCACGTCGCGGTGCTCGAGCTGCGCAAGGGCGAGCCCCCTTTCGAGATCGGCCCCGAGCAGGTGCGCGAGCGCTACGGAGTCGCGCCCGAGCAGGTGCCCGACTTCATCGCGCTGCGCGGCGACCCCTCCGACGGGCTGCCCGGCGCGCCCGGCATCGGCGCGAAGACCGCCGCGGAGCTGCTGCGCGAGCACGGCACGCTGGACGCGCTGCTCGCCGCCGCCCACGAGTCCCTACCGCCGCTGCGCCCGCGCATCGTCGGCGTGCTGCTCGAGCACGAGCAACTGCTCTTGAGTTTCAGGCACATCGCCACGCTGCAGCTGATCGATGTCCAGCCCGTGGCCGACCGAGAGAGCGACTTCGCCGCCGGCGCCGCGCGCTGCCGCGAGCTCGGCATGCGCCGCCTGGCCGAGCGGCTGGAGAAGCTCGCTACGGCGTGAACTTGACGGTGATCACATCGCCGTCGCACATCGCGTAGTCGCGGCCCTCCAGGCGCAGCGTGCCGTGATCGCGCGCGCCCGCGTAGCCGCCGGCGTCTACGAGCTCGCGCCAGCCGATCACTTCGGCGCGCACGAAGCCCTTCTGGATATCGGTGTGAATCTGCCCGGCCGCGTGCCAGGCGGTGAGGCCGCGGTGCAGGTGCCACGACTGCGCGGGCTTGCCCTCCCCTGCGGTGAAGAACGCGATCAGCTCGAGCAGCGCGAAGGCCTCGCGCACCACACGGGTAAGGCCGGACTCGCTGACGCCGAGCTCGGCGCGCATCGCGACCGCGTCCTCCTCCTCGAGCTCCGACAGCTCCGCCTCGATGCGTGAAGACACCGCCACCGCGCGCGCGCCCTGCGAGGCGGCGTGCTCGGCGATCACAGCCGGCAGCACCTCTGAGCCCTCATCGACGTTCGCCACGAACAGCACCGGCTTGCTCGTCAGCGAGCCGAGATCGCGCGCCGCGTTCGGCGCCTCCTCGGGAACCGGCACCGAGCGCGCGGGGCGCCCGGACTGCAGTGCGTCGACCACGGCGCGCAGCCATGCCTCCTCGGCGATCAGCGCGCGGTCGAGGCTGCGCGCCTGCCTGGCCACGCGCTCCAGGCGTCTTTCGGCCTGCTCGAGATCTGAGAGCACGAGCTCCGTCTCGATCGTTTCGATGTCCGCCAGCGGGTCCACGCGCCCCTCGGGGTGGATCACGTTCTCATCGCCGTGCGCGCGCACCACATGAACGATCGCGTCGGTCTCGCGGATGTTCGCGAGGAAGCGGTTGCCGAGCCCCTCACCCTTGCTCGCGCCGGCCACAAGCCCCGCGATGTCGTGGAAGTCGATCGTGTCCCACACGATCGAGGAGGCGCCGACCGTCGCGACGACCTGCTCCATGCGCTCGTCGTGCACCGGCACGACCGCGACGTTGGGCTCGATCGTCGTGAACGGGTAGTTAGCCGCCTCCGCGCCCGCTTTGGTGAGCGCGTTGAACAGCGAGGACTTGCCCGCGTTGGGCATCCCCACGATGCCGATGCGCGTGCTCACGGAGCACCGGGAAGCCCAAGGACAAGCGCCAAGGCGTCGTCCAGGGCAGCCATCTCGCCGTGACTCAGATGTCCGATGCCCTCCTTCACCGCCTGCGCATCGACTACGCGCATTTGATCGGTGAGCACTCGCGTAGGCGTACCCGCCACCTCGATCGTCGGACGAAACGTCGCCGCAGCGGCCGAACGCGAGGTGGGGGCGACCAGCACGGTGCTGAGGCCAAGCAGCTCGTCAGCCTGCACGACCACTCCCGGTCTCCCTCGAAGCTGCTCATGTCCACGCGCGCGACGCGGGGCGAGCAGCCGCACGACATCCCCACGCACCATCAATCCACAGGCCAGGCCGGCGTGATCTCGTCGAGCTCCTCGCGCAACGCCGCTATCTCTGCAAGATCCTCCGGATCGTGGGCGAGCCGCCGTGCCTCCTCGCGCAGCGCCACGCGCCGTCGGCGCCGCGTGCGCGCCTCGGTCAGGGCGCTCCTCACGGCCTGCGAGTCGCTCATCCCTTCGGCGCGAAGCACCGCGAGCGCGGCTTCAGCGTCGGCATCCAGACGGACGTGGAGGGCACGAGACATTGCCCAACTGTACCACAAATCGTGCTACAAACCAACACCCCTCCTTACGCCGCCCGCAAGGCGACCGCCGTGCCCAGCGCGATCCCCGCGAGCACATCCGACGGGTAGTGGACCCCCAGGTACAACCGCGAAAGCGCCAGGCTGAACGCCAGTGCATACAGCGGAGCTGCAGGCAGCCCGAGGCGTGAGTACGCAAGCGCCGCGGCAAAAGACGTCGAGGAATGCGCGCTCGGGAAGCCGAGCCCCGTGGGCGTGCCCGTCAACGGGGGCAGACCGGCGAGGTCCGGGCGGCGGCGTCGCACGCTCAGCTTGATCGCCGTGTTGGCTACATATGCGCCTCCGACCGCGCGCGTCGCCCGGCGCCACCGCTCCCGCCGCGCCGGCTCGAGCGCCTGCCCGGCGACGCCGATCGCCAGCCACACTGCGGCGTGCTCGCCGAGCCTCGAGAATCGCGCGACCGCCCGCTCCGCCGACGGCGTGTGCCCGCGGGTGCGGGCGAGGCGCAATAGGCCCTCGTCGAGATTTGAGATCGAGGACAACGCCACGGCCGCTCGACGGCGGGCTAACCGAAGCCGACGCGCAACTCGTCGCTCTCGGCTCCGACATACACGATCTGCGCGAGGTCGACGCGCACAGGCCCGTCCTCGCTGTCCAGCTCGTGCCAGCCGACGGTGCCGAGCGCTGCGTTGAAGCTCTCCAGGGCCTCGTCGGTCAGGCGCAGGGCGAGCACCTGCCCGCCCTGGAAGCCGACCGTGACCCGGCGTGTGGAGCCTGCCATCAGTGGGTCTCTCCTCCGCTTGCTGGTTGCACGATCTCGGTGAGCACACCGCCGCTTGCGCGCGGGTGCATGAAGGCGACGCGCGAGCCGCGGATACCGGTGCGCGGCTGCTCGTCGATCAGCGCGAGCCCGGCCTGCTTGAGCTTCTCGAGCGTCGCCTCGATGTCGCTCACCTGGTAGGCAACGTGGTGCAGTCCCGGGCCCTGCTTGGCGAGGAAGCGGCCCACCGGCGTGTCGGCGTCGAGCGGCGCGAGCAGCTCGACGTGGTTCTCGCCGACGTCCAGCAGCACGGCCTCGACGCCCTGCTCGCTGACGACCTCGCGGTGCGCGACGGTGAGCTGGAACTTGTCGCGGTAGAGCTCGAGCGCCGGCTCGAGCTCCTCGACGGCGACTCCGATGTGGTCGATTCGGCTGAACACCCGCCGCAGTCTATAGCCGTAGGGCCCCTCCTCAGGGGGTCGACTCGGGCAGGCCGATCGGCGACGGTCCGCGCGGCGGCGCAAGCGGCGTCGCCGCGACGACGCGCAGGCCGATGCCCGGCGCGCGCTCCATGCGCGGCACGCCCTCCATGATGCGATCGATCGCCTCGCGGTCGAGCACCTCGTTCTCGAGCAGCTCGTGCGCCAGCGAGTCGAGATGGGCGCGGTGCGCCACGATCAGCTTCTGCGCGGCGCGGCGCGCCTCGTCGATCAGATCCTGGCGCTCCTCGTCGCGGATGCGCAGCGTCGTCTCCGACAGCCTCACATCGCCGTCCGGCGAGCGCCCGACGCCAGAGGTAACCATCGCGAAGTCGTGCACCATCGAGTGCGAGATGTCCGCCACGCGCTTGAGGTCGTCCGAGGCGCCGGTCGTGATCGCGCCGAAGACGATCTGCTCGGCCACGCGACCTCCGAGCAACACGGTCATGTAGTCGAGCAGCTCCTCGCGCGTCTTCAGGTAGCGATCCTCGGCGGGCAGGTTCAGCGTGTAGCCGAGCGCGCGCCCGCGCGGCACGATCGAGATGCGGTGCACGCGGTCGACCGACGGCAGGAGCTCGCCGCAGAGCGCGTGCCCGGCCTCGTGGAAGGCCACGACGCGCTTCTCGTGCTGGTTGAGCACGCGCTTTGACTGCACGCCCGCGATCACGCGCTCGAGCGCCGAGTCGAAGTCGCGGCTCGCGATCGCCTTGGCGCCGCGCCGGGTGGCGAAGATCGCGGCCTCGTTGCAGATGTTGGCCAAGTCCGCGCCGGTCAGCCCGCTCGTCTGCTGAGCCACGAGGCCGAGGTCGACGTTCTCCAGCGGCTTGTCGCGCGTGTGCACCTGCAGCACGCCGAGGCGGCCGCGAACGTCGGGCGGCACGACGAACACCTGGCGGTCGAAGCGTCCCGGGCGCAGCAGCGCCGGGTCGAGCTTCTCGAGCAGGTTCGAGGCGGCGATCACGACGACGCGGCCGCTCGAGGAGAAGCCGTCCATCTCGACCAGCAGCTGGTTGAGCGTCTGGTCCTTCTCGCCGGAGATGTCCATGCCGCGGCGTCCGCCGACGGCGTCGAGCTCGTCGATGAAGATGATCGCCGGTTCGTGTTTGCGCGCGATCGCGAACAGCCGACGGATCCGCGCGGCGCCGAGGCCGGCGAACATCTCGACGAAGGAGGCCGCCGACTGGGCGAAGAACTGCGCGCCGGACTCGTTTGCCACGGCCTTCGCCAAGAGCGTCTTGCCGGTGCCGGGCGGGCCGTGCAGCAGGATGCCCTTGGGCACCTTCGCGCCGAGCGCCTGGAAGGACTTGGGGTCGCGCAGGAACTCGACGATCTCCGAGAGCTCGGCCTTCGCCTCATCGACGCCGGCGATGTCCGCGAACGTCACCGCCTGGTCGGAGGAGGGCTTGATCTGCTGGGGCTTCGTGCGCGGCATCACCTTCAGCGTGCGCCACAGCACGAACAGGATCGCGCCGAAGAAGACGATCATCAGCACGGGCTGCCAATTCAGCGCCCAGTTCTGGACTTCGGTGGCGAAGGAGGTGTGCGGCGTGCTAGCCGCTGGCACGCTGACCACGTTCGCGTGGATCGCCGCAGCCTTGGCCGCGGCTTTGGCTGCCGCGTCGCTCGCAGCCGTGTGGGTCACCGTGGCGTGCGTGGCGGCGGCATGCGTCGCCTGCGACGCGCCACTCGAGCTGGGTACACCGCTCGGTTGCGTGTTCATCCGTAAATCCTCCTCAAGCGCACCATCCTTGGCATCGAGATTTGATTATGCGGGTTGGAGGCACGGATGTCGAGCGCTGGGCGCGATCAGCCGAGCACGCGCCTGGCGAGATCGCGGTAGAGCTCCGTCGCGAAGGCCAGATCGCGCACGTCGATGCGCTCATCGGCGCCGTGCACGAGCGGCGCGGACTCAAGCAGCGACTGGCTGCGATGAGGGAAGAAGCCGTAGGCCACGCACTCGGGGAATGCGAGGCGGAAGTGGCGCGAGTCGGTGAAGCCAGGAAGGATCACCGGCACGACCTGGGCGCCGGGGTCGTGCTCTGTGACCCATGCCGAGATCTCCTGCATCAGCACGGAGTCAAGCGGCGAGCGGTTGCCGACGACCTGCTCGGTGAACTCGATGCGAAACGCACCGCTCGCCTCATCGCCGAGCACCTCGCGGATGCCCGCCCGGACCTCGTCCTCACCGAGCCCGGGAGGCACACGACAGTCGACCTTCAGCTCCGCGCGGCTGGGGATCACGTTGATCTTCTCCGAGGCTCTGATGCGCGTCGGCGTGAACGTCACGCCGAGCATCGGCTCGAACATCGTCGCCAGCCGCGGATCGGCTGCGCGCAGGCGCGCGATCGAGCCCTCGGGGTCCTCCGGGTCCTCGCCGAGCCCACGCAGGAACGCGCGCGGCTCCTCGGTCGGCGTGTAGGAAGGCTGGCGCGCCGCCAGGCGCTCCAGAATCGGTCCCATCTTCAGCAGCGCGTTCTCGCCCATGCCGGGCATCGAAGCGTGCCCGGCGACGCCGTCGGTCGTGACGGTGAAGCGAAAGACACCCTTCTCGGCGCAGCAGACGCCGTAGCAACGCCGGCCCCCGTACTCGAACACCGCACCGCCGCCCTCGTTGACGAGCAGATCGCAACGCACCTTCTCGGGATGCTCCTCGGTGATCCACTGCGCGCCGAGCGAGCCGCCGGTCTCCTCATCAACGACGGCCACGATCAAGAGCTCGCCGCGCGCCGGTCGCCAGCCCTCGCGCGCGAGCGAGGCCGCCGCCGCGATCTCCGCGGCGACCTGGGACTTCATGTCGAGCGCGCCCCGGCCCCACATGAAGCCGTCAGCCAGGTCCCCGGACCAAGGGTCATGCCGCCACTCCGCGGGGTCCGCGAGCACCGTGTCGACGTGCCCGAGGTAGCAGAGCGTGGGACCCTCCGCCTCGCCGCGCAGCCGCGCGATCAGGTTCGGGCGCTCGGGCTCGGCGCCGAGCAGCTCACACTCGAAGCCCGCCGCGCCGAGGTGTTCGGCGAGGTGCTCCTGCGCGGCGCGCTCGTTGCCGGGAGGGTTGACGGTGTTGAAGCGGATCAACCCGCGCAGCAGCGCTTCGGCCTCGGCGGCGGGCCCGCCGGTGTCTGCGCCCTCGCTGCTCATCCGCTGGATCGTACGCCGATCTCCGGGACCTCCTCGCGGGTGAGCGGGTAGTGGCATGCGGCCGTGGTGCCGGTGCCCTTGTCCTCGAGCTCGGGCTCGTCGATCGAGCAGCGCTCCTGCGCCTTCGGGCAGCGCGTGTGGAAGCGGCAGGCGCTCGGCGGGTTTGCGGGACTCGGCACGTCGCCGCTCAGCAGATGACGTGCCACGCCGTGGCGCGAGGGGTCGACGACGGGCACCGCCGAGAGCAGCGCGCCCGTGTAGGGGTGGCGCGGGAAGCCGTAGAGCGCATCGCCCGGCCCGACCTCGACGACCTTGCCGAGATACATGACCGCGACGCGGTCGCACATGTGGCGCACGACCGACAGGTCGTGGGCGATGAAGACGACCGTCAGGCCGAACTCGCTCTGCAGGTCGCGCAGCAGGTTGAGCACCTGCGCCTGGATCGAGACGTCGAGCGCGGAGACGGGCTCATCGGCGATCAAGAGCTTTGGCTTCAGTGCGAGTGCGCGCGCCACGCCGATCCGTTGGCGCTGCCCGCCCGAGAACTCGTGCGGGTAGCGGTTGTAGTGCTCGGGGTTCAGCCCGACTGTCTCCATCAGCGCCTGCACCGCCTTGCGGCGCTCGCCCTTGCCCTGTTCGAGCCCGTGGATCACGAACGGCTCGCTGATGATCGTGCCGATCGTCTTGCGGGGGTTCAGCGAGGAGTAGGGGTCCTGAAAGATCATCTGCATCTCGCGCCGGACGGCCTTCAGCTTCGCGCCCTTGAGGTTCGTGATGTCCTGCCCGTCGAAGCGGATGCTGCCGCTCGTCGGCGTCAACAGGCGCATGATCAGCCGCGCGGTCGTGCTCTTGCCGCAGCCTGTCTCCCCGACGATCCCGAGCGTCTCGCCCTGCTCGACGTCGAAGCTCACGCCGTCGACCGCCTGCACCGCGCCGACTTTGCGCTGGATCACGATCCCGCGCGTGATCGGGAAGTGCTTGACGAGATCGCGTACTTCGACGAGCGCGCTCATGCCTGCGCCTGCCCCGGCACGCCGACCGTCGCGAGCGCCTCGGCCGGCAGCCGCCCCGCTCGAAGCTCCGCCCACAGGCGCCTGCGCACGTCGGCCTCGAGCAAGCAGGCGACGTGGTGGCTGGGCTCGCCGGGCACGGGCTCGAGCTGCGGATCGATGCGTGCGTGATCGGGTTGCGCGTAGGGGCAGCGGGGGTGAAAGTGACAGCCGGAGGGCGGGTTGATCAGGCTCGGCGGCTGGCCGGAGATCGGCACGAGCGGCTCATCGCGCGAGCCGTCGAGCGTCGGAATCGACTTCAGAAGGCCCCACGTGTAGGGGTGCTGGGGCTGAGAGAAGAGCAGCTCTGTCGAGCTCGTCTCGATGATGCGCCCGGCGTACATGACCGCGATGTCGTCGGCCAGCTCGGCGACCACGCCGAGATCGTGCGTGATGATCACGATCGCCATGCCGAGTTCCTTCTGCAGGCGTTCCATCAGCGCGAGGATCTGTGCCTGCACGGTCACATCGAGCGCGGTCGTGGGCTCATCGGCGATCAGGAGCTTCGGCTCGTTCGCGAGCGCCATCGCGATCATCGCGCGCTGGCGCATGCCGCCGGAGAACTCGTGGGGGAACTCATCCACGCGGCGCCCCGGGTCGGGGATGCCGACGAGGCCGAGCAGCTCGATCGCGCGCGCCCGCGCCTTGGCCTTGGAGACGCTCTGATGGGCGAGCACCGCCTCGATCAGCTGGGCGCCGACCTTGAAGAACGGGTGCAGCGAGGACAGCGGGTCCTGGAAGACCATCGCGATGTCGTTGCCCCTGATGCCGCGCAGATCGCCTTCGGAGAGCTCGACGAGGTCGCGGCCCTCGAACAGGATGCGCCCGGAGATGCGCGCGCCCTGCCCGCGCGTCAGCCCGAGCGTCGTCAGCGAGGAGACGGTCTTGCCGGAGCCCGACTCCCCCACGATCCCAAGCGTGCGCCCGCGATGGACCTCGTAGGTGATGCCGTCGACCGCGTGCACGACCCCGTCTTCGGTTGGAAACTCCACGCGCAGATCCTCCACGCGCAGGAGCGGCTCTGACGCGTTCACGAGTAGCGCACCCGGGGATCGAGATACGCATAGGCGATGTCCACGAGGATGTTCGCGACGACCACGAACAGCGCCGCCAGCAGCACCGTCCCCTGCACGATCGGGAAGTCCGAGTGGTTGATCGCGTCGAAATTGAGGCGCCCGATCCCGGGGATGTCGAAGACCGTTTCGACGAGCACCGAGCTGCCGAGCAGCGCCGCGATGTCGAGGCCGAGGATCGTGATGATCGGGCTGATCGCGGCGCGCACGCCGTGGCGCAGCACGACGCGGCGCTCGGAGAGGCCCTTGGCGCGCGCGGTGCGTATGTAGTCCTCGCTCATCGTCTCGATCAGAGAGCCGCGCATGATCCGCGCATAGATCGCGGCGGTGCCCGCGGCGACGACGATCCAGGGCAGGATCAGCGACGTGAACCATTTCAGCGGTTCGCCCGTCAGGCCCACGTAGGAGCCCGCGCCGGGGAAGATGCGCACCTGTCCGATGTCGGCCGCGAACACATAGAGGAGGATCAGTCCCAGCCAGTATTCCGGCGCCGAGACCAGCACGAGCGCGCCGCCCATGCTCGTGCGATCCAGGCGCGAGCCGGGTTTGCGCGCCGAGACGATGCCGACCGCGAGGCCCGTTGAGAGCCACAAGAGCGCGCCGCCGAAGACGAGTGAGAGCGTGGCGGGCAGGCGGGTCGAGATCAGCGACTTGACGGGTGCGTTTGAGTAGTAGCTGAAGCCCAGGTCGAAGTGCAGGAAGATGCCCTTCATGTAGAGCCAGAACTGCGTCAGCAGCGACTTGTCGAGGCCGAGATCGTGACGGATCTCGGCGATGATCTTCGGGTTCTGCAGGCGTCCGGCCCGTAGCTTGGCCGGGTCGCCAGTCGGCAGGATGCGGAACAGCACAAACGTGAGCGCCGAGACGATGATCAGCAGGGCGACGCCCCAGATCAGTCTGCGAATGATGTAACGGGCCATATCTCAGCTGCTCACTTGGTTGTTCCTCGAAAGCTCACTGCAACTGCGGTGAAGCCGCCTCCGGGACGGGCGGCCCGCATGGCCACCCGTCCCGTCGGCGTTCTTCTGCTCTGCTACTTCAACGAGGTGTAGTTGAAGTCCCAGGAGCCGACGTTCCACTGGTCGCCGACGCCGACCACGTCTTTGGCCTCGATCGCCGGCTGCTTGTCCCAGTCGTAGGGGACGGCGACCGCTTCACCGACGAGTTCTTCGTCGATCTTGGCCCACGCCGCCGAGCGCGCCTGCGTGCCGACGACCTTCTCGGC
This sequence comes from Solirubrobacterales bacterium, assembly GCA_013815355.1. Classification (GTDB taxonomy): domain Bacteria; phylum Actinomycetota; class Thermoleophilia; order Solirubrobacterales; family Solirubrobacteraceae; genus Palsa-744. The sequence goes on from JACDGG010000062.1 coordinate 10,358, forward strand.
CGCAGCCATCGCGTTGTTGATCTTTTCGTGGTTGACCAGACCCCAGTTGGAGTTGGTCCCGTTCTTGACGATCAGCTTGCCGTTGAACGGCACGTCGAGCACGGCCTGACCGTCACCGAAGTCAGCGAGCCAGCCGACGTTCGGGCAGACGTCGATCTTTTCGCTGACCACGCCGCAGTACTTGGAGTACATGACGGACTGGTCGACGAGGTTGAGCTTTGTTTTGAAGCCCAGGCTCTTCAGCGCCTGGTTGGCGATTTCCGCGTCCTGCGGGGCCGGGTTACCGTTCGAGCCCACGATCTGCACGGTTTGCGAGCCGGTGAATTTACCGCTCGGGTAGCCGGCGAGCTTCATGTACTTTTCACCAACCGTGATGTCGCCCTGCGGGTGTTCGTTGTAGTCGACCTTCGGACCCGTGAGACCGCCCGCTTCATCGAAGCCAGGCGTCGCCGGGTAGAGGAAGTGCGTCATCACATTCGTCACCAGCGAGCCGCCGCGAGCCTTGTCCATCGCTTCGCGGTCGAGCGCGGCCCAGAAGGCCTTGCGCAGGTTGACGTTCTTGAACGGCCCGTAGCTGTTGTTGACCGCGACGTAGTGGTCTCCTGCGCCCGGGGCGATCTGCAGCTGCTTGCGATACTTTTCATACGCGAGCTTGACGATCGCCTGTGCGGGCGTGTCGTTCTGGACGATGTGTGAGCCTTCCAGCACCTGGCGGCCGATGACCTCGGTGTCGCCACCGATCTTCATGTCGATCTCATCCAGGTAAGCAGGCCGGTAGTCGGTGCTCGCGACCCAGTTGGGGTTGCGCACGAGCGTCGCTGACTTGCCCGGCTGGTAGCCGGTACCGAGCACCTTGCCCGACCCGTCCGCCTTGAACATGTAAGGCCCGGTCGCGACCTGGTAGTTGCCGTATTCGCTCGGTTTCTTGGCGTCGTACTTCTTCGCATACTCCGGCGGCACGGCGGCGCTTATCGGGAGCACCAGGGCGTCGGCGACGATCTGCCCGGACGGTCCGGTGAGTTTGAAGACGATCGTGCTCTTGTCCGGCGTCGTGATCCCCGCGACCGGCCCGCCGCTGGCCTTGGGCATGCCTTCGACCGCGCTGAAGTAGCCGAGGTAGTAGGGGTTGGCGACGTTCGGGTTGGCCGCTCGCTCGATCGCGTAGGCGACATCGGCCGATGTCACTTCGCGGTTCACAGGCGGGCTGAAATGAACGCCCTTGCGGATTTTGATCGTGACGAGCTTGCCACCGTTTGAGATCTGCGGCGGGCCTTCGGCCATGTCGGGGGTGACTTCCGAGAAGGTGTTGGGCTTGTAGGCATACAGCGGCCGCTGGGTCGCGTACATGGCCTCGTAGTCGATCGAGAAGTAGGACTGGCCTGGATCGATATGTTCGAAGTCCTCATGGTTGAGGACTGTCAGCGTGCCTCCCTTCCTACCTCCGGTCAGCGACTCGGTCGCGGGAGTCAGGACTCCGGCTGCGACGCCGCTGCCGGCACCACCGCTGCCTGAGCTGCTGCTGGTACTGCTACTGGAGCCACAGGCGGAGAGTGCCAGTGCGAGCACTCCTGCCAGGCCTACCAGCAGAATCGTTTTTAGCGACCTCATCGAGGCGCCTCCTTTTGGTTTGTTTTTCATGCTCGGCTCACCGAGCGGTACGGGGGTTGAGGGCATCGCGCAGGCCGTCGCCGAGCAGGTTGAAGGCGAGCACGGTCAAGAGCAGCGCGATGCCGGGAAAGGTCATGTACCACCACGCGGTGTTGAAGATCGGGGTGGCCGAGGCGATCATCTGCCCCCAGCTGGCCGTCGGCGGGCGCACGCCGACGCCGAGGAACGACAGCGAGGCCTCGATCAGGATGTTGATCGGCACGAGCAGCGTGGCGTAGACGATCACGGGCGCGACCAGGTTCGGCAGGATCTCGCGGAACATGATGCGCGTGTTGGAGGCGCCGAGCGCGCGAGAGGCGTCGACGAACTCGCGCTCGCGCAGCGACAGCACGAGTCCACGGACGATGCGTGCGATGTAGGTCCAGTTGACCAGCGTGATCAGGAAGATGATCACACCGAGGCCTGGCTGGATCGTGCCGTTCACGCAGCCCCGCACGGCGCAGGCGGCGCCGATCCCGAGGCCGAGCAGCAGGATCGGGATCGAGAGCACGACGTCGATCAGGCGCGAGAGCACGGTGTCGACCCAGCCGCGGTAGAAGCCCGCGAGAACGCCGACGACGACGCCGATCACCGTCGCGATCGCGGTCCCGAGGATGCCGACCTCGAGCGAGACACGCGTGCCGTAGATCACGCGTGACATCACATCCTCGCCGAGCTGATCGACGCCGAAGGGATGCGCGCCGCTGGGCCCGAGCGGACTGCCGAAGGAGTCGGTGAGATTCGAGTTGGGCGTGTAGGGGCTCGGCAGCCCGAGGATGTCCACGACCAGCGGCGCAAAGATCGCGAGCAGGACGAGGAAGCCGATGAATCCGAGTGAGACGAGCGAGACACGATCCTGGCGAAAGCGCCGCCAGAACAGCTGCAGCGGCGAGAGCGCGGCGATCTCCCCCCCGATGTCCAGGAATTCGAGGTTGCCGCCGCTGCTCGGCAGCGTCTCCGCGCCGCGGGCGCTCAATTCGCATGCCTCCTGATGCGAGTCTTCTTGGGCTTGGCAATTCTTGGCACGAGATCCTTACAGTTCGACAACCCTAGAGGTCAACCTGCCCCGGAGCAGCGGCAGGCGACCCCCCAAGTCGCGATACTCACACCTATGCATACCCTGTTTGACGAGAATCCAGGCAGGGAGCCGCCAGAAACTTCCTCAGGCGACCCCGATCAGCGCCCGCTCGCAGCGCGCGTGCGCCCCACCTCGATCGAGCAGTTCGTCGGCCAGGAGCACCTGCTCGGCCCCGGATCGGCGCTGCGCACGGCGATCGAGCAGGGGCGCCCGCACTCGATGGTGCTCTACGGCCCCCCGGGCGCGGGCAAGACGACGCTCGCCCGCCTTCTCGCGACGCGCTCGGCGGCCGCCTTCGAGGAGCTGAGCGCCGTGCAGGCCGGGCGCGCCGAGGTGCGCGCCGTGATCGAGCGCGCCACGCACCGACGCGAGACAAGCCGGTCAGAAACAGTGCTGTTCCTCGATGAGATCCACCGCTTCAACAAGGCCCAGCAGGATGCGCTGCTGCCTGCCGTCGAGGAGGGCACGCTCACACTGATCGGCGCCACGACCGAGAATCCGGCCTTCGAGGTCAACGGCGCGCTGCTCTCGCGCCTGCGCGTGTATGCGCTGCAGGCTCTCAGCGCCGAGGAGATCCTCACGGTCCTGCGCAGCGCGGCGAACGCGGGGTCGATCGAGGCGCAGGACGGCGCGCTGGAGTTCCTCGCCGCGCGCAGCGAAGGCGACGCACGCACGGCGCTGAACGCGCTCGAGCTGGCCACGGCGACCGCCGAGGAGCAGGGCGGGGGCCCAGCGGGACGGGTCACGCTCGAGCAGGTGGAGGATGCGCTGCAGCGCCGCGCGGTGCTCTACGACAAACAGGGCGACCGCCACTACGACTACATATCGGCGTGGATCAAGGCCACCCGCGGCTCGGACCCGGACGCCTCGCTCTACTACCTGGCAGTGATGTTGGAGGGTGGCGAGGATCCGCGCTTCATCGTGCGGCGGATGGTGATCCTCGCCTCCGAGGACATCGGCAACGCCGATCCCGCCGCGCTCTCGATCGCCACGGCGGCGGCGCAGGCGGTCGAGCTCGTCGGATTGCCCGAAGCGCGCTACGCGCTGGCGCAGGCGGCGATCTACCTCGCGCTGGCACCCAAGTCAAACGCCGCCGGCAAGGCGCTCGGAGCGGCCACGGCCCATGTGCGAGAGCACGGCGCCGGAGCGGTACCGGGCACGTTGCGCTCAGGGCCGCGCCCGGGTCAGGATCGCGGCGGGTATGACAATCCCCACGCGCATCCCGGGCATGTCTCCTCCCAGGAGCTGGCGCCCGACGGGGTCACGGGCGAGCGCTTCTACGCGCCCGACGAAGCCGAGGCGGCGCTAGCCGAGCGCCTGGCGGCGATCCGCCGCGCACGCGGGCGC
>JACDGG010000063.1 GCA_013815355.1 Solirubrobacterales bacterium
CGATCAGGACCTGCGGGCGCGCCGCACCGGTGTGGCGTGTGGCGGCTCGGCCGAGCGCGAGCGCCAGCTCGGCGGTCAGGAGCTCGCCGGCCGCGCCGCGAACACCATCGGTGCCGAACAGCCTGCGCGTCGCGGGCGCGCTCAAGACCTCTCCCGGCGAACCGTTGCTCTCCCCCGTTACGGCGCGTCCTAGCGCTTCGAGAACTGAGGCTTCTTACGAGCCTTCTTCAGCCCGGCCTTCTTGCGCTCCTTGGCGCGCGAGTCGCGCGTGAGGAAGCCTCTGCGCTTGAGCTCGCCACGCAGGTTCGGGTCGGCCTCGAGCAGCGCGCGCGAGACGCCGTGGCGCAGCGCGCCGGCCTGCGCCGAGATGCCTCCGCCGTGCAGGCGCGCGACGACGTCCATGCGGTCCTGGTAGCCGACCGTCTCCAGTGGCTGGCGGATGTTGCGTTGCAGCGTGTGACGCGGGAAGTGCTGCTCGAGCGTACGACCGTTGACCAGGTAGGTGCCGGTGCCGGGACGCAGCGTGACGCGCGCGATCGCCGTCTTGCGCTTACCGGTGGCGCGGTAGCGCGCACCGGAGGCGAGATCGATCGCAGCTGTTGAGATCGGCTCGCTGAGTGTGGCGTCCTGCTCCTCGCCGGCCGGCGGCTCGCCCTGCTCGGCGTCCTCCTCGAGCGCGTAGGGATCCACGTCCTCACGGGCGCCGCGGCCGAGCGGGTCCGCGCCCTCGGGCACGATGTCGACCTCGAGGTGTGCACCCGGCACGGCTGGTTTCTCGCGCGGCGCGGGCTCCTCCTCCTCGGCCTCCGCAGCCTCCTGGGCGGCCTCGAGCGGGGCGTCCTCAACCGAGCCGGCGATTCTCGCCGCGTCCTCGCTCGGGACAGCGTGACCCTCGCCGGCAGCCGCGACCGTCGCAGGCTCTGGTGAGGTCTGGCCGCCGGGGCTCTCCTGAGCCTCCTGGGCGGCCTCCGGCGCGGCCTCCTCCGTCGAGCCGGCGATCTGCGTCGCGTCCTCACTCGGCACGGCGTGCTGAGCGTCGGGCTGCTCCTCGGGCGTCTGCGGGGTCTCCTCGTCGGCCATCAGGCCTCGATCTCCAAAGGTTGTGGGTTCTGGGCGACGTGCGGGTGCTCGGGCCCGGCGTAGATCTTGAGCTTCGTGATCTGCTTGCGCGCAAGGCGGTTGCGGGGCATCATGCCTTTGACGGCGAGGCGGATGATCTCCTCGGGGCGCCGCGCGAGCATCTCCTCGAAGGTGCGCGAGCGCAGCCCTCCCGGATAGCCCGAGTGGCGGTAGTAACGCTTGTCCTGGCGCTTGTTGCCACTGACGTGGATCTTCTCGGCGTTGATGACCACGACGAAGTCGCCCGTGTCGATGTGCGGCGTGTACTCGGGCTTGCGCTTGCCACGGAGCACATCCGCGATCTGTGTCGCCAAGCGACCGAGCGTCTTGCCGTTGGCGTCAACGATCAGCCAATTGCGCTCGCGCTCGGTCGGCTTTGCTACGTAGGTCTTTGTCGAGGGAGCCATAACGTGAAAAAGGCCACGCGTAAGCGCGCGGCGCTCCCGGCATCATAGGCGATGCGAGCGGCCTTCGCGGCCTACTCCCACTCGATCGTGCCCGGCGGCTTCGATGTGATGTCCAGCACCACCCTGTTGACCTCGCGCAGCTCATTGATCATGCGCGAGGCGATCGTCTCGAGCAGGTCGTAGGGCAGGCGCGCCCAGTCGGCCGTCATCGCGTCATCGCTCGTGACGGCACGCACGACGACCACGTAGCCGTAGGTGCGCTCATCGCCCTGCACGCCGACCGTGCGCACGTCCGGGAGCACGCAGAACGACTGCCAGAGCTCACGGTAGAGGCCGGCGTTGCGGATCTCCTCCTGCAGGATATGGTCGGCCTCGCGCAGCACGTCGAGGCGCTCCTTGGTGGCTTCGCCGCCGACAACGCGGATCGCAAGGCCGGGGCCAGGGAAGGGCTGGCGCCAGACCAGGCGCTCGGGCAGGCCCAGCTCGGCGCCCACGGCTCTCACCTCGTCCTTGAAGAGCGCGCGCAGCGGCTCGACGAGGTCGAACTGCAGGTCCTCGGGCAAGCCGCCGACGTTGTGGTGGGACTTGATCGTCGCCGCGCCCGTGCCGCCGCCGGACTCGATCACGTCGGAGTAGAGCGTGCCCTGCACGAGGAAGCGCGCGTCCTCGCCGCCGCCGGCCGCCGCCAGCTTCGTGGCCTCCTCCTCGAACACGCGGATGAACTCGGCTCCGATCGCCTTGCGCTTGGCCTCCGGCTCGGTGACGCCCTTGAGCTTGTCCAGGAAGCGCGTCTCCGCATCCACGGCGACGAGTGGCACCTTGAACGTGTCGCGGAAGGTCTTTACGACCTGTTCGCCCTCTTCCTTGCGCATCAGCCCGTGGTCCACGAACACGCACGTCAGCTGCTCGCCGATCGCGCGGTGCACGAGCAGCGCGGCCACCGAGGAGTCCACGCCGCCGGAGAGACCGCAGATCACATTGCCCTCCCCCACCTGCTCGCGGATGCGCCGGATCTGTTCCTCGACGATCGAGGCCGGCGACCAGCTCTGCTCGCAGCCGCACACCTCCGTCAGAAAGCGCGTGAGGATCTCCTGCCCGTAAGGGGTGTGGACGACCTCGGGGTGGAACTGGATGCCGTAGATGTCGCGCTCCGCGTCCTCGACGGCCGCCACCGGCGAGCCGCTTGAGGAGGCGAGCGCCGTGAACCCCGGCGGCGGCTCATAGACCGTGTCGCGATGTGACATCCAGCAGGTCTGCTCGCGGGGCATCCCTTTCAGCAGCACGCCGGGGTCAGCCACGAGCAGATCCGAGCGCCCGAACTCGCCGATCTCCGCCTGCTCCACGCGCCCGCCGAGCGTGTGGACGAGCAGCTGCATGCCGTAGCAGATGCCCATCACCGGCACGCCGAGCTCGAGCAACCCCTGATCCAGTGGGGGTGCCCCGTCGGCGTACACCGACGCCGGGCCACCGGAGAGGATGATGCCGCGCGGTTTGCGCCGGGCGACCTCCTCCAAGCCGACATGGTGGGGCAGCAGCTCGCTGAAGACGCCGCAGTCGCGCACGCGCCTGGCGATCAGCTGCGAGTACTGCCCGCCGTAGTCGAGCACCACGATCTCCTGCACGTCGGCAGGGGCGGCCGAGGCGCTGTGCTGCTCGGTGGCCGGCTGCGGGGCCGTGGCGGCGCCGCTAGTCATTTACGAGGGCGGCTACCTTCCCATTCGTGGCACCCATGCCCACGCCCTGATCGCGCTGGAGCGCCTTGCCCTCGGTCTGCAGCGCCGGTGCCACGACGACCTCGGCGCGGTTGAACTCGGCGAGATCCTTGTGACCGCAAGTCGCCATCGACGTACGCAGGCCACCGAACAGGTTGAACGTGCCGTCGTTCTCGCGCGCCGGCCCGATGAGGATCTCTTCGAGCGTGCCGTTCTGTGTAGTGGCGACCCGCGCGCCCCGTGGGAGCGTCGGATGGAACGTAGCCATGCCCCAGTGATAGCCCCGCCCCGGCGCCTCATAGGCGCGTGCGAGCGGGGAACCGATCATCACGGCGTCCGCGCCGAGCGCGATCGCCTTGGACACGTCGCCGCCGTTGCGCATGCCGCCATCGGCGATCACCTGCGCGTACTCGCCCGTCTCGAGCATGTGCGTCGAGCGCGCATGCGCCACATCCGCGATCGCCGTCGCCTGCGGCACGCCGATGCCGAGCACGCCGCGCGTCGTGCACGCCGCGCCCGGGCCGACGCCGACGAGCACGCCGGCCGCGCCGGTACGCATCAGGTGCAGGCCCGTGTGGTAGGAGGCGCAGCCGCCGACCACGACCGGCACGTCGAGCGAGGGGATGAACTCCTTCAGGTTGAGCGGCTCAGAAACAGTCGAGACATGTTCGCCGGAGACCACGGTGCCCTGGATCACGAGCACGTCGAGGCCCGCCTCGAGCGCAATGTCGTAGTACTCGAGTACGCGCTGGGGCGTCAGCGAAGCCGCCACCACGACCTTCTGCTCCTTGATCTCGCGGATGCGCTGCGCGATCAGCTCGGGCTTGACCGGCTCGGAGTAGATCTGCTGCATCTCGCGCGTAGCCAGCTCCTTCGGTAGCCCCGAGATCCGCTCGAGCTGCTCGTCGGCGTCCTCGTAGCGGGTGAAGATTCCCTCGAGGTTCAGCACCGCGAGGCCGCCGAGGCGGCCGATGATCCCGGCCGACTCGGGCGAGACGACGCCGTCCATCGCCGAGGCCATCATCGGCAGCTCGAACTGGTAGGGCCCGAGCTTCCAGGAGATGTCGATGTCGTCGGGATCGCGCGTGCGCCGGGAAGGAACTATCGCGATGTCGTCGAATCCATACGCGCGACGTGCCTTCTTGCCGCGTCCGATCTCTATCTCCATCGTCATATCCTCGCAGTCGCCGCGGACGAGAAGACCCCGCACTCGGCGGGGCCAAAGGGGGTGCGGCGGAGCGCCGCAGAGGCCTTGTCTGGGGGTAGGGCCAAGAGCTTCTGAGCATAGCAATCGCCACACCGGCGCTATTACCCTTGGATATGCTCGATTGGTATGAGCGACGGGAGCAACAGGCGCTATGAGCCACACGTGATCGAGGCCCGCCGCCAGGCGGCCTGGAAGGCGCGCGACGCCTTCCGCACGCCCCCGCTGAGCGAGGATCAGCCCCACCTCTACATCAAGCCCTCCGCGCCCTTCACGTCGGGCAACGTCCACATCGGGCACGTGCGCAGCTACTCGATCGGGGACGCCTACGCCCGCTTCCGCCGCGCGCGCGGCGAGGACGTGCTGTTCGCCTTCGGCTTCGATGCCTTCGGCCTGCCCGCGGAGCTCGGCGCGATCGCAGGCGGCGAGCCGCCAAGCGACTGGGTCAACCGCTGCGCGGCGCACATGACCGGACAGCTGCAACGGCTCGGCTTCTCCTTCGACTGGGAGCGCTCGTTCCTCAGCTCCGATGCGCTCATGTACCGCTGGTCGCAGTGGCTGTTCCTGACGCTGCTCGAGGCGGGGCTCGTCTACCGGGGCACCGGCAACGTCGACTGGTGCGATAGCTGCCAGACGACGCTCGCCTCCGCTCAGGTCGAGGCGGGCGGCACCTGCTGGCGCTGCCACGGCCCGGTGCGGCTGATCGAGCTGCCGCAGTGGTACCTGCGGATCAGCGCCCACGTCGAGGAGAACGACGCACGCCTGGCCGAGCGCGAGGCGAGCGGCAAATGGGACGAGGTGGCGCTCGCCTCCCAGCAGATCGTGCTGGGGCGCGTCGACGGCGTCGAGGTCGAGCTGCAGACGGACGGCGGCGGCGCGCTGTCGGTCTTCACGCCGCACGCGGGCGCGCTCGAGGAGGCGCGCTTCGTGCTGATCTCCGCGCGCCACCCCCACGCCGAGGTGTGGGCCGCCGAGCCTCAGGTCGCCGTGGAGCTCGAGCAGCTGCGCTCCGGCGGCTGGGAGCGCAGCTCGCGTGAGGCGGAGACGATCCCCGTGGTCGATACCGGGCGCGCGCTGCAGACCCCAACCGGCGAGTCGCTCCCCGTGTATATAACGCCGCTCGTCGATGCCCGCTTCGGAGCCACGGCCGTGCTCGGCATTCCCACGCGCGACCGCACCGACGAGGTGATCGCGCGGCGGCTCGGCATGGATGTCGCGGAGACCGGCGAGGAGCAGCTCACCCCGGCCTGGGAGGCGAAGTCTGCCGTGCGCTACAAGGCCTCCGACTGGGTCGTCTCACGCCAGCGCTCGTGGGGCACACCGATCCCGATCGTCTACTGCGAGAGCTGCGGCATCGTGCCGGTCCCCCGCGATCAGCTGCCCGTGCTGCTGCCCCTGGACATCCGCCCGACGGGCACCGGCAACCCTCTGGCCGAGCTCGAGGAGTTCGTGCAGACCAGCTGCCCGAGGTGCGGCGAGCCCGCGCGACGCGAGACCGACACGCTGGACTGCCACTTCGACGCGCTGTGGCTGTGGGTGCCCGCCTGCATCCCTCCGGAGTCGCGCGAGCAGCCGCTGGATGAGATCTTCGCGCTGGCCGACCTGCGCCACTGGCTTCCCTCCGAGCGCGTCGTGGCGGGCTCCGACAGCGGCAACTTCGTCTTCGACCAGCGCTTCGTCACGAAGGCGCTGCGCGACATCGGCCCGCTCGCGTTCCTCGAGGACGGCGAGCCGTTCGCCGGCTGCCTGTTTCACGAGATGGTCGTGAGCGACGGGCGCAAGATGAGCAAGCACCTCGGAAACGTCGTCGACCCTGACGAGCTGCTCGCCCGCTACGGCGCCGACACGGTGCGCCTCGCCGTCCTCTACGCGGCCCGGCCGCAGCGCTCGCTGAACTGGAGCGACTCCGCCGTGCTGCGCTGTCACCGCTTCCTCACGCAGGTGTGGGAGTACGCACAGCGCAAGCTCGCAGAGGCCGCCGCGTCCGAGGCGCAGGAGCCGGAGAGAGACACGAGCGAGCACCTCCGGCTGAAACTCTCGCAGTGGTGCGAGAATGCGGTCAAGAAGACGACCGAGGACATGGAGAGCCTCGAGATGCACAGCGCCGTGCGCAACGTGATGCGCCTGTTCGACCGCATCAAGGACTTCGATAAGCGCGTGATCGCGCGCGATGAGACGCTCAGCCGGGCCAACTTCGACGCGCTCTTCGACGCGCTCGCCGTGCTCGCCCAGATGCTCGGGCCGCTCGCGCCGCACATCGCCGAGGAGCTGTGGATCTCGCTCGGCCGCGAAGAGCACGGCGCACAGACGCCGTGGCCAGGCGTATCGTTGACGGTGCCCGCATGAGCACACAGACCGCCCAGAGCCCCCCGGGGTCAGGCCAGCGGACGCGCTCCTGCGCGACCGGCTTGGCATGCCACCGCTGCGATAAGCACTACGAGCTCGCGGACACGATCTTCTCATGCCCCGACTGCGGCAAGGGGCTGGACGTCATCTACGACTACGAGCTGGCCGCACGCCACTTCCGCGACGTACCGAGTGCCGAGCGCCCGCTCAACATCTGGCACTTCGAGGAGCTGCTGCCGATCCTCGACGCCTCCGCACAGGCGCGCGTCGGTCAGTTCTCGGGATACACGCCGCTGATCCGCGCGGATCGCCTCGGCGCCGAGCTCGGCCTCTCGAACCTCTTCATCAAGGACGATTCCAGCAACCGGCCGAGCCTCTCCTACAAGGACCGCGTGGTCTCGATGTCGGTCGCACGCCTGCTCGAGCGGGGCAAGAGCGAGATCGGTTGCGTCTCCACCGGCAATGTGGGCACCGCCGTCGCGTCGCTGGCCGCCAAGGCGGGCGTCGACGCCTACGTCTTCTATCCCAACCGCCTCGAGGACATGAAGGCGCGCGCGTGCATGGCGCTCGGCGCGAAGGTCTGCCAGGTCGAGGGCAACTACGACGAAGCCAACAGGCGCTGCCGCGAAGTGGCGGAACGCACCGGCATGGACTTCGCGAACATCACGCTGCGCCCGTTCTATGCCGAGGGCGCGAAGACGGCGGCCTTCGAGATCGTCGAGCAGCTCGACTGGCAGGCGCCCGACCACATCCTCACGGCCGCCGCCGGCGGCACGCTCTCCTCGCGCCTACACAAGGGCCTGAAGGAGCTGCAGCTGCTCGGGCTCGCGGAGACCGACTCGACGCGAATCCACATCGCCCAGCCGAGCGGCTGCAACCCGATCGCCACCGCGATCGTCGCCGAGGAGGCCGAGGTGCAGCCCGTCACGCCCGAGACGGCCGCGCACTCGCTCGCGATCGGCGCGCCCGGAGACGGCTACCTCGTGATCGACGCTGTGCGCAAACGGGGCGGCACCGGCGGCTTCGCCTCTGACCCCGACATCTTCGCCGGAATCGATCTGCTCGCCGCGACCGAGGGGCTCCTCACCGAGCCGGCCGGCGGCACGACGATCGCGGTGCTCGAGAAACTCGCCGCGAGCGGACGCTTCGCGCCCGACGACACCGTGGTTGCGATCATCACCGGCAACGGTCTGAAGACGCTCGACGATCACCCCCCGAAGCAGTGGCCGGCGAAGATCGAGTGCGAGCTCGACGCGATGCTCTCCGCGCTCGGCGAGCTGCAGGCGGGCGAGAAGCTGATGGACAGCGCGCGCAGCCAGCTCGATCACTGAGCGAGAATGAGGCCGGGGGCTGTCGGCTCCGGGCGCTAGGCTTGGCCCATGGATGAGAGCGATCTGGACCGCAAGCGCCGCGAGGCGCGCCGCGCCGTCGATGAGGCGGGCGGCGGCGAGTCGGAGGGCTTCGAGCTCGCCGAGCAGGAACTGATCGAGCACACCTCGCACGGCGACGGCCACACACCGGCGCGCATCATGCGCGACGCCGCCGCCGAGAGCGAGGACGACGGCGCCGCCTACGGCGAGGCCGACGCGGAGCACAAACCCGACTGACCGATCCGAGCTTGAGCCGCGCGGACTGCTTCGCGGAGGGTGCCCTCAGCGGCCCCGACGCACGCGAGCCCGACCGCCTCCTGCGCGAGCAGCTCGACCGCCTCGACCTCAAGCAGCTCGGCGAGAGCGTCAACCTCGAGGCCCAGGCCCGAGGGGTCTCCTTCGGCTCGGCGGGCGGCGAGCAGACATTTCGCATCGACCCGGTGCCGCGCATCCTCGACGCCTCGACGTGGTCAGGGATCTCAGCGGGCGTGGCCCAGCGGGTGCGCGCGCTGGAGCTGTTCACGCGTGATGTCTACGGCGAGCGGCGCATCGTGAACGCGGGTCTGATCTCAGCGGAGGCGATCACCGGCGCCGATCACTACGAGCCGCTGCTGACGGGCATCGCCGAGCAGGTGCGCTGCTGGCTCACGCTCGCCGGCCTGGACCTCGTGCGCGACCACGACGGCTCTTTCAAGGTGCTCGAGGACAACCTCCGAACGCCCTCGGGCATCGCCTACGCGGTCGCGACGCGGGAGATCATCTCAGAGCACCTGACCCCGCCCGAAGCGCTGCGCGTACGCCCGCTCGAGGACGCGTTCCAAAGGCTCGGTGAGGCCCTGCGCGCGGCGGCTCTGCCATCTGCGGGCGATGATCCGCTCGTCGTTCTGCTGAGTGACGGCGAGAGCAACTCGGCCTTCTACGAGCACGTCACGATCGCCGAGCGCCTGAAGCTTTTGATAGTTCGCCGCGCGGATCTCGCGGTGCGCCAAGGACGACTGTTCGCGCGAACAGCGGAGGGCGAGAGAGCAGTCGACGTCGTCTACCGCCGCACCGACGAGGACCGGCTCAGCGACGAGCACGGCGAGCCGACGTGGCTTGCAAAGCTCCTGCTCGAGCCGCTTCGCGAAGGCACGCTCGCGTGCGTAAACGGGTTCGGGACGGGCGTCGCAGACGACAAGCTGCTGCACGCCTACGTCGAGGACATGATCGACTTCTACCTGCACGAGAAGCCGCTGCTGCGCTCGGTGGCGACCTACGATCCAGCGCAGCCGGGCATGCTCGAGATGATCCTCGAGCGGATCGGCGAGCTGGTGATCAAGCCGCGCAGCGGCTCGGGCGGCTACGGCGTCCTGATCGGTCCCCACGCCAACCGTGAGGACATCCAGAGGGCCGCGGCGGCCGTCGCGACTGCGCCGCAGGGCTACATCGCGCAGGAGATGATCATGATCTCCACGCACCCGACCCTCACCGAGCGCGGCCTCGAGCCGCGCCACGTCGATCTACGCCCGTTCGCGATCACCAGCGGCGACTCTGTGCACGTAGCGCCCGGAGGACTCACGCGGGTGGCGTTCGAGGCCGGCGCGCTGGTCGTCAACTCCTCTCAGAACGGCGGCAGCAAGGACACATGGGTGCTCGCATGAAGAAGCCCCTGATCGGCGTCACCGTCTCGGAGATCCGCCGCAAGGAAGCCGCGCAGATGGTCCCCCACGGCGAGCCGCGCCAGCGCGAGATGACGCTCGGGCTCGCCTACATGCGCGCCGTCGAGCGCGCCGGAGGTCTGCCCGTGGCACTGCCGCCGATCGCGCCGGAGAACATCGAGGCGCTGCTGGATCACCTGTGCGGAGTGCTGCTGACCGGCGGCCCCGACCTCGGTCCGGCCTTCTACGGCGCCGAGCCGCATCCGCAGCTCGGGCCGACGGACGCGCTCGTCGACGAGTTCGAGCTGAGCCTCTGCGGCCACGCCGACGAGCGCAGCCTGCCGATTCTCGGCATCTGCCGTGGCGCCCAGCTGCTCAACGTCTCGCGCCGGGGCACGCTTCACCAGCACCTGCCCGACGTTACCGAAGGCTTGGTCGAGCACCGCCAGAGCGAGCCGGGCGACCGCACGACCCACGAGGTGCGCGTCACCCCCGACAGCATGCTCGCCCAGGCGACCGGCGGCGGCCCCGTGATGGTCAACAGCTTTCACCATCAGACGATCGAGAATTTGGGAGAAGCGCTGCGTGCCGTCGCGTGGGCAGCTGACGGGCTGATCGAGGCGATCGAGGACACCGACGGGCGGTTCGTGCTGGGCGTGCAGTGGCACGCCGAGACACTGACCGATGAAGCCGAGGAGCTTGCGCTGTTCGAGCGCCTCGTCGAGAACGGCGCCGCATGGGCGGCTCACCGGGGCGCGAGGCGCTCGATGCAAGGAGCTCGGAGCAGCTCACCGCGGCGCCCCTGAGCTGCGCCCTCCCTGCTCAGCTCTTCTCGCCGCGCGAGCGGCGAGCGGCGCCGCCGTATCTGGCCTGGGGAGACGGTTTGCGCTCAACGGGAACCGGCAGACCTGAGACGAGCTCATCGAGCTTCACCCCCAGCGCGTCGGCGAGAATCACGAGCGTCGTGAGTCGCGGCTCGATGCTCGCCTGCTCGATCCGCCCGATCTCGGTGCGATGCAGCCGGGTGGCGTCTGAGAGCCGCTCCTGGGAGAAGCCGGGCTCCTTCTGTTCGCGCAGGCGTCGTACGTTTCGCGCGAATCCTTCGAGAAGCTGGCCCAACTCCGCCTTATATGACTCGATTCCGCTCATAGGTTCGTACTCTTTCGGCTGTCAGCTAGAAAATCGACCGTCGTCTAGCTGTGCGTTGTCTAGCTGTCTGTTGTCTAGCTGTCAGCTAGTGTGCGGCACTTTCGCTCCTCATACGAACATATGTTCGCATACTTCATGGCTTCGTGCACGAATCTTGTGGAAGCTCGCAAAGGCCCTGCAAATGGGCATCTAGTGCGTGCGCGAGCCGACCCGCAGGCCTGCGACGGGTGCCTGGGCCGGGCACTATCACCGCCCGGGACATAGAGAAGCCCCACCGAAGCGGGGCCTCTCCTTAGCGGATCGATAAGCCGGATTCTGTCGTTGAACGGCCATCCATCTGAGCGGCCTACCTGGACCTCGGCGGGCAGCCTGCAAGCGGTCCGATTTGGCCTTGCATCGGGCGGGGTTTACCCAGCCGCCGCGTCAGCGCGGCGCTGGTGCGCTCTTACCGCACCATTTCACCCTTGCCGGCCCGCCGTTCACGTGGGACGGCGGACGTAGGCGGTTTGTTTCTGTGGCACTTTCCCGCGGGTTTCCCCGGGTCGATCCCTCGACCACCCTGCCCTGTGATGTCCGGACTTTCCTCGAAGGCTCTCGCCCCCGCGGCCGTCTGATCTGCCCAGCCAACTTAGCGACTCAGCGAGCACACTGGAAGGCCTGCATGGACGCGCTCCACCCTCAGCGGCGGCGCCTCCGCGCCATCACACGCGGCGGAGCAGCCCCACGACGCGACCCAGGACCTTGACCTCTTTGCTGCGGATCGGCTCCATCGTGTCGTTCTCGGGCTGCAGGCGGACGTGATCGGATTCGCGGAAGAAGCGCTTGACCGTCGCCTCCTCCCCGAGCAGCGCGACCACCACATCGCCGTTGGTCGCCGTCTCCTGAGGATGCACGACCACGTAGTCGCCTTCGAGGATGCCCGCGTCCTTCATCGAGTCGCCGCGAATCCGCAGCACATACTCGCCGTCGGCCCCGCCCGCGATCTCCGGCACCGACACGTACTCCTCCACGTTCTCCTCCGCCAGCATCGGCTGTCCGGCCGCGACCGCACCCAGGAGCGGCAGTCCTTCGGAACGGACGATGCCCCGCACGCTGTCCACGGCGGTGCCTACGGCGCGATCCAGGAGCTCGATCGCGCGCGGCTTCGAGGGGTCACGGCGCAGCAGTCCGATCTTCTCGAGGTTCGCGAGGTGCGCGTGAACGGTCGAGGAGGAGGCGAGCCCGACGGCCTTGCCGATGTCCCGCACCGTCGGCGGGTAGCCGTACTTGGCCGAGTACTTGCGGATGAAGTCGAAGATCTCCTGCTGGCGCTTGGTCAGATCCATGCCTGGATGCCTCCGCGTTCGATTGGACGATGCGCTACAACGAACATGTGTTCGCAATCTAGCGGGGCGCGTGGACGGATGCAAGCGCGGGCGCCGCCGCGCACTCGCGGCAGCGGTGCTCAGCGCCTATACTCGCCCACTCTGCGCCCGTGGCGGAATTGGTAGACGCGCAAGGTTGAGGGCCTTGTGGGGAGATTTCCCCGTGATGGTTCGAGTCCATTCGGGCGCATGGAGAAAGCCCTGGAAAACAGGGCTTTTTCTCGTTAACGGGCTACTCCGTCGCTGGCACCCGATACTGTACGGACTGTTGTCGGTGACAACGTCGTACAATTTTCCGTACACCGCTGAGGCCCGGCGACCAGGAGGAGCAGATGAGCTACAGGCTTGCGAGGAGTCGATTTGAAGTTCGGTGGCGCGATAGCTCGGGACGACATCGCTCGCGGCGATTCCGCGAGGAGGCCGCCGCCAGGGCTTTCGACGAGTCGATCCACGACAACGATGTCGGTGAGCGGGTCAAAAGCAGTCGCCACGGGCAAAGCGGCGGCGTCTATCCATACGAGACCACCTCGGGTACGCGATGGCGCTATGTAACTCGGCGCTCGGATGGCAGCCAAACGACCAAGCGGGGGTTCACAAGCGAAACGGCCGCTCGTACCGCTCTCCGTCGGATCACGGAGAAGAAGGAGCGGCGTGAGATCGTCCATACCAAAGAGACGTTCGGCGCCTTCTTCGCCCGTTGGCTGAGTCAGCGCAAGCCCTACTTGAGCGAAGGGACCTGGAGGGCATATGAGCGCGACGGCCGGCTCCGACTCCTCCCGGCCTTGGGGACTTTTCAGCTCGGCCGCATGGAAGTCGAGCACATCCGAGATCTCGTCGATGAGCTCGCAGAGTCGATGGAAGCCGGGGAGATCGCTCCCAAGACGATCAACAACACGCTCGGCACGCTGGTCGTATGCCTAAACGCGGCGGTCGAGGACGGATTGACGGCCAGCAACCCGGCGCTGAGGGTTCCGCGACTCCCCCCGGGTGACGTTGAGCGTGACTACCTGCGTTTGCGCGAGATTGGGGTCTACCTTGATTCGTGCTCGAGCCTATACCGGCCTCTTGCTGAGACGCTGATCGGCGCCGGCTCACGGATCTCCGAAACCCTGGCTTTGCGGCGGAAGGACCTGGAACTCGAAGCTGGGGGTGGCGTGATCATCTTGTACTCAAGCAAGTCGGGCCGCTTCCGCCATGTCGAGATCGGGCAAGGCCTGTCAGGAGTCTTGAGGAGGCATTTGGAGCGACGTTCGCAAGCAGCGGGCGGCGATGACCCTGATGCATTGGTGTTCGTGATGCCTGTACGACGGCGCAAGAGGGATCAAGGCAGATGGGAGGGCAGCGGCGACGGCGGAGCGATGGATCGCACGACGGTCTCCCGAGACTGGCACAAGGCCGCTCTGCAGGACGCGTCTCTCCGCAATATGCCGCTTCACGCGTTGCGACACACCGCAGCCGCAGCGTGGCTTGCCGGGGGGAACTCGCTCAAGTACGTCAAGGACCAGCTTGGGCACGCCCACATCACGACGACCGAGAGCTACTACGGGCACCTGGAGCGCAGTGCACGCGTCGCTGGACCCGTCGCAACCGAAAAGGCGATCGCACGAGCTATGGAGCGCGCCGCGTAACCACTCAGGATGCTCTATCGCCGCGCCGCCGGCGGGCAGACGCGACAGGCGGTGAGGACACCGCAAGGCGTCCCCCGGCAGAACGTGGTGGTCGAGTGGGGCGGCCAGGGGTCCACTCAGCGCGAGCATCGTCGATCCATTGCCGTAGGTCCTCGGGGACGAACCGAAGTGGCCCGTCTCGTCCCCCTATCCGGATTGAGGGGATGCGACCGGTTCTGGCTGCGTCGTAGAGCCATGTTCGTGAGACGCCCAGCTGCGTCGCCACCTCAGCCGGCGTAAGCAAGTCTGGGGCCGATCGTTCGCCGCGCATATTGTTAATGACCGTGAGAAGCCCGAAACGGCCATGTAATTTCTTTTGGGCCTGTTGGGGCCCTGGGATTACGGGCTCGCCGCTGCGGAGCGAAGCTCGTAGGGCGTAGCGAAGCGGTGGCGGTGCAGTGGCGTCCGGTGCCCCGTCAAGGG
>JACDGG010000263.1 GCA_013815355.1 Solirubrobacterales bacterium
GCCAGGCGCTCCTGCGGACGCAGGACCGCGGCCCGTCCGCGCCGACCCCTCGCCGAGCGGCGTCCACCCGGTGGCCAGGCCAGCTCGCGGGCATGCAGCCAGCGGCCCTCCGCCACCTGCTCGCCCTCGCCCCAGCCGGCCCTGATCACAAGCGCCTGGCCGGGGGAGACCTCGTGAACGTAGGGGTCGGCCGAGGCTATCCTGTGCATGTGCAGGACACCGTTGACGACGGCCGCCGCGGCGAGCACGTCGCGCTCGCCGTCGAGTTCGGAGAGCCACGCGCGCGCCTGCGTCTCAGCGGAGAGGGAGACCGGGTCTATCACCGTTACGCGGGTGCGCGTGAGGGGAGGGGGATCGGGTGGCCCGGCCACGATCGTGGCGCGTGGCCTCAGTCCGCCGGGCAGCCGGCCGCGACGCGGTCCTCCGGCGCTGCGGCGACCGTCCTCGGCCAAAGTGGCGAGCACCAGCACGCGCTCGGGCTCGCCGTCGGCGCGCGCGCGCAGCAGGTAGCGCCCGTCCGCCGGACCGAGCATCCAGGGAAACTCCATCTGCATGAAGATGAACAGCCGCGCGGGCATCTCTGCACCGTATCCTTCAGCTCCGGCTCACGGCCGTGAATCACCCCGGGGCCCGACGTGGCCCGTCTGTCTCGACGATCAGGAGTAGCCGATGTCCGATGCGAGCAACGTCGCCAAGAACCTGCGCGAGCGATTTGGCGGCACGACCGAGGAGCGGCTGGGCAAGGCCTTCTCCGAGCTGCTTGAAAACCCGCTGCTGACGGGCGCGATCGGTCGCGCCTTCGACGCGCGCGAGAAGGCCGCGCAGGCTCAGGAGGTCGCGATGGGGGCGCTCAACCTGCCATCGGCCACCGACATCGAACGCCTGACGCGGCGCCTGCGCTCGGTCTCGCAGCGCCTCGAGGGGATCGAGGATGGCGTCGACCGGCTCGACCGGGCACTCTCGCCGACGGGCGTGGAGGCGCGGCTCTCGGCGATCGAGGAGCAGCTTCGCTCGCTGATGGGCAGGCTCGAACGCGCGCTCTCCGCGACCCCGGCGGCCACGCCCGCGGGCTCGGGCTCCGCGGCGAAGGGCAAAGCCGCGCCGAGGGCCAGGTCCGGGACGAACGTCAAAGCGGCCGCGAACGCGAAAGCCGTCGCGAAGACCAAAGCCGCGGCGAAGGCGAAACCGCGCACAGCCGCCAAAGCCGGCTCGAAACCGGCGGCGAAAGCGAAAGCCCCGCGGCCTAGACGCTGAGCAGCGCTGCGATCGCAGCGCTGCCCATCCGTTCAGCGGCCGCGAGCAGCGCGTGATCGTCGATGCGATGGCGCGCCCCCTGCGCGTCGAAGGTGTCGGACACCGCCAGCACGCAGCCGACTGGAAAGCCGTGGCGCGCGCCGAGCGCGAACAGGGCGGCTGCCTCCATCTCCACCGCCAGCGCCTCCTGCCCGGCCCCGGCCCCGGGCCCGTCGCTCTCATAGAAGAGGTCGACGCTCACGACCGTGCCCAGGTGCGCGTCCTCGGCGCGCTCGAACAGCGCCGCGGTGAGCGCGCCGTCGGCGCTCACGCGCTCCCCCGCGCCCAGCGCGCGCGAGGTTCCATCGGCGCAGATCGCATCCTGTGCGATCACGAGATCGCCGAGCTCGAGTCCCGGTGCGAGCGCGCCGCAGCTGCCGACGCGCACCGCGCGCCGTGCGCCGAGGGCGATCAGCTCCTCCAGCACGATCGCCGCCGACGGGCCGCCCATGCCGGTCGCCTGGATCGTCAGCGGCTCGCCGTCCGGCGCCGCGCCGGTGTATCCCCACAGGCCGCGATGGTGGTTGAACATGCGCGGTTCCTTCAGAAGCGCCTGCGCGAGCGCGAGCGCGCGGCCGGGGTCGCCGGGCAGCAGCACGCACTCGCCGAGCGGCGCCGTCGGGCGCAGGTGGATGGGGTCGCGGTGTGGCACCGGCGGCGACTTTAGACTCCCGAGTATGGGAACGCCGGCCGCGTCGAGCGCCTGATGGCCGTGCCAACCGAGTCCTCGGCAGGGCCCGAGCTCACGCTCGCGCAGGTGGCTGCGCGCGCGCAGGTCTCGCCGCCGACCGTCAAGCGCTGGCTCGCCCGTGGGCTCGTTCCCGGTTTCGAGGGCCGCTGGACGCCCTCGGCGCTCGCCTACGTGCGGGTGGTCGCCCGCCTGCGTGCGCGCGGGCACTCGCTCCAGGACATCAAGCGCGCCAGCGACAGAGGGCAGCTGGCGATCGGTCCGATCGAGAACCTGCTGAGCGGCGAGGAACCGCGGCACACGCTCAAGGACGCCGCACGCGCCAGCGGCCTGGATGCGGAGCTGATCAAACGCATCTACGCCACGATGGGCCTCGGCCTGCTGCCGCGCGAGGGCGTCGGCGAGGAAGACCTGCAGATTCTCCGCTACGCCTCCTCGGTGCTGAACGCCGGCTTCCCGCTGCCCGCGTTTCTGCAGCTGATGCGCGTCTATGGCCAGGTGATCGCCCAGATCGCCGACGCCGAGGTGCGCCTGATCCATCTCTACGTCCACGAGCCGCTGATGCGCGCGGGCGTTCCGAGCGTCGAGATCGCCGAGGAGATGGAGGGTCTGGCGCGCGAGGTGTTTCCGTTCGCGGCGCCCTTCATGAACTACCTCCACGGCCGGCTGCTCGCTCAGTTCGTCGAGCAGGACATGATCGGCCACATGGAGAGCGATATCGGCGAGGCAGCTCTGCAGGAGGGGCGCCTGCGTGTGGCGATCGCCTTCGCCGATCTGGCCGGGTATGCGCGCCTGACCGTGGAGCGGGGCGATGAGGCGGCGGTCGGCGCAGTCGAGCGCTTCGCGCGGGCGGTCGCCGAGACGCTGCCGGTCGACGCGCGCGTGATCAAGACGCTGGGCGATGAGGTGATGGTGATCGGAGCGGACCCCGGCGCGCTGAGTGCGTGGGCGGTTGGGCTGCAGGGCGCCGTCGCGCCCGGCGAGCCGCCGCCG
>JACDGG010000264.1 GCA_013815355.1 Solirubrobacterales bacterium
AGCGCCAGCAGCGCAGTCCACGTGGCGGCGTCGGCGACGCCGCTTGCGGAGATGCCGTGCGCGGCCTGGAATGCGCGCAGGTTGGCGCTCGTCTGCGAGGCGAAGGTGCCGGTCGTTTCCTGGCTCGGGATCGCGCTTGCGAGGTGCTCCTGCAGCCACAGCACCTGATCGCCCTTGCTCCCGGAGTGCAGTTCGGGATAGGAGGTGTTGGGCGTCACGCTGGTGAGGGGCGCAAGCGGCGCCGCCAGCGTGCTCCAGCCCGAGGGGGTCGTCTCCTGCCAGTCCCAGTAGGAGGCGCCGGTCGCGCCGTAGTCGACGGCCTCCTCACGGAAGCGCAGCAGGTCGGCGTTTGAGATGCCGCCATAGGTCTGTCCGAGCGGGAAGATCGGGCGTGCGTAGATACGGTTGCCGATGTAGGTGTTTGCAAAGACGGTGTCGACGGACACGCCGATGTCCTTCCAGTACATCTGCGGCGCGTTGTACTGCGCGCCTTCCGGTCCCAGGAACACCGAGTAGGGCAGGGAGGGGTGATAGGAGACGTAGGGAAAGGAGGCGAGCGCCACGGGGTAGCTCGCCCCGACCGTGGCGCGCAGCGCGGTGATGTACTTCTGCGCGGAGGAGTAGCGGCCCTCGTACTCGGACTCCGCGTCGATCACAAGGCAGTCGGCGCCGCTGGCCGCGGCTTTGGCGCCGAGCGCGGCCTCGCCGGTCGGGTTCGTGCCGTAGACGTACTGCCAGGCGCAGACCTTCAGCCCGCCCGCGTGAAGTTCGGCCACGAGCTGGGGCGAGAACTGGCTCCAGTAGTTGCTCGAGCCATCTGAGCTCTTGATGAACACGGTGCCAACCGTCGCGGCATGCGCCTGGGCGAGGATCGCGGCGGCGTTTCCGCCGGACTTGCTCACGTACCAGATCCACATGCCCTGGCCGTCGAATGCGCTCCCGCTGGCGCTCGTGGCGCCGATGATCGACGGCACCGGCACCTTCGCGACCGGAGGGTGGAGCGCGTGACGGTAGACGTAGATCGGGCCGTAGGAGCTCGTGTAGCGCCCGCCGCTGAGCAGCACCATGATGTGCCCGGAGTGCGCGCTCGCGGGGACGGTCACGATCAGGCCCGCTGCGGCCGTGCGCAGGCGCGCGGCGGGGGAGCTGCGAGAGACGCGCGCGCCGGGCGCGCGCGGGAAGGCGAGGACCATGCCTGCCTTCAGGCCCGAGCCGGCGAGCTGCAGGGTGCCGTGAGTGGAGACCTGGTGAGGGTTGGCGCTGCAGCGGCTGGCGGGCGTGCACCTCACCGCGGCGATGCGCACGCTCGTCACGTGCAGGCTGGCCCTGCCCGTGGCGGGCGCGGTGGCGCCGGAGGGAGCCTTGACGGCCGCGCCGCCGGCCTGGGTGCCGCCCGAGCTCGCTGCTTGGGCGATCGAGGCAGCCGCCAGGACGAGCGCGATCAGCGCAGCGAGAGCTGCGGCGAGGTGCGTCGTTGCCTTGTGGGCGGCGGTGCTCGCCGACATCGCAAAAACCCTTCTGCCCGAGCGGACTGCCGTGTGCGCCGGACGGGAGATCCCGCCCGATCGGCCGAATTTGACGTTACCGACTCTGTCTTGGCAAACGTAGAAGCGGCACAGAAGTTGCGCTGCCGGGGTTCTCAGCCCCAGCGAAAGCCCGTCGCCGACGGCGTGGCAGGCAGCGGGCTCGTGGGCAGAGCGGCGGGTGGGGCGGGGAGGTTGAAGCCGGTCGGAGCCACGTCGTTGGGGGCGTCGGCGTGGAACATCGAGGCCAGGTACTGGTTCTGTGAGCGGCCCACGCCGAGCTCGAACTGCCCGCCGCCGTAGTTGCCGATGCCGCGCTCGGCGCAGTAGTCGTAGGCGTCGAGCAGGTTGCGCAGGCCGCCGAGGCGCGAGGGCTTGATGTTGACCATCCGCGGCGGGTAGGGCAGCGCTTCGATGTCGGCGATCGAGTGGATAGTGGCGTCCCAGCTGAAGCGCTCACGATGCGGTGCGAGCACGGCGTCGGTCTCCGGCGTGAGCGCCGGGTCCTCGATCCACGCGTCCGGGAACGCCTCGGCGACGCGCCTGTAGAGCACGGGGTCGGCGGGCTGGTCGACGATCGAGCCGGAGTAGTAGCCCTTGAAGTCGACGGAGTCCACGGCACCCGCCGCGACGAGCTCGCCGATCAGCGCCTCATCCCAGGAGCTCGTCGGGTCGAGCTTGAAGCGCAGTCCGGGGTAGGCGTCGAGCCGGTGGCGCAGCGGCTCGAGCGTCGGCGGCTCGCCGAGGCGCATCGAGACCACGAAGCGCACCGGCTCGGGCTCGCGCCCGAGCAGCTCGTGCAGCGCTCTTCCGGCCTGGCGCAGCGCGAGGTCGAGCGCTGCGGATTCGTAGGCCCAGGTGCGGTAGCGCGTCGAGACCTCGCGCTGGGGCGCCTCGGGGAACAGCGAGAGGCCGGCCAGCAGCTCGCTGAAGGAGGCGATCGTGTGGCTGCCCGCGAGCGCGAGCACGGGGCCGGCGGCCTGCAGGATCTCGTGGTCCACGGCGTCGTAGGTGACGTCCTCGCCGATGCCCTCCTGGCCGCGCCCGCGCAGGTGGAACACGGTGCTCTTGCGCTCGAAGTCGCTCGAGACGCTCTCTTGCAGCCCCTCGAGCACGTAGCCCTCGATCTCGACGGGCAGCTCGGCGAGCAGCTCCCAGGTGCTCATGCGCCGCTCTCGCCTTCCAGGCGGCTCACGAGCTCATCGAGTCGCAGCTCCTCGAGCGCATCGCCGACGGCGCTCAGCTGCCCGGCACACAGCTCGATCAGCCGCTTGCCCTCACCAACCAGCTCGAGCGTCTCGTTGAGGCTGGCCTCGCCGGAGTCCAGGCGGCGGATGATCTCCTCGACGCGCGCGGAGGCGGCCTCGTAGCTCAGCGGCGCCTCGGCGTCCGCCGCGCCCACGGCCGGCCCGCCCTCCACGGGCAGCTGCTCGGGCG
>JACDGG010000064.1 GCA_013815355.1 Solirubrobacterales bacterium
GGCGACGCCCGGCGCGGGCGGGCGGACGCTGCCCCTGCCCCCCAGCGAACGCACGCCGGAACTGGCTCGTCGCGAGGTCTCGGGCAAGGTCGCCCGGGTCGATGCGCTGCCGGCGGCGGCCAAGAAAGGCGGCTACGTCGCACCGGGCGCTCCCTCCGATGCTCAGATCAAGGCTGAAATCGCGCAGGCGCGCAAGTCCGGGATCATCCTCCCGAAGGGCGACAGCACCGAATCCTTCGAACGCGGCGCGACCTACGTGGGCGGTGGCGGCGGCGCCAGTTGGGTGTTCCCGATCCAGCCGCTCGCGCTGGCGCTCGGGCCGCAGACGTGGAGCGAAGACCAGGGCATCGACATCGCAACGAGCCACGGCGCGTGCGGCAATGCCGCGGTCGAGGTCGCGATCACCGCCGGCACGATCATCCGCGAGGGCATCTCGGGCTTCGGCCCCTACGCGCCGGTCGAGCGCATCGACAGCGGTCCCTACCGGGGCTGGTTCATCTACTACGGGCACGCCGCCCCCGCGCTCGTCCCGATCGGCACGCATGTGGTGGCGGGCCAGCCGATCGCGGAGGTCGGCTGTGGCGTCGTCGGGCTCTCCTCGGGCCCGCATCTGGAGATCGGCCTCACACCGCCGGGCGGCGCGAGCTGCTGTCCCTCGAGCGGCCAGACATCGCCGGTCGTGGAGGGCATCATGCGCCAGCTCTACCTCGGCGCCGGCTGATCGGCCGCGGGCACGACGCTCCGCGGGGCGCTTGCGCTAGGCTTGCGCACGCCTAATCACGGACATGTGTCCGTGAGCGGGGGAACCGAGTTGTTGGGGCGAGTTCCGCGGTAATCCACGGAAGGCGCAGGTCGCTAGCCCGTCAGCTAACCCCGTCGGCCGACGAAGAGAGGCAGGCTTGCGCCAGCGTCCACAGACGCGTGCAGTCCCGGTCGTGCTGATGCTGATGGTCGCGCTCGCGCTCGCGGTCCCCGCGGCCATGGGCGCCGAAACGGGCGGCACAGCTGTCGCACCGCCCGCGCCTGCCCCGGTGCCCGTGGCGAGCCCGCCTTCCACGTCTGCGACGGGAGGCACGACCGTAGCCTCCGCGCCGGTGTTCGCCGCCAGCCCCTATCCGCTGAGTCCCGGCGGCTGGGTGTTTCCGCTGTACCCACTCTCGCACGTGGGCGCGAAAAGCTGGTGGTCGCTGGACCAGGGCATCGACCTCGGTGGCAACTCCAACCAGTGCGGCTCGCACCTGCGCGAGCTCGCGGTAGCGAGCGGCACGATCGCGCACGAGGGCCTGGACGGCTTCGGCAGCACCGCGCCAGTGCTGCTCGTCGACAGCGGCCCGGATCGCGGGCGCTACATCTACTACGGCCACGCGGCCCCCGCGCTCGTCACGGTGGGCACGCACGTCAGCGCCGGACAGCCGATCGCCGACGTCGGCTGCGGGCAGGTCGGCATCTCCTCGGCGCCGCACCTCGAGATCGGGATTCTGCCCGTGGGCGCGAGAAACCCCGAACGGATGCCCTCCGTCGGTGAGACCTCTCACGAAGCGCTCGCCAAACTGAGCTCCGCCTACAGCACCGCCGTGAGCGCCTACCGCGCAGCGGCGGCGAAAGCCAAGGCCAAGCGCCACAGCACCCGCCGTCGCTAGCGCCCCGCGCAATCTCGTCCAGCGCGCTAAGGCAACCGCCGCGGGCTGCCGATGAGGGGCTCGTGACTACTTTCTGCCCGGCTCCCTCGGCGAGCCCCACCCCCACAATGTCCTCCCGCGTCGCAAAGCTCGGCGCGGCCACGTTCATCGCCGCACTGCTTGCGGCGCTGACGATCGCGCCCTCGGCGGGCGCGGTCGTGACAGAAGTGGCCGGCACACGCGTCGGGCTCCAGCCATCCAACTCCGAATCGGTCAGCGACGGCGGTCTCGTCGGGATCAAAAACGTGTGGAGCGAAACCGCACAGCCCGAATCCTTCGCCAACCCGACGGGCAGCCCGGTCCTTCACACGAGCAACGTGTACGCGGTCTACTGGGACCCGACCGACACCTACCACGGTGACTGGCAGGGCGTGATCGACGGCTTCCTGCACAACGTCGGCGTGCAGGGCAACGTGCTTGGCGATGTCTTCGCCGTCGACACCCAGTACACAGACACCACCAACCAGCCGGCCGCCAACGGTCTCAGCTTCCGCGGCGCCTACACGGACACGACGCCCTATCCCGTCGCCGGCTGCACCGATCCGGCCCCGCTCAAAGAAGTCAAAATTCACAAAATCCGCGCGATCACCTGTCTCACGGACCTGCAGATCCAGCAGCACCTGCAGGCATTCGTGACCGCGCACGGCCTGCCCGCCGGCCTCGGCAACGTCTACTACCTGCTCACCCCCCCCGGCGTGGCGGTCTGCCTCGACGGCGGCGGCTCCAAAGGCCACTGCTCAGACTTCAAGACGCTGGAAAACTACGAACACAGCTTCTGCAGCTATCACTCTGCGATCAACCCCAGCAAAGCGATCAACGGCGACGCGAGCACGATCCTCTACGGCATGATCCCGTGGACGGCCGGAGGCGTCGGCGACGGTCAGCTGGGCCCGGAAGACCAGTACTCAGCCATCAACTGCCAGGACGGCGGCTTTGACCCGAGCAGCAAGCCGATCGAGGTCCAAGAGGGGCCTCCGGGCGAACCACCCCGGGTCCAGGAGCCAAACCAGGTGTCCTGCCCGAGCCCGGACGGCTTCTGCGACACGGGTCTCGCCGACCTGATCGTCAATCAGATCGCGGTCGAGCAGCAGAACATCGTCACCAATCCGATGCTCAACGCCTGGCAGGACAGCGGCGGCAAGGAGAACACCGACGAGTGCCGCAACTTCTTTGCCCCAACCGCCGGCGGCAGCTCGTCGAAAGTGGAAGGATCCGGCGCCGGTAACCTCTACAACCAGGTGTTCGGCGCCCGTACCTACTACCTCAACACCGCGTTCAACCTCGCCGCCCTGCGGCTCAACTATCCCGGCGTCGGATGTCTCCCCGGAGTGCGGCTCGACCCGAGCTTCACCGCCCCCAACCCCGTCAAATCGGGTGACATCGTCGGCTTCGACGGTATGGAGTCAGATATCTCGCTGAATGCCGCGGTCAAGTACATCGCCGGTGTGCCCGCGCCGAACTACGCCACCTACACCTGGAACTTCGGCGACGGCTCCACGCAGGTAACAGGTTACGCCCCCGGCGCGCCCACATGTGAAACGCCGTGGCTCAGCCCGTGCGCGGCGAGCGTGTTTCACTCCTACCCGTACGGGGGTGAATATGTGGTGACGCTGATCGTCACCGATGTCGCCGGCCACATCGCGTCGGTGAGCAACACGATCACCGTCGTCGGTCCGCCGCCGCCGTCTCCGGTTGTACCCCTCGCGCCCGGCACCGGCTCGACGCCCGGCTCGACGCCCGGCTCGACTCCCGGCTCGGCCGCTGGCGGCACCACGACGCCCACGGTGATCGTGCCGGTGCCTGTCGCCGCGGCCGCGATCGTCTCAAGGTCGCTGAAGGCCGTCGCCAAGAAAGGCCTGGTCGTGCGCTACTCCGTCAACGAGCAGGTCGCCGGTCGCTTCGAGGTGCTGATCCCCAGCAACGTGGCAAAGCGCCTCGGCATCTCCGGGGCCCCCGCGACAGGGATGCCCGCCGGCAGCGCTCCCCAGATCGTGGTCAGCAAAGCGATCCTCGTCACCACCAAAGGCGGGCGCAGCACGCTGACGATCCCGTTCTCGAAGCGCACCTCGGGGCGCCTGCACCGCACGCGCAAGCTGACGGTCACGCTGCGCCTGATCGTGCGCAACGCGGCCTCTCACAGTCCGACGAGCACCACAGTGGTGACCGCGGCGACGCTCGCGCACTAGCGCGGCGTGCCTGTCAGTCGCGCTTGTTGGGCTTGTCGCGGCGCTCGCGCGCCCTGGCGCTGAACACGAAGTACCACAGCGCGGCGAGCAGCAGGTAGCCGAACACCATCGAGACGACCGAGATCACGGCCAGGGCCGTGTTGCTCGACGTGACAGATTCACCGTCGAGCGCGAGCGGCAGCGTCGCGAGCAGGAGCATGGCGAGATGCACGCGCCGCGCGCCTCAGAGGCCAGGCCAGTGGCGCACGACGAAGCCCGAGTTATCGACTGAGCCGACCTGCCAGCGCGAGGCGTAGACGCCGCTGCGCCCGGCCGTGTCGTAGAGGACGCCGTCCACGTACATGTAGGTGTGCCCGGCGTTCGCGTAGACCGTGATGTAGCGGCCGGGACCCGGCGCGCCCCAGCTCTCCAGATTCCCGGAGGTCTCCGGTTCGCTGAGCAGCCCGCCGGCCGCGAGCGCGTAGCTGACCGATCCGGAGCAGTCATAGGCGTTGTCGACAAACGAGCCGTGCCCGCCACCGAAGACGTAGGGGAAGTTCGTGATCTCGTTGGCGCCGGCGATCACCTTCTGCACGACTTCCGGCAGGTTTGCGGGAATCGGCAGCGCGCCGTCGCCACCGATCGAGCGCCCGCCGGGAACCGGGATCAGGCGATTGTGCTGCGCCTGCTTGGCGCTCCGTTCCACGGCCTGCATCTGCGAGAGCTCGCGGCGGACTTCCGCATCCGATGGCGCCCCGGCCGCGATCGCCTCGCTGGCCTTCTTGGGGGTGGCGGCTGCGGCGTGGTGCACGGAGGCGGGCGCGGGAAAGCTGCTCGCTTCCTGGGGATCGGCGACCTCCTTGACGCTGCCAGATTCGGTTGCGCCGCTCGCCACCGGCGGCCTCGGCGCGCCGACGGTCGCGGCCGCGACGAGGCTCCCGCGCGCGGTCTTGACGTGCGCTGTGGCGGCGCCGAGCTTGGCGTCCCCACAGGCGGCGATGGGAGCCGCCGAGAGCGCGCAGCCGAGCACGAGGAACAATTTCCGGGGAAGTCCCACGCGTCTAGGCTAGCGCTCGCGTCTGGCGGGAAGTGTCGCTACCCTGATGCGATGCCCGAGGACGCCAGCGCCGTGGAGTTGCGGCCCCACGCGCGGCTGCTCCACGGCATGCGCCGGCCCGCGAACTGGCTGCAGCTCGTCCGCTTCGGGCTCGTCGGCGGGGTCGGCTTCATCGTCAACCTCGCGGTGTACGCCCTGTTCGTACACCCGATCGGCGTCGACTACCGCGTCGCTGCCGTGGCCGCCTGGATCGTGGCCGTGCTCAACAACTTCATCCTCAACCGCCACTGGACGTTCGACGCCCGCGACGGTCTCGTGCGCTTCCAGGCGCTGCGCTTCGTGGCCGTGAGCCTCGTCGCGTTCGTCTTCAGCCTGCTGCTGTTGACGCTGCTCGTGGAGGGCGCCGGCCTGGCCAAGGTGCCGGCCCAGGCGATCGCCGTGGTGGCCTCGACCCCGCTGAACTTCCTCGGCAACAAGCTCTGGAGCTTTCGCACGCGCGCCTGAGCGCCGCGACCCGCTGAGGGGCCCCTACCGACGCCGGCGCCCCTTTGATCGCAGGCCAATGCGGGACCTATACTTCTGACTTCCCCCCGCTCGGAGGATCTTTGTGCAGGAAATGGTGATTTACGGCGTCAGCTTCGACATGGTGGGCAAGCAGCCGATCGTGCTCCTGAAGACGGTCGACGGCAACAAGTTCCTGCCGATCTGGATCGGTCACCCCGAGGCGGCGTCGATCCTGATGAAGCTGCAGGGCGCGGGCACACCGCGGCCGATGACCCACGATCTCCTGTGCGACATCCTCGGCGAGCTCGACGTCAAGTGCACGCAGGTCTCGGTCACCGAGCTGCGTGAGAACACGTTCTTCGCATCGATCACGCTGAGCGTCGGCGGGCGGGAGCTGGAAATCGACTCGCGCCCGAGTGACGCGATCGCCCTGGCGGTGCGCTCCGGCGCACCGATCTTCGCTGCCGAGGAGGTCATCTCGGAGTCGGCGATCGAGTTCGAGCACGACGTCGAGGAGTCCGAGGACGTCGTCGAGAAGTTCAAGGAGTTCCTCGACCAGGTCTCACCAGAGGACTTCGCCGCCGGCGACTCGTAGGGCGCGCGCTGGCCGGCGCGAGGCTGGGTGCCCCCCCTCAGCGGGTGAACGCGCTGGCGAGGATTCTCGCCACGAGCTCGTCAAAGCCGATCCCGGCCGCGTCGGCGGCCTGAGGCAAGAGGCTCGTCTCGGTCATCCCCGGGACGACGTTGCACTCGAGCACCCACAGCTCCTCGCTGTCCTCCTCGAGCAACAGGTCGATGCGCGCGAGACCGTGGCAGCCGAGCAGCTCATAGACCGCGAGCGCCAGCTCCTGTGCGCGGGCGGTCGTCTCGGCCGCCAGCTCGGCGGGGCAGAGGAACGTCGTCATGCCGATCTCATAGCGGGACTCGTAGTCGTAGAAGTCCTCTTCGCGTGGCACGGCCTCGACCACGGGCAGCGCCTGGGGCCGATCGGTCCCGTCGAGCACCGAGACCGCCAGATCGCGCCCTTTGACGAAGCGCTCAAGCAGGATCGTGTGGTCGTAGGAGAAGGCGCCGACCATCGAGCCCGGCAGCTGCGCGCTGCTACGCGCGAACTTCACCCCCAGCGCGGAGCCCCCTTTGGCGGGCTTGACCACCAGCGGAAAGCCGAGATCCGCCTCGATCCCCGGGAGAGCGGCGGCCGCGCCGAGCTCCTTGATCGAGGCCTCGCGCAGCGGGTGGAAGTCCGGCGTGGGAATCCCAGCCTCGCGCATCAGACGCTTGGCCAGGATCTTGTCGGTGCTGCGCACGCAGCCCGCCGGAGCCGATCCCGAGTACGGAAGGCCGATCGCCTCGAGCAGCCCCTGCACGGTGCCGTCCTCGCCATAGCGCCCGTGCAGCGCGATGAACGCCACATCGAGCTCGCTCGCGAGCAGATGCTCGACCAGCTCGGGGCCCACGTCGAAGGCGAAGACCTCGTGCCCGAGGCGCTGCAGTGCATCCTGGACCTGGGCGCCGGATCGCAGTGAGACGGTGCGCTCGAGTGAGCGGCCCCCCTTGAGGACGGCGACCCGCCGGGCCTCGCTCATCGATCCCGGCGACGACGGGCCGGGGGGCTCTGATCGCGTCGTGGCAATGCCACGACGTCGGCGAGCGGCGTCTGACCCTCTGACTCCCGCCTGGGCTCGGAAGCAGGAGCGCTCTCGGCTCCGGTCAGCACCGAGCCGGTGAGCGAGCCGAGCAACCGCAGCTGCTCGCGCATGGCCTTCCCGATCCGGCGGATGCCCTCGCGGATGTCATCGTCGGGAACGCCCGCGAAGTTCAGGCGCATCGAGGAGGCGCCGCTTCGTCCGTCCATGTAGGCGGCGCGCCCCGGCACGAAGGCCACCCCCTCGCTCTTGCGCGCGAGCGCGAGCAGGTCGGTGGTGTCGATGCGCTCGTCGAGCGTCGCCCAGATGAACAGCCCGCCGTCCGGCCGCGTCCAGCTCGCGGCCCCGCCGAAGTGCGTCTCGAGCGCCTCGAGCATCACGTCTCGACGGCGGCGGTAGAGGTTTCGGAGAGTCTCCACGTAGGTGCGCCACGCGCCCTCACCGTGAGCGCCCTGCTCGCCGAAGTAGGCGCTCACGAACATCTGCGTGACCGACGAGGAGCAGAGATCTGCGCCCTGCTTGCCGAGGTTGAGCTTCTCGAGCACCGGACGCGGCGCGACCGCCCAGCCGAGGCGCAGTCCCGGCGAGAGGATCTTCGAGAAGGTGCCCAGATAGATCACGAGGTCCGAGGCTCCGCCGCGCCCGACGGCGGCGGCGTCGAGGGAGTAGAGCGTGGGCAGTGCCTCGCCCTCGTAGCGCAGCAGCCCGTAGGGGTTGTCCTCGAGCACGAGCAGCTCGCGTTCGCGCGCCACCTCGACGAGACGCCGGCGGCGCGCGAGCGACATCGTCACGCCGCCGGGGTTCTGGAAGTTGGGGATCGTGTAGATGAACTTCGGCCGCCGGCCCTCTGCCTGGAGACGATCGAGCGTAGCCTCGAGCGCATCGATCGGCATCCCATCGGAGTCGATCTCGATCTGCTCGACGTCGGCCTCATAGGCGCTGAACGTCGGCACCGCCCCGGGGTAGGTGGGCGCCTCGGCGACGATCACGTCGCCAGGATCGATCAGCGTCTTGCAGACGAGGTCGATCACCTGCTGCCCGCCGGTCGTGACGATCACCTCGGAGGGATCGACGAACGTGTTCTCGGCGGCCATCACCTCGACGATGCACTCGATCGTGGCGGTCATCCCTTCTGTGGGCCCGTACTGAAGCGCGCGCGCGGTCGACTCGGCGGCGACCTGCGACATCAGCTTGGCGTAGAGCTCGGGCGCGAAGGTGCTCGTGTCCGGCAGGCCTCCGGCGAGTGAGATCACGTCGGTCTGCTCGGTGAGCGCCATCATCTCGCGCATCGCCGAGCTTTTCATCCCGCGCGTGCGCGCAGCGAACAGGGCCTCGTAGCGCGCGAGCTCGTGCGCTGCGGGGCGGGCTCCGCGCCCGCCGCCTCCTCCGCTGGTCGATCGTTGCATCTGCGTCCCGTCTGTATTCGCCGTCGCGTCTTTGAGACCTCGTGCCGGCGTTGAGCATCCTCGCCGCGTGGGTCGTCTATCGTGCTCACCGATCGGAGACCGAACGCGCACGGTATCGCACCTCCGCCAGCACTCTGAATGCACGGGATCTTCTTCTACATCGGCCTCGGCGCCGGACTGGCCGCAGCCTGCGGGCTGCGCCCCTTCCTGCCCGTGCTGCTCGCGGGTGCGCTTGCCTCCTCAAAGGTGCTCGGCGTCAGCTTCGCACTCGATCCGTTTCACTTCCTGCGGGCGGGCTGGTGGCTGCTCGCGGTCGCGGTTGCCTTCGTGCTCGCCTACGCCGTCCAGCTGCTGCTCGGACAGGCACCGACGCTCGATCCGGACTCTTCTCGCACGCGCCCCGATCCGCTCGCCGCGGCGCTCGTCGGTGTCGCCTACGGCACTGGCGCGCTGCTGTTCGCCGGGACGCTGGCGGCGCACAGGGACGCGTGGTGGCCGGGGCTGATCGGCGGTCTGCTCGCCGTCTGGGTCGCCCAGGGAGCGGTCGGGCCCGTGATCGCGCGTGCCCGCAAGCGCCTCCCCGACCGCGCCGCGCGCGAGGCGCTGAGCGTCTATCTCGACGCCGCCTCGCTCGTGTTCGCCGGGCTCGTCGCGCTGCTTCATCCGCTCGGCTACGTGCTGCTCGCGGCGCTTCTCTGGCTGCTCGCGAGCGGGCGCACGCGCGCCGGAGAGAAGTACGCTGGCCTGCGCATCCTGCGACGCTGATGGCTCTGAGCGGGTGAGCTCGACGCCGCCCAAGCTCGTGCTCTGCGTGATCGACGCGATGGCGCCCGCGATGCTCGAGCGGGCCGTCGCCACGGGGACGGCGCCCGTGCTGGCGGAGCTGATGCAGCGGGGCCACTACGTGCCCGACTGCGTCGCGGCGTTTCCGTCTGTGACGCCTGTCTGCGCCGCCTCGATCGTCACCGGAGTGGGCCAGGACGCGCACCACATCCCGGCGATGAACTGGTACCTGCGCGAGGAGCAGCGCTACGTGGAATACGGCTCGAGCTTCCGCTCCTCCCAGCGCCTCGGGATCGGACGCCAGCTGACCGATCTCGTCTACAACATGAACCGCGCGCACCTCGCCGCCGAGACCGAGACGGTGTTCGAGTCACTCGATGACGCCGACGTGCGCACCGCCGGCACGACCTACCTGATGTATCGCGGGCGCCACCGCCACGAGCCCCAGCGCGACACTGCGCTGACGCGCGTGGCCTCGACGTTTATCCGCCATCCGGTGATGGGACCGCGGGAGCTCTTCTACGCCGACATCTTCGCCTCGCGGCGAACCGGCTGTCGCTCGGGCCTCGGCATGCCCGGTGTGCGCGACCGCCACTCCGGCTGTGTCTCGGCCTACCTGACGGAGAACGACCTGTTCGACTTCCTGCTGCTCTCGCTGCCCGACAACGACTGGTTCTCGCACAAGCGCGGACCGGAGGGCCAGGTGCAGTCGCTGGCGCAGGCCGATCTGCAGCTGGCGCGCGTAATGAACGCGGCGGGCGGGATCGACGACTTTCTCGAGGAGCACGCCGTGATCGCGATGGCCGATCACTCTCAGGCGGAAGTGCTGGCTTCGATCGCGCTCCAGGACGAGCTGGGCGACCTGGGCGTGCTCGGGCCCGTGCGCTCCTCCGAGGGCGCGCGCGACGGGGAGCCGCGGATCGCCGTGTGCCCTTCCCAGCGCGCGGCGATGGTCTACGCCCTGCACGAGTCAGAGCGCGACGCGATGCGCGCCTCGGTCGTGACGCGCGTGCTCACGATCGAAGGCGTCGATCTCGTGCTGTGGCTCGAGCGCGACGCCCATGAGGCCCCCCGCGAGGGTGTGATCTCGAGCCCGCGCCGCGGCGAGCTGCGCTTCGCGCCCGGGAGCTCGGTGATCGACCCGCGCGGGATGCGCTGGGACCTCGAAGGCTCCCTGGAGGCGATCGGCGCGGAGATCCGCGACGGACGGCTGCTCAGCCCCGAGTACCCCGACGCGCTCGCCCGCGCCTGGTCGGCGCTGAGGTGCGCCACCTCCGGCGAGGTGCTGCTGTCGGCCTCGCCCGGATATGAGTTCATGGACTGGGGCCGTCAGGCTCACATCGGCGGTGGCAGCCACGGCTCGCTGCACGCCTCTGACTCGCTCGGCGCGCTCGTGCTCAGCGGTGTCGAGCTGCCGGCGCCCGAGCCCGAGCAGTGGGCGATCCGCGACGTCGCGCCGCTCGTGCGAGCCCACTTCGGGCTGCCCGGCGCTTAGAGGCGCCTCGCCTACCTGACGATCC
This sequence comes from Solirubrobacterales bacterium, assembly GCA_013815355.1. Lineage (GTDB taxonomy): Bacteria > Actinomycetota > Thermoleophilia > Solirubrobacterales > Solirubrobacteraceae > Palsa-744. Next base: position 10,761 of record JACDGG010000064.1, read on the forward strand.
GGAAGCTCAGCGACCGTGTCGCCGAGCGCAGTCCGGCGGCGCTGCGCGCGCTGATCAGCACCGTGTAGGCCCCGGGCCTGAGCGTGCGGCTATGCGAGATCACGCCCTGGAAGAGCACCCTGTTGACGCCGGGATGCGCAGGAAGCGTGAGCGTGCCCCGCGTGAGCGTGCGTTTGCAGGCGTGGCGATGACGGTTGCGCGCGCTCGGCGCGAGGCACCTGCGGAGCACGCGCCGTCCTGCGACGCGCTGGGTGAACGTGAAGCTGAGGCTCGCGGCCGCGTCGAGCTTGACCGAAAACGTCGTTCCAAGCGGAGGCCGTGCGTGTCGCGCAAGGCTCACGGCGTGGCGTCCGACCCGCCAGGTGGCGTGCGATTGAGAGACAGCTTCGATCCTCGGCGGTAGCGGCGGGGGTTCCTTGCCGATCGGGACACCCGTGGTGAAGCTCTGATCCGCGCCGACGCTGCGGCCGGCAGAGTTCTGCGCGATCAGCCGGTAGTGGATCGTCGTGGCGAACGGCAGGCCCGAGAGCGGCGTCGCGACGGTGCGCGACACCGGCGAGGCGGCGAGCGCGCCGTGGATCGTCGAGCTGCCGTAGGCGGTCGTGCCGCCGTATTCGAAGAACGCTTCGTTGGAGGCGCCGGCTGCCACGAGGCCGTTGAGCGTCGCCGATGTGAAGGTCACGCTGGACGCGGGAGCAGTCGTGGCGGCGGGAGGCGGGTTGGTGAAGGAGAACGCATAGCCGACGTCGGTGCCGTCCAGCGGCGCTCCGATCACGGCCGTGTCCCCGTCTGGCGAGAGCCCCAGGCCGAGGCCGAATTCGCCTTCTCCCACCTGTCCTTTGCCCTTGAGCTTCGCGCCCTGCTGGGTCCAGGTCGTGGCGGAGCGGGTGAATTCCCAAGCCGCGCCCTCCGGGTTTTTCGCGCCCATATCCATTGGTCCTCCGATCAGCGCGGTAGAGCCGTCCGCGGACAGGGCCACGGCGGCGCCAAACAGCGCTTCGGAGGAGTCGTCGTTCGGTTTCAGCTTTGCGCCCTGCTGCGCCCAGCTCGTACCCGAGCGGGTGAAGAGGTATGCGCTCCCACCGCCGGTTTCACCAGGTGCGCCCGCGAGCGCCGTGCCGGCGTCGGCGGACAGCGACACACTCGTGCCGAGTTCGCCCTGGCCTTCCTCGCCGCTGCCGGCCAGCTTCGGTCCCTGCTGAGTCCAGGTGGTGCCCGCACGCGTGAACACCCACGCCGCGCCCACCGCGCCTTTTGCGAACACGTCCTGCGGCCCCCCGATCAGCGCGGTGTTGCCGTCGGCTGAGAGCGCGGCGCTGAAGCCGAACTGTCCTTCGCCTTCCTCGTCGCTCCCGATGAGCTCTGGGCCCTGCTGGGTCCAGCTCGTGCCGGCGCGCGTGAACACGAACGCGCCGCCATGCATACCTCGGTCGAAGTTGGCGCCGATCAGCGCCGTGTTCCCATCGGCGGAGAGCGAAACGCTGTGCCCGAAGCGTCCTCCCGGTTTCTCTTCTGCGCCGCCTGTCAGCTTTTTGCCCTGCTGCGTCCAGGTTGATCCAGTGCGTGTGAACACCCAGGCCGCTCCGTCGTTTGAGAGCTTGTCGGTGTAGCCGCCGATGAGCGCGGTGTTGCCGTCGGCGGAGAGAGCCACGCTGTAGCCGAACTGCGCTTCGCCTTCTTCTTCTTTGCCGCCGGTGAGCTTTGGCCCCTGCTGCGTCCAGGTCGAGCCTGTGCGTGTGAACACCCACGCGGCACCGTGAAGTTTGGCGTCTTCGGAGCCCCCCACGATCACCGTGTTGCCATCGGCGGAAAGCGCGACGCTCGTGCCGAGCTGCGAAGGCGCGGTGACATCGCTGCCCGTGAACTTGTCACCCGAGGAGATGAGCGGGTCGATGCGCAGCGGGAATCGTGCTCCGCGGGTGTCGATGCGCAGCAGCAGATGGGCGTGGCCGAGCGCGAGCCGGGCGGGCAGCACGTGCCCGCGCGCGTCGATCGCGGTGAGCTCTGAGTAGCGCAGCGCCCCGGCGCCATGCCCGAACGTGACCGCGCCTGAGCGCAGCGCGGGCCTCGAGCCCGCGATCGCCAGCGACAGCGTCAGTGGCGCCGTCCGGTCACCGGCGGGCGCGCGTGCGAGCGTGAAGCCCTGCTCGATCCCGAGCGGCCCGTTGGCGTACCACTCGCTGAGCCCGGCGCGCGCGTAGCGAACGCGGTTGGCGCGCGCGGCAGGCGTGGCCGCGGCCAGCGCTACGCGGCTGGCTCCGTAGCCGACAGCGTCGAGACGCAGGGCGAGGCTGCTCGACGCGCTGCTGAGCCGCACGCCGCTCGCGGTGAAGCTGGCGTCGAGGTGCTGGGCGGGGTTGCTCGCACGCAGCGCGCCGACTGCATAGAGCACGCTGTAGGACGGGTTCTCGGCTCCCATCGCGGCGGAGACGGGCCCCCTGGCCGAGGGCGGAAGGCGCGCTCCGGCCGCCGCGCCGGGGCGCCCAGCCGCGACCGGCGGGGAGTGCTCACGCAACAGCGCCTCGGCAGCGAGCGCTCCGAGCGCGAGCGCAAGCAGAGCCGCGAGCGCGAGCACGCGCATCGGGAGCACTGCTCTGAGAAGGACTGCCACTGCGTGGCAACCTAGTCTGAGACGTGGCGAGCGTCAAGGCGCTCGTAGCGGCGAGTTGCAGAACGCCAAGCGCATCGCCGGAATAGCGCGGGCGGTTAACCTCCCGCGATGCGCCGTCTCCTTGCCCTATTCGTGTGCGCCCTGGTGTGCCCGCCCGCGGCGGCCGCCGCCGCGCAGACGAGCTTCCGCAGCGATCTCTCGGGCGCCTCACTCACCGCTGGAGTCGCTCCCACCGACACAGCCGCCGTGAGTGCTGCCTCCTCGGCGAGCCAGACAAACCCCGACGCGCCGATCCCGGTCGTCGAATCGAAGGTGCCCCCGGCCGGGCGGCGGCTGTCCTCTGATGATGTCCTTGCGATCGCCGCGAAGCTCCCGAAGATGCGCGCCGTGCGCGCCGAATATCCCGGCTCCTACGGCGGCGCCTATCTCAAGCGCCAGTTCCACTGGCAGGTGAGCTACTTCTCCAAGGGCGGCAAGAAGGAGATCGGGCAGGTCAGCATCGACGACCTCTCCGGGCGGGTGCTCGAACAGTGGACGGGCTTCCAGGTCGCCTGGACGATGGCGCGCGGCTACCCCGGCGCGTTCGGTCGCCACGTCAACGCCCTGTATGTCTGGCTGGCGCTGTGCGTGCTGTTCCTCGTGCCGTTCGTGAACTTCCGCCGCCTGCACTCGATGCTGCATCTCGACCTGCTCGTGCTGCTGTCCTTCTCGGTGTCGCTGGCGTTCTTCAACCACGCGCACATCTACGCCTCGGTGCCGCTCGCCTACCCGCCGCTGCTCTACCTGCTCGCGCGCATGCTCGCGCTGTCGCGGCGCGGGC
>JACDGG010000265.1 GCA_013815355.1 Solirubrobacterales bacterium
GTCTTCGGCGGCGCGATGCCCGCGCGCCCCGCGCTCGCGCTCGACGTGGAGCGCCCGGTGCGGATCACCCGCCACGACTGGCGGCGCGCGCAGGTCGATCTGCCCGCCTACGCGGCGAGCGGGCTCTCCAACGAGACGATGGGGCGCGGCATCACCGATGACCCGCTGTTCTTCGGCGCGGCCCTGGCCGGCGGCGCGGCGCTCGCGGAGCTGACGGTGTCGCCCGAGGCGGAGGACGGCGGCGGGGAGGCGCAATGAGCGCGGGCGCCTCGCCACGGGCGTTCGAGGCGCTCGGCGGCGAGAGCGTCTACTCCGGGCGGCTGATCGACGTGCGCATCGAGCGCTTCCGCCACGCCGACGGCGAGGTGCTCACACGCGAGATCGTCCGTCACCAGGGCGCGGTCGGCGTGCTCGCCTACGACGAGCAGGAGGTGTGGCTCGTGCGCCAGCCGCGCGAGGCGATCGGCGAGCCGGATCTGCTGGAGATACCGGCCGGGCGGCTGGACGTGGAGGGCGAGCAGCCGCTGGCGGCCGCGAAGCGCGAGCTGGCCGAGGAGATCGGCAAGGGCGCCGCGCACTGGCAGCCGATCCTCAGCTACTACTCGAGCGCCGGCTTCAGCGACGAGCGCGTGCACCTGTTCGCCGCCACAGGGCTGCACGCGGCCAGCGCCGAGAGCGAGGAGAACGAGCGCATCGAGATTGTGCGCTGGCCGCTGGCCGAGCTCGACGCCGCGATCGCCGATTGCTCGGACGCCAAGACGCTGATCGCGCTGATGTGGCTCGCCCGGCGGCTGAATGCCCCGTTGCACCCGCAAGGAGGGACAGCCGCCGAGGCGAAGCCCGCAGCATGAGTCCGGCCGAGATCGCCGCGCCGCCCGCGGCGGATGGCATGCAGCAGTTGACACTGGACTTCCTGGCCTATCTGGAGCTCGAGCGCGGGCTCTCGCGCAACACGCTGCAGGCCTATCGCTCCGACCTGCACCAGTTCGCCGAGTACCTCGCCGCCCACGGGCTCGCGCCTCACACGGCGGCGCACGGCGATCTCGCCGACTTCCTCTCCGAGCTGGCCCGCGGCGATGACGAGCACGCACCCGTCGCCGCGACGACGCTCGCGCGCAAGGTCGCCTGCCTGCGCTCCTTCTACCGCCATCTGCGCCGCGAAGGCGCGATCGAGCACGACCCCACAGCCGAGCTGCGCGGACCGCGAAAGCCCCAGCGCCTGCCGCGCGTGCTCTCGCGCGAGGAGGTCGCACAGCTCCTCTCCGTGCCCCAGGGCGCGGGGGCGCTGGCGCAGCGCGACCGGGCGCTCCTGGAGCTGATGTATGCGTGCGGCCTGCGCGCCTCGGAGGCCGTGGGGCTCACGCTGGCAGACCTCGACCTCGAGGAGGGCATGCTCTGCGCGCGCGGCAAGGGCGCCAAGGAGCGTGTCGTGCCGGTCGGGCGCCAGGCGCTCAGCGCTCTGCACGTCTACTTCCGAAGCGCGCGCCCCGAGCTGCTCGGCTCAGGCGTGCAGCAGCGCGTGTTCCTGAACCGGCGCGGCGCACCGCTGACGCGCCAGGGGCTCTACAAGATCGTCCAGGGCCACGCGCGCCGGGTGGGCCTCGAGGAGCGCATGAGCCCGCACACGCTGCGCCACTCCTTCGCCACGCACCTGCTCGCGGGAGGGTGCGACCTGCGCTCGCTGCAGGAGATGCTCGGCCACGCCGATCTCGCCACCACCCAGGTCTACACCCACCTCTCGGCAGAGCGCCTCAAGGACGCCTACTTCAGCGCCCATCCGCGGGCCACGCGTTGAGCCTGAGAGAAGCGTGATGAGCGCCGTCGCGGACCGTCGCGCGATCGTGCTCGTGATCGACGCCTGCGGCGTCGGCGCGCTGCCGGATGCCGCGCTCTACGGCGATGAGGGCACGAACACGCTCGCGCACCTTGCCGAGATGCTCGGCGGACTGGAGCTCCCCAATATGCAGCAGCTCGGGCTCGGCTCGATCCTGGCGCTCGCGGGCGTCGCGCCGTCCCGCGACCCGGCGATCCATGGGCGTCTGCACCCGCTGGGGCCGGGCAAGGACTCGATCAGCGGGCACTGGGAGCTGATGGGCGTGACGCTCGAGCGAGCGCTGCCCACCTACCCGGAAGGCTTCCCGAGGGCGCTCGTGGCGCGCCTGACGGCGGCGATGGGCCACGAGGTGATCTGCAACCGTCCCGACAACGGCTTGGTCGCGATCGCGGAGTTCGGCGCACAGCACCTGCACACGGGCGCGCTGATCCTCTACACCTCCCAGGATTCGGTGCTGCAGCTGGCCGCTCACAGCGAGCGCATCGCAGTCGAGGAGCTCTACCGCGCATGCGCGGCGGCACGCGCGGCGATGAGCGGTGAGCACGCGGTGGGAAGGGTGATCGCACGGCCGTTCGGAGGACGAGAGGGCGCCTTCGAGCGCACGCCCGGACGCCGCGACTTTGCGCTTGAGCCACCGGGGCGCAGCTACCTGCAGGAGCTCACACGCGCGGGCGTGCCCGTGCACGCCGTGGGCAAGATCGGCGACCTGTTCGCCGGCGTGGGGATCTCGAGCACGCACCCGGGAGCAACGAACGCAGAGGCGCTCGCGAGCACCGAGGCGCTGATCGAGCGCGGCGAGCGCGGCATGGTGTTCGTGAACCTGATCGAGACGGACCAGCTCTACGGTCACCGCAAGGACGCACCGGGCTTCGCGCGCGCGCTGGGCGAGATCGACGCCGCGCTCGGGCGGCTGCTAAGAGATCTCGGCGAGAATGACCTGCTGATCGTGACGGCGGACCACGGCGTGGACCCGCTGCATCCCGGCACCGATCACACCCGCGAGTACGCGCCGCTGCTGGCGCTCACGGGCGCGATGCTCGAGCGCAGAGGGGACGCCCCGCCGCGCGGGCGCCGCCACGACGGCCCGCTCGCGGATGTCGGCGCG
>JACDGG010000065.1 GCA_013815355.1 Solirubrobacterales bacterium
CCCGGTTGCCGCGTGCGCGAGAGCCCCAAAGATGAGATGACCGTCGCGCTGATCGTGGCCGCCGGCAGCGGCGAGCGTCTCGGGGCCGGGCGCCCGAAGGCGCTCGTCGAGCTCGCGGGGCGCCCTCTGCTGCAGTGGAGCATCGACGCCCTGAAGGCAGTCCCGGGCATTGGGCAGATCGTCGTTGCGCTGCCCGCGGGTGCGCCCGCGCCCGCGGGCGTCACCGGCGTGGAGGGCGGCGCGGTGCGCTCTGACTCGGTGCGCAGGGCGCTCGCGGCCGCCGATGCGGATGAGACCGTGCTCGTGCACGATGCGGCGCGCCCGCTGCTGACGCCCGAGCTGGCCGCCGAGGTGATCGCAGCGCTGGCGGGCGATGCGGGTGCTGATGCCGCGATCGCGGCGATGCCCGTGACGGACACGATCAAGCGCCTCGGCGAGGGCGGCGCTGTGACCGAGACGCTCGACCGCGGCCGACTGTGGGCGGTACAGACACCCCAGGTCTTCCGCCGCGGCGTGCTCGCACGGGCGCTTCAGGTCCCCGCCTCGGAGCTCGCGCGCGCCACCGACGATGCCTGGCTGATCGAGCGCGCGGGCGGCCGCGTGGTTGTCGTGCGCTCGAGTGATGAGAACCTCAAGGTCACGACGCGGCTAGATCTGCAGATGGCCGAACTGCTGCTTGCGGGGCGCGCCGCGGGCGCCTCTTAGCTCTCGTGCGCGAAATCCTGCTTGAATCGCCCCGCTCGTGCTAACCGACTACCACCTGCATCTGCGACCCGACGACCTAGGGGCCACCGCCCCCGAGTGGTTCACCGCGGGCAACGCCGAGCGCTATCGCAGCGTCGCCGCTCAGCGCGGCATCGCCGAGCTCGGCGTCTCCGAGCACATCTACCGCTTCACGCAGGCGCTGGCGGTGTGGCAGCACCCGCTGTGGCGCGAATACGCACGCGATGACATCGACGAGTACTGCGGTTTCGTGCGCGAGCAGACCGACCTGCGGCTCGGCATCGAGGCGGACTTCATCCCCGGCGCGGAGGATCGCATCGCCAACCTGCTGCAGGCTCGCGACTTCGACTACGTCGTCGGCTCGGTCCACTTCCTGCGCGACGGCGCCGTCGACATGGACGACTACAGCGTCTGGGACGGCACGCGCAGCCCCGAGGATGTCTGGCGACGCTACTTCGAGACGATCGCCGAGGCGGCGCGCAGCGGCCTGTTCGACATCGTCGCGCACCCCGACCTCGTGAAGTACTGGGGCGATCCCGCCCGCCGCCCGCAGGGCGACCTGCGCCGCTATTACGAGCCCGCCGTGGAGGGCATCGCCGAAGCGGGCCTCGCCGTCGAGGTGTCGACCGCGGGGCTGCGCAAGCCCGCCAGCGAGCTGTATCCCTCGCGCGGCTTCCTCGAGCTGTGCGTGGAGGCCGAGATCCCCGTGGCGCTCTCGAGCGACGCGCACCGCCCCGAGGACGTCGGCGCCGATTACGATCGCGCGCTCGCGGAGCTGGCCGAGCTGGGCGTCGAGGAGCTGTGCGTGTTCGAGGGTGGCGCACGGCGCCTGGAGCCGATCGGCGCGGGCGAGACCCGCGCCGAGTCCGAGCGATGACGCTCGCGGGCATCGGCTATGACTCGCACCGCCTCGGCGCGGGGCGGCGCCTCGTGATCGGCGGCGTGGAGATCGCACACGAGCAGGGCCTCGAGGGCCACTCCGATGCCGACGTGCTCACCCATGCCGTGATCGACGCGCTGCTCGGCGCCGCCGGACTCGGCGACATCGGCGAGCACTTCCCCGACACCGACGAGCGCTGGCGCGACGCGGACTCGATCGCGCTGCTGGAAGAGGTCGTCTCGATGATCGCGGCGCACGGCCTGCGCCCGCTTAACATCGACTGCACGGTGATCATGGAGGCGCCCAAGCTCGGGCCTCATCGCCTGGCGATCCGCGAGCGCCTCGCCGCCGCGCTCGGCCTGGAGATCGCGCGCGTCAACGTCAAGGCGAGCACGGGCGAGCGCATCGGCTTCGTCGGGCGCGGCGAGGGCGTCGCCGCGCTGGCGATCGCGAGCCTGGGCGACGCCGCCTGACGCGCCCGGCGCCGATCGCTAGGGTTGCCCGGCGATGCGCCAGATACTTCTCCAGGACACGCTCAGTGGCGAGCTGCGCGCGCTGCAGCCGCGCGATCCGGGCCGCGTCGGCATCTATGCCTGCGGCCCGACCGTCTACAGCCGCATCCACGTCGGCAACGCCCGCCCGTTCGTGGTGTTCAGCCTGCTGCGGCGCTTCCTCGCTCACGAGGGCTACGAGGTCAGCCTCGTGATCAACATCACCGACGTCAACGACAAGATCTATGACGCGGCGCGGGCGCAGGGGCGTGCGAGTGCCGAGCTGGCGGCGCAGATGAGCGAGCTCTACCGCCGCGACACAGATGCGCTCGGTCTCGGACGCCCCGACCACGAGCCGCTCGCCTCCGAGACGATCGGGCCGATCGTCGACTACATCCAGGCGCTGATCGACCGCAGACACGCCTACGTCGCCGCCGGCGACGTCTACTTTCGTGTGCGCTCCGATGAGGGCTATGGCAGCCTCTCCCACCGGCTGCTGGAGAACATGGATCAGGGCGAGGACACCGGCGAGGCCGCCGGCCCGGCGCTCAAGGAGGACCCGCTCGACTTCGCGCTGTGGAAGGCGCACAAGCCCGGCGAGGACACCTCGTGGCCGGCCCCCTGGGGCGAGGGGCGCCCGGGCTGGCACATCGAGTGCTCGGCGATGGCAGAGCAGCTGCTCGGAGTCGGCTTCGACATCCACGGTGGCGGCTCCGATCTCGTCTTTCCCCATCACGAGAACGAGGCCGCCCAGACGCGTGCGGCGCGCGGCGCGGAGCTGACGAAACTGTGGATGCACAACGGCATGATCCAGTTCACCGGCGAGAAGATGGCCAAGTCGGTGGGAAACATCGCGCCCCTGCACGAGGTGCTCGCGAACACCGGGGCCCCGACGCTCGTGATGTACCTGATCTCTGGCCACTACCGCCAGCCGCTGGCCTACTCGCAGAGCGCGCTCGAGCAGGCCCAGGCCAACGTCAACCGCATCCGCGAGGCCGGCCGCAGGCTGACGGCGGGACCCGCGCCGGCGGAGCTCGAGCCGCTGCGCAACTCCTTCTTCGACGCGCTCGCACGCGACTTCAACACGCCGGAGGCGCTGGCGGTGCTCAACGAGTGGCTGCGTGAGGCGGCGCGAGCCGAGCGCGGCGCCACCGGCGACTCACATCTGCGCGAGATGCTCGCGGTGCTCGGCCTCGAGGAGCTGCTCGCGGCTGTGCAGCAGGCGCCGAGTGAGGTGCGCGAGCTGGCCGAACGACGCGAGCAGGCGCGCGCCGAGCGCGACTTCGCAGCTGCCGACGATTTGCGGGGGCAGCTGGCCGCGCTGGGCTGGGAGGTCCGCGACGCCGCGGGCGGCTTCGAACTGCTGCCGCTGTGATCGTCTACGGGCGAAACCCAGTGCGCGAGGCACTGCACGGGCGACGCAAGCACAGCGTGCGGGAGATCTGGGCCACGGGCGGCGCCGCACGCGAGCCATGGCTCGAGGGTCAAGCCGTCAAAACGGTGGCGGCCGAGGAGATCGAGCGCCACAGCGGATCCGCCGCCCACCAGGGCCTATGTGCAGAGGTCGGCCCATATCCATACTCCGGCGCCGCTGAGCTCCTGGCGCTCCAGAGCCCAGTGATCGTTGCGCTCGACCAGGTCCAGGACCCCCAGAACCTCGGATCGATCTGCCGCACCGCCGAGTGCGTGGGGGTGGCCGGTGTCGTGATCCCCGAGCGGCGCGCCGCCGAGATCACCCCAGCGGTGTGCAAGGCCTCGGCGGGGGCGGTCGAGCACCTGCGCGTGGCTCGCGTGCGCAACCTCGCGGACTTCCTCGCCGAGGCACGCCGCGCGGGCTGCTGGTGCTACGGAGCGAGCGCTGAGGAGGGGACAGGCGGCGAGCGCCCGGTGCCCTACGACGAGCCCGACTACGGCGACGGCGGCGTGGTGCTCGTGCTCGGCAGCGAGGGCAGCGGGCTACGCCCGCGCGTGGCTGGCGCCTGCGATCAGCTGATCGCCCTGCCGTTGCTGGGCAGAGTCGAGTCGCTGGGGGTCAGCGCGGCCGCTTCGGCGCTCCTGTATGAGATCTTGCAAAGCCGAGCGGGAAAGCTTGACAACGGTTCATAACTGTGCGAGTCTGCCCGCCAACGTAACGCTGAACCTAAGGTTGAGAAACCTTGGGAATTGAATAGCTTTGGCGCCAGGGGAGGAGTGCGCCACTGAGCAATCGGGGCTGCCTGACGGCGGTCTCCCGAGAAAGGATCTGCTCGTGGCCCGTATCTCCCATAACCCGAACTCTGAACCTAAGGTCGAGGATGTCTTCCTGATCGCCTTGGCGAAGCAGGGTGACCGCAACGCCTATGAGCGTCTCGTCCGCCGCTATCACGGCTTCGTGCGCCTGAAGGCCTCCTCGTACTTCCTCGCCGGCGGCGACTCCGACGATCTCATCCAGGAGGGCCTCGTGGGCCTCTACAAGGCGATCCGCGACTTCCGCACCGACCGCGAGTCGAGCTTTCGCAACTTCGCCGAGCTCTGCATCACCCGCCAGATCATCACGGCCGTAAAGACCGCCACGCGCAACAAGCACACCCCGCTGAACCAGTATGTGTCGTTCTCCTCGACGCCCGCCGGCAGCGGCGATGACGTGCCGACGCTCGACCAGATGCTGCCCGGGCCGACCGTGCACGATCCGGTCAACCAGGTGATCTCATCCGAGGAGCTGCGCTCGCTCGTGGGCTGTCTTTCGACCGCGCTCTCGGAGCTCGAGAGCCGCGTGCTCGGGCTCTACCTCGACGGCTACTCCTATGAGCAGGTCGGAGAGCGTCTGACCTGCGACACGAAGACCGTCGACAACGCGCTGCAGCGCGTCAAGCGCAAGGTCGGCGCGCACCTGGAGTCCCGCGCGGTCGCTGCCTGAGCGAGTGGGCCACGAAGCACAGGCTTTGGAGTAGAGGAGACCGTGGCCGCCCCCGAGGGGACGGCCACGATGACGCGAGAGAGACGTCCCTGGGGCTAGACCTTGCCTTCGCCGGGCAGCCTGTTCTGCGCGCGGGGGCGCAGCGTCGCCGGCGTGGCAGGCGTCACTTCGATCGGGAACTGCGTGCTTGCGATCGCCTGGTTGCTGGGATCGCCGGGGACCTTCACGCGGAAGACCTCTTTGCCCGCACCGAAGATCACGTGGTTGAACGCATAGGTGGAGTCGGGCGCGACCGTTGTCACGTCCACGACGTGGAAGCCTCCGCCGAACACGTTCTGGCGCTCGAGGTAGACGGCGTGGCCGGGGTGGACGGGCGTGACGGTTCCGGAGAACACCAGCGGCTGGCCCGACTGCACCGTGTTGGCCGAGACGGTGGCCGTCAGCACGTATTTGACGCCCTCGGACAGCAGGGCCGAGCTGACTTTCCCGGAGGTGACCCGGTAGATCGTGTTCTGCAGAGGCGTCTCGGTGAACGAGTATTTGCCGGTTGCATCGGTCGTGCTCGTCGCCACGGGGGCGAAGGCGCCTTCTTTGCTGCGACCCATCAGCGTGACCGGCTGGTTCACGGCGCCTGCAACGACGCCGTTGAGAGTCACCGGCTGCCCGTATGAGATCGGGTCCGCGCTGGTGTCAAGCGTCAGACGCGGGTTCTGGCGCTGGGAAATCGTGTACTCGAGCGTTTCGGAGATGCCCCGCACCGATACGCGGTGGTGGGTACGCACGACCACTCGCAGATTCGCCTGGCCCGGACGCCCGAAGGCGTGTGTAAAGGAGTACGCGCCGCCCGGTCCGACGATGCCGCGCTGGATCACGCCCCATTCTTCGTTGGCCGTCGCGTTCTCGCGCTGGAGCACAACCTCAGCGCCGGTGTCGGCGGGGGTCACGACGCCCGAGAAGATGACTGCATTGGTCCTTCCCGTGAACAGCGGCAGTTTCGGGTCGGGCCCTTTGATCGATACCTGGGGCGAGACCTTGACCGCGCGGGTCACGCTGCGTCTGCTGGTGGCGGCCGCGTAGAAGAGCGTGTTGTTGGTCAGCGACGGCGCCACGATCGAGTAGAAGCCGCCGGGGCCGGTCGTGGGGGTGCCGAGCACCTGGAAAGCGCCTGCGCCCGCTGCGCGGTCATAGACGGTGAGAGTCTGCCCGCTCGTTTCGACGCCGGCGGGGCAGAGCAGCTGTCCGAAGATCTGGGCGGATTCGCCTGAGGTCACGATGTGGGGTTCGGCGAACAGCGTGACGCGGCAATGCCCTGCGGGGCTTGCGTGTTTGCCGAGCGCGTGCTGGTGGTTGCGGGCGGCGGAGGCTCCTGCCGGAGCCAGCGCGAGCGCCGTGGCCGCGGCCGCGAGGGCCGAAGTCAATCTGAATGAACGCATCTTGTGCCTTCTCCTTTGAGGGGGGACTGGCCGTCCTCGGGGACGGTCCGGTTTCTTAGCTGGGTCTCTGGTCCCCTAACCCTGCCTGCGGCGAATCGATGCGGTCGCCGCGGGGCGCGGTCGCCGTCCTGCAGCGCCCGCCACGCTATGAAAAAATGATGTTTGAGAGCGGTTGAAAACGGGAATGTCTCCTCCGATCGATATCGGTTAGCCGGAGATGGGGACCCCACGCGCAGGAGCACTCTCGTCGCACCGCTCATGGCGCTCGTGTGGGTGCTGACCTTCGCTTCGGCGGCGCTCGCCGCCGACTCCGGGCCGGGGTTGAGAAATAGCTGTTTTACAGTCCGGACCACTTGACAGTGAGAGACATCCTTGGGAAGATCGTGAAGATGCCGTGGATCGCGCGCTGGGGGCGGGGCGCGGAAGTCGGCTCCAGCTAGGGAGGATTGGAGATTATGAAACACGTTAAATTGCGCCATACCGGTGCTACCCTCGCCGCCATGGCGGTACTGGGCTCTGCGGCTGCAGTCATGCCTGCGGGCGCAGCTGCGGAAGCTTTGCCAGAAATGGGCCGCTGTGTGAAGGTCATAACCGGCACGGGAACCTACGAAGGCGCGAAATGCATCACCCTCGCGGCCGGTAACCAGGGGAAATACAACTTTGAAACGCTGACCACGGAAAAGGCTGCAGCTGAAAAACCGACATTCGCCCTGTCCGGCGGCGTGGCCACGCTGAAGACAAAGGAACTACAGACGATCACCTGCACCAGCACGACCATGACGGGTGAATACACGGGTCCGAAAAGCTCCACGGAGAAAGCCGTGTTCAACGGGTGCACCGAGGAAGCCGGTGGCGGCGTGTCGGGTCAGTCCTGTCAGAGCGGTGCCACCAGCGAACAGATCGAAATGCCGCTGGCCGAAGGTGAAATCGGCTTCATCAAGAATCAGGCCGGGAAAGTCAGCGTCGGTCTGGACCTGCGTCCTCATTCTCCGTCGACGGCGCTGATCACGGCCGTCTGCGCGCCGCGCACAACCAAAACGGAAACGGTTGTCGTGGAAGGCTCGGTGATCGCCCAGATCAAGCCGATCGACGCGATGACGAGCAGCGTCAGCCTGACCTACAAGGCGTTGAAGAGTGGCCACCAGGTGCCGGAACAGTTTGAAGGCGCTCCGACGGACACCCTGACGACGACGTTCACAGGGCTCTCCGGCGGTTTCTCAGGGCCCTCGACGTTCGCGATCGCGGGGCTCAGCGGCACCAACTCGACGCCGCTGGAGATCAAAGCGAAGTAGCGCTAGCCGCTAGCCGGTCGTAGAGGGAGGGCCCGAGCGGCCCTCCCACTACGCCGGCCCTGGCGCCGCTCGCGCAGAGTGAACCGCCGCCTCGAGCTCCGCGGGGCAGTCTCTCAGAGCCCAGCGTGCTCAGTGGCGCCCTGAGGCGCGATCCACGAGGCGCCCAAGCCGGGAGAGGCGCCCGGCGCGGCGCTCGTCGCGGTCGGCCCGGCGGTAGAGCGCGTAGACGGCCTGGATCGCCGCCCAACGCAGTGGCTCGGGCTCCCAGCGGGCGGGAGCGCGCCCGACCCAGGGCAGCGCGGTCAGCTCGCTCCTGCGCCCGAGGATCAGATCGCGCAGTGTTCGCCCGGCGAGGTTGGCCGCAGCCACACCCTCGCCGACGTAGCCGCCGGCCCACGCGAGCCCCGTGGCGGGATCGGCGGCGACCGACATGCACCAGTCGCGGGGGACCCCGAGCACGCCCGACCAGGCATGGTCGATGGGGACCCCGGCGGTCGCAGGGAACATCTCGTGCAGCTTCTCGGTGAGGCTCGCGATCGTCGATGGCGCCGTCTGGCCGGCGCCATCGGTGCGCGAGCCGAAGCGGTAGGGGACGCCGCGGCCTCCGATCGCGATGCGCCCGTCGCCGGTGCGCTGAAGGTAGACATACACGTTGGCGCTGTCGCTGAGAACCTCGGCGCCGCTCCAGCCGATCTCCCGCCAGGTCTCCTCGCTCAGCGGCTCGGTCACGATCATCGAGCTGTTCATCGGCACGAGCGCCCGCTCGAGCCCCTTCAGCCCACAGGTGTAGCCCTCCGTTGCGCGCAGCACCCAGCGGGCCCGCACGGGCCCTGCCGGCGTCAGCGCTTCGCGCGGACGGATCTCGCTCACGGGCGTCTGCTCATAGATGCTCACGCCGAGCGCCGTGACGGCTGAGGCGAGCCCGCGCAGCAGCTTCGCCGGATGCACGCGGGCGAGGTGGGGCGAGAAGCTCGCGCCGAGCGCGCCGGCGACCCGGACGCGTGCCGCGAGCTCCGCCGCTGAGAGCTCATGCAGATCTTCGCGGGCGAGGCCGTGTACGCCGGCTTGTCGCACTTCGCTGCGGACCCGCTGAAGCTGTGCGTGCCCGAGCGCGACGCCGAGGTGCCCGCCCTTGCGGAAGTCGGCGTCGATCCGCTGCTCGCCGAGCACGCTCCCGAGCTCATCGACCGTGGCGAACATCGCCCGCTGGAGCGCCGCGTAGTCGCCGCTTCGCTCATAGACGCGCGGCGGGCCGGAGAAAAAGCCCGAGACCCAGCCGCCGTTGCGTCCCGAGGCGCCGAAGCCGGCGAACTCGCGCTCGAGCATCACGATGCGCAGAGAGGGCTCGGCGCGCTTGAGGTAGTAGGCGCTCCACAGTCCCGTGTAGCCGGCGCCGACGATCGCGACGTCCGCTTCCAGCGGGTGATCCAGCGGCGCGCGCGGCGCCGGCGGACCACCGAGCGAGCGCCACCAGAAACCCACTTCGCCCGTTCTCACAACAGCGAGCCTAGCCCTCGGTCGCAGGCTATGATCGTTGGCGGGCCACGGTGGTCCGCGAAGGGCTTGGGGTGAGTCAATCGTGAGTGGGAGGGACGCGCAATGAATGCTGTAGCAAGCGATGCGACGCTCGAGCGCAAGGACACCGGTGCGAGCACGCTCGCCGAGGCCTTCCGCCTGACCGCGGCCGACCGTGAGGGGGATGTCGCGATCCGCACCAAAGGGGATGCGTTCACGATCACCTGGGGTGAGCTGCGCGAGCGCGTGGACGCGCTCGCCGGTGGGCTGGCGAAGCTCGGCGTGGAGCGGGGTCAGACGCTCGCGCTGATGCTCTCCAACCGGCCCGAGTTCCACATCTGCGACCTCGCCGGGATGATGCTCGGCGCGGCGCCCTTCTCGATCTACAACACCTACACCCCGGAACAGATCCAATACCTCGTGCAGGACGCCGAGGCGCGCATCCTGATCTGTGAGCAGCAGTACCTGCCGCAGGTGCTCGAGGCACGGAAGAGCCTGCCTGCCCTCGAGCACGTGATCGTCGTGGACGGGGACGCTCCCCTCAGAACGCTCGCGCTCGCCGATGTCGAGGGCTCGAACCCCGGCTTCGACGTCGAGGCGGCTGTCGCCAGAATCGAGCCGACCGACATCCTCACATTGATCTACACCTCGGGTACGACCGGGCCGCCCAAGGGCGTGCAGCTGATCCACCGCAACCTGCTCGCAGCCTGCGAGGGCCTCGAGGAGCTGATTGAGTTCCCCCGCGACGGGCGCGTCATCTCCTGGCTGCCGAGCGCGCACGTCGCCGAGCGCAACGCCCATCACTACCTGCCGATCGTCTACGGACTGCAGATCACCTGCTGCGATGACCCGCGCCAGGTGCTCTCCTACCTGCCCGAAGTTCGCCCGAGCTGGTTCTTCGCCGTGCCGCGAATCTGGGAGAAGCTCAAGGCCGGCCTGGAGACGATGGTCGCTTCACAGCCGCCCGAGCAGGAGCAGGCGATGAAGGACGCGATCGAGGCGGGAATCCGCAAGGTCCGCCTCGAGCAGCGCGGCGAGCCGGTGCCCGCGGAGCTGGCCGAGCAGGTTGCCAAGGCCGACGCCGAGATCTTCGCCGGCGTGCGCGCGATGCTTGGGCTCGACCAGGTCGAGTCGATCAACGTGGGCGCCGCCCCCACTCCCGTCGAAGTGCTCGAGTTCTTCCACGCGATCGGCCTGCCGCTGGCCGAGCTGTGGGGCATGAGCGAGACCTGCGGCGCGGGCAGCGTGAACCCGCCCGGGAAGGTCAAGATCGGAACGGTTGGCCCGGCAGCGCCGGGCGTGCAACTGAAGCTCGACACCGACGGAGAGGTGCTGATCAAGTCCGAGGTCGTGATGCTCGGCTACCGCAACCTGCCCGAGAAGACCAAGGAGGCGATGACCGATGACGGCTGGCTGCGCACGGGCGACATCGGCACGTTCGACGAGGACGGCTACCTGACGATCGTCGACCGCAAGAAGGAGCTGATCATCAGCGCCGCCGGCAAGAATATGTCACCGGCGAACATCGAGGCCACGATCAAGACGGCCTCGCCGCTGATCGGGCAGGCTTGCTGCATCGGCGATGCGCGCCAGTACAACACGGCGCTGATCGTGCTCGACGCGGACTTCGCGCCCGCGTGGGCGGCCAAGGAAGGCATCGAGGACACCTCCCTGGAGTCGCTCGCGCGCGAGGAGCGCGTGCGAGCGGTTGTGCAGGAGGGCGTGGACGCTGCCAATGCCAAGCTCGCGCGCGTCGAACAGATCAAGAAGTTCGCGCTCGTGCGTGGCGACTGGCTGCCGGGCGGCGATGAGCTCACGCCGACGATGAAGCTGAAGCGCAAGCCGATCGCCGAGAAGTACTCGCTCCAGATCGGCGCGATGTACAGCGGCTAGGAGGAGAGCGTTCGCGGCAGCTTGCCGCTGAGGCGTAGCATCGCAAGCAAGCAGCGATGTCCGGGATCTACGGACTCGGGCGGGAAGGCTAGCTGTGTGACGAATTCACCCGCGCGGTGGCGAGGCGTTCGGAGCGCAGCCTCGCGAGCATCGCCTGCGCCTGTCTTTCGGCACGAGCGTGCGCGGCGCGCGGCACGCCCGCGGCGACCGCCTGCCCGGCGCCGGCGCAGTAGGCGATCGCTTCGAGATTCACTTCGATTCCCGAGAGGTTAGTCACGAGCACGATCCAGCTCTGGTGATCGGCGCTCATTTCGCTGCCGTTGCGCGTTGCAAAGCCCGAGTACTCGCCGCCGGCCACCACGTGATAGCCAGCGGGGCAGGTTGCGATCGAAGTGGCTTCCTTGGTGGGTTTCACCATCAGGTCCGGGGCGCGCACGATCGTCAGCGCGCTGAGGTTGCTCGGTCCCGCCGGACCCTGGGCTCCGGGAGTGCCAGCCGGCCCGCTCGGTCCGCTCGGTCCCGCGGGACCGCTCGTGCCGGGCGCACCGTGCAGCGCGCGGAGCACGCTCGGCTTGATCTGCCTCGTGCTCGTGATCAGAAAGTGGCGAGCCGCCGCCGCGCTGCCGCCGAGTGCGACGAACAGCGCCACGCTTGCGAGGACGGCGGCTGGCGTTGGTCTAGGGATGCGCAACGGCGATCTCTCCTTGAGGCAGGACACGACTTACCTCGGCACGAGCGGCCGATAGGATGCACGCGTGTCTCCGATCTGGACGATTCAGCGTCTGCTGCGGCGTTACCGCCGCGTATCGGCGCTGATCGGCATCCTCGTGGTGCTCGGTGTCGCTGCACTGAACGTGCACGCGGCGCTGCCGGAGCACCATGACGAACATGGCGTCGCCACGGTGTGCGTGGCGGGTCTCTCGATCGCCGTGATCGCTGCGATCGCGTGGAGCACCAAGCGTTCCTTCGATCTGGGCAGCGTGCGTCGTTTCACGCCGCTTGAGTGCACGCCCGGCAGGCTCGTGGCCGACAGCCCGCGCGCCGCCGCACGCGCCGGCCCACCCGGCTCGGCCATCCTTCGACTGTGAGTTGAGCGCTTCGCGGCCCTGTGCCGCGACCGTCCTGCTGCGCCCTTCTCGGGGTGCGGTCAACTCGTTCAGAAGGAGCCCGCAACCGATGCCGTACCGAGCCACGCGGAGCACCCCGGCAAACCCGGATTCAAGGTGCGCCGCCGGAACGACGATGTGCTGCATAGAACGATGCAGCAGCCTGGCGCCAAACCACCTCTCCGTCCGCTCGAGTTCCGCGGCAATGCTCACGTCGGCGTCACGCCGGGGGAAGAGACGATGAGCGCCCAGACCGCGGGCCCAGACCACGGCACGATGCCACCCGCAGGCGATGGCGTCGGGCGCCGCTCGACGCTGTCCAAGCTCAGGCCGGCGAAGGTCTCAAGCGCTCTGCGCCGCCGCTGGTTCGAGTCGCAGGTCCCTCGTCTCGCGCTTCGCGAGACAACGGGCATTCTCGATCTCGGCAGCTCATACGGCGGCTGGGCCGTGCCTGGCGATCTGATCCAGCCATCGTGGATCTGCTACCTCGTCGGAGCCGGCGGCGACGTGAGCTTCGACCTCGACCTCATCCACCGCTACGGCGTGAGCGTGCGCTCCTTCGACGCTGTGGAGGACTACGTCAAGCGCGCTCGCGAGCAGGCCGGGGATGAGCCTCGTTTCAGCGCGCACCACGCCGCGATCGCCGCCGTGGATGGCCCGATCCGCATGCAGGTTACCCATGACCCCGCGAGCCTCTCGGTGTCCGCGGCGCATCTGTATGACTCCGAGCGCTTCATCGAGCTCCCAGGACGCAGTCTGCCCTCGCTGATGGCGGAGCTCGGCGACGAGCGGATCGACCTGCTGAAGCTCGACATCGAGGGCAGCGAGTACGAGGTGCTGCCGACGATCGACCTGCGCGCGCTCGGCGTCAAGATCTTCGATGTCCAGCTGCACCACACCGGCTCGGTCGCCGAGGCCCGGCGGCTGATCGCCGGCCTGCGCGAGCAGGGCTATGAGCCGGTCGCCTGCCGCACCGTCGTGAAGCTCAGCTTCGCGCTCGGTGAGCTGCTCTGAGCGACGCTCCGCGTCTCAGGGACTTGGCGTGACCGACAGGTGCGCGATCGCGTGGCGGTTGGTGGAGCCGCCCGTGCCGGCGCTGAAGCCGAGGTAGGCGCTCGCCGGCAGCGTGACCGGCTGGGAGAGAACCTGGGCGCCGTCGACGGCGACGGTGAGAGTCGTTGCGGAGGTGGTCACTGTGATGTGATGGGTCGCTCCCTGCAGTGGGGCGAGCAGGTTTGCCGTGCCCAGCCAGTGGAGCATGTCGGTGTGGCCCGTGACAGGCCCGTCGGCGACCCCGGTGAAGTTGTTGGAGGGGTTGACAGCGTTTTTGTACTCGTCGAGCGCGACCGCGATTCCGGGCGTGCCGGAGAAGCCGAGGCCGCCGCCGCTCGTTCCCAGCGAGTTCGCTTTGGCACCCCTGGCGGGGTCCGCGAAGATGAGCGCCAGCCCGTCGGCGCCGCTGCCGCCGCCGATGCTCGCGTCGTATTCGATGCGCAGCGCGCGCGGGGCCACCGCGTGCGGCCAGAAGGCACTTCCAGCCTGGTTGGCGATCGCGGTGCTCAACACGAGTTCGCCGCCGGTGAGCGTGCTCGAGCCGTTCAGCGTCCAGCCGCCCGCGGTCGGGTCGGGGATCAGCTGCGCTCCTTCTGTCTGATAGGTGTTGGTGAAGGCGACCGTGTTGAGGGCGCCCTTCAGCGCGAAGCTCGGCAGCGTCGCGCTCGTGCCACTGATCGTGAGTGACTGCGGAGCGCCCCCGTTGACCGAGGCGGTGACGCTCCATTTGCCGCCCGCCGCTGCGGCGGGGACGGTCTCGG
>JACDGG010000266.1 GCA_013815355.1 Solirubrobacterales bacterium
GCGTGAGGCCGAGGTAGCTGCGCACCGTGGCGCGGGCGCCGTGGCGCGTTGCGGCGTCGCGGCCCTGCCCGTGCACGCGTTTGACCTCGGCGGCGACGCGGGTCTCGAGGTTCGCCGAGATGCTCGCCAGGCGCGCGCGCCGTGCCGCGAGGAGCGCGGCGATCAGGCCCGCTTCGCTCTTGCCGCCCGCCGTGGCGAGCTGGGCGAGGGTCTTGCCCGCCTGCAGATCCTGCCTCACCTGGGAGGGGGGGAGAGCGAGATACGCCGCTGCCGCCTGCAGAACCGCGCCGCCGTGGCGGTGTCCGGTGCGACGCGTGTCTGCGTGCCTGTGGTGTCCGCCCGGATTACCGGCTGCCATCGCCGCGACGGTGCCTCCGGCGAGCACCGCGACGATCGCCACCGCAAGCGAGAGCCTGCGTTTGAGAGCACGAGTCACGATCTGGATGTTGCCAGAGTTGCTTAAAGATCCGTTCAGTTGTCAAGCCTCGATGCGATGGCTATATTGACACCGTATGCGGTGTAGATCCGACGCGGCTCTGCTGCTGCGGCAAGCGAGAATGCGCCAGGGCATCAGCCAGCGACAGCTAGCGCTGCGGGCCACGACCAGTCAGGACGCAATCAGCCGTATCGAGCGTGGTGCCGAGGCCCCGACGCTGGAGCGGCTCGATCACCTGCTGATGGTGCTGGGTGAGCGTCTCGAGCTGAGCGCGACCGCGCTGGGCGTGAACGACGCCGATGCAGCACCGCTCAGCTCGGGCGAGCGGCTTCGCGAGGCGGCGTCGTGGAATCTCCTCGCCGGCAAGCTCGAGGCAGCCGGGGCAGAGGCTCGAAGGGTCGGGCACGCGGCAACGCGGTTGGCGGGCTCGTGAGCAACGCTCCCGCCCAACCGCTCGACCTCCAGGAGCTGCTTGCGGCGCTCGCATCCTGCGGCGTCGAGTACCTCGTGATCGGCGGAGTTGCCGCTCAGGTGCACGGACGTCGCCGTACGACCATGGATCTGGCCGTGATACCCGCTCCCGATCCGGAGAACTTCGAGCGCTTGGCGGAGGTGCTGATCGGCCTCGACGCGCACCCCGTCGAGCTCGGACCTCGCGCCGGAGCTCCCACCGCAGAGCAGCTTTCCGTCGCGCCGATCGTGCCACCGCTCAGGACTCGGCACGGCGAGCTCCACATCCTCAATCAGGTTCCCGGCGCCTCGGCTTACGCCGCAATGCGCACGCGCTCGCTGAAGGTCGACCTCGATGGGATCGCGGTGCACATCGTCGGCGTGGATGACCTCATACGCATGAAGCAGACCTCAGGGCGCCCACACGACCTCGAGGACATCGAAGCCGTGACGGCGGCTGCGCGGGAGGCGAGTGCGCAAGGAGAGCCCTGACAGCGTGGGCGCTCATGACGCCGCCCAGAGGCTCCCTTGCCCGTGCTCGAGCTCCAGCAGCAGGCGCTTTCGCTCGAGGCCCCCGCCATAACCCGTCAGGTCCCCGTTCGCGCCGATCACGCGGTGACAGGGCACGATCACGGAAATAGGGTTGCGCCTGTTCGCCAGGCCGACGGCCCTCACGGCACTTGGATCTCCCAGCCGGTGCGCCAGCTCGCCGTAGCTCATCGTCTCGCCGTAGGGGATCTCCGCGAGAGCGCTCCAGACCCGTCGCTGGAAGGGAGTCCCGAGCAGCTCGAGCGCCACCTCAAAGCTCCTGCGCTGCCCGGCGAAGTATTCGCCCAGCTGCCGGCGCACGGCGGTGAAGGGGGTCGAGGACCGCCGTAGCGAGCTGACGATGCCCTTGGGTTGGCGGCCCTGCTCCATGTAGAGCCCGCGGAGCGCGTGTTCATCGCCGATCAGCAGCAGCTCGCCGATCGGGCTGGCACAGGTGTCGTACACGGCCGGCGGCCCGTTCGGTTCGGTCAGTGCTCGTCCCATCGTCTCCTGTCAACGCATGCCGGTCACGGAATGTGAGACCGGAGCTCAGCGCGGGCCTTGCGCCATCAGCCGCGAGCGGGTGCCGCGTTGGGCGCTCCGAACCACGTGCTCAGCGCCTCGCCGAGTCCCAGGTCGGTCCGTCTCCGACCCACGCGGGGCCTCGAAAAACCACTTGCTCGCAGGGCGTCGGTGGGTCACGGGTGGTCCGAGCCCACCATCTCGGTTGCGGTTCCCCCTACGTGACGGTCTCGGAGCTTGATGAGTGATTGCATGTCGAGAAGCTCGGGCCGGCTCCGCTCACCAGGTGAAGGGCCACGAGGGGCGCGGCCCACGACCCCAGGAGACAACCATGCCGAAGTACTTGCTTCTCAAGCACTACCGCGGCGGCCCGGAGCCGCACCATGCCTTCCCGCCGATGGACCAGTGGGCCCCCGAGGACGTGGAGGCACACATCGCGTTCCAGCGGCACGTCATCGAAACGCTCGAGGAGAGAGGCGAGTACGCCGGCGCAGAGGCGCTCACGCCGATGCGCACGTGGGTGCGCTACGGCGGCCCGGACGCGGCGCCGGTCACCACCGACGGCCCGCTGCCCGAGACGAGTGATCTCGTGGCTGGCTGGTTCATGATCGACGTCGAGTCCTACGAGCGTGCGGTCGAGCTCGCGGCCTACGTCTCCTCCGAGCCCGGCCCGGGCGGGGAGCCGATGTACGAGTGGATCGACGTCCGGGAGATCATGTCCGCAGCGCCGTCGGAGGACTGACCCGGCGTGATCGACGAGCCGGCGCGACGGGTGGACGAGGGCGCGCTGTGCGCCCTCGTCCCGCGGGTGCTCGCGGGCCTGGTCCGCCGGGGCGAGGACTTCGACGCCGCCGAGGACGCGCTCCAGGAGGCGCTGCTGGAGGCGCTCCGGGTCTGGCCCCAGCACCCGCCGCGCGACCCGCGCGCGTGGCTGGCCACGGTCGCGACCCGGC
>JACDGG010000267.1 GCA_013815355.1 Solirubrobacterales bacterium
GCCGTGACGTTGACCGCGAACAGCACGGCCGCCGCTCCCGCCACGCCGGCGCGGGCATCGAGCCCGAGCGCCATCAGCAAGAGCCAGCAGCTCATCCACTGCAGCGCCCACGCGCCGAGCTGGATGCCCGTCGCGAGCGCCGCCTGGCGGGGATCGCGAAATACCCGCAGGCCGTCGCGCAGCCGCGCGAGAGCGCGGCGCAGAGCGCCGATCAGCTCCTGGTTCTGCTGCGAGCGCGCGATGCTCGCGCGCGGCACGATCAGCGGCGCCAGCAGCACGAGCGCGAGCACGGCAAGCGGCGCGAAGGTCGCCGCCAGCAGCGCGCTGTGATGCCCGTCGAGGGGGTCGAAGCTCGAGAACATCGTCACGCCGAGCAGGCTCAGGGCGAGCAGGTTCAGGAGCGTCTGGGAGACCATCGTGCCGAGCACGACGGGCAGCGTCTCGCGCGCGCGGCCGAGGCGCCGCGCGACGATCAGGGCGCGCGAGGGCTCGCCCAGGCGGGCTGGGAGCGTCGCGGACATGAGCACGCCGATGAACGTGCCCTGCATCGCGTCGCGGCGTTTGGCCCGGCGCCACGTCGGCGCGACGGCGAGGATCGCGTGCCAGGCGATCGCACGCGCGAACATCGACGCGCACATCAGAGCGAGCCCGGCGGCGAGCAGCCCTGGCTTGGAGGCGAGCAGGCTCGTGACGATGCGCTCGACGCCGATGTGCCTGAGCGCGAGCAGCGCCAGCGCGAGACCGCCGAGGCAGGACAGCGTGAGCGCACCGCGGCGAAGTGCGCGGGGCGCCCGGCCTTCGGGAGGCTGCGCGGGGCGCACGGGCGGCTGCAGGCTGGGCAGGCGCTCGGCGGGGATGCGCGGCTTCAGGTCAGCCGGGGCCAGGCCGTAGCGGACAGCCACCGCCGAGAGGCGCTTCGCCGGTGCGCCCGTGGCGATCGCCTGCTCGTAGCAGTCGAGCACCTCCGCCGCGACCGCCGGCCACGCGAAGCGCTCGGCGCGCTCGCGCGCGGCGCAGGCCATCCGTACCCGCGACGGCTCATCGAGCGCGAGGCGCCGCAGCGCCTCGGCCAGCGCGAGCGCGTCTCCCGGTGTAACCAAGAGGCCGTCGATGCCGTCGCGCACGACGTCGCGGTAGCCGGGGATGTCCGACGCGATCACGGGCGCCGAGGCGGCGAAGGCCTCCGTGAGGACCATGCCGAAGCTCTCCCCGTGCAGCGACGGCGCGCACACGACATCGGCTGTGGCGAGCTCGGCGAGCTTGCGCTCCTCGGAGACCTTTCCGAGCGCCAGCACACCGCGGCCGTCGAGCAGCATGTGCGCGATCTCCTCGTGCCCGGCGCCGACGAGCGTGAGCGTCGCCGCGACCTGATCGCGCAGCGCCTCGAAGGCGCGCAGGAGGATCGGCAGGCCCTTGCGTTCGACGGCCTGTCCGACGAACACGATGCGCAGCGGGCGCTCGCCGCGCGGCTGCTCGCGCGGCGGCTGCAGCTGCACGCCGTTGGGGACGATGCGGTAGCGCCCGCCGTAGAAGCGCCGCGCCGTCCACGCGGCTGCCTCCGAGACGGCGATGCGCGCGTGCAGGCGGTTCATGCGCCGCCGCCCGCCGAGCCCCACCGCCGCGATGCCGTTCGTGAGCGCGTTCTCCGAGTAGGTGTGGAAGGTGCCCACGAGCGCCAGCTCGCCCGCGGAGCAGAGCGCGTCCCAGGAGACGACCGGCACGACCGGCTCGTGGATGTGCAGGACGTCGTAGCTGCCGCTGCGCAGCTCGGCGCGCAGCGCGTGCACGGCGTGCGGTGTGAGCGCCATGTTTGACATCGCGCCGTTCGCCGCCACGCCCACGGTGCGTCCGAGCGCGACGAAGCCGTCGGGCAGCTCGCGCTGCTGCGGGCGCGCGCCGCGGTGCAGGCGCACGGAGCGCGCGTCGTCGGGGTCAAACGGCGAGAGGATGCGCGCCTCGTGGCCCTCCGCGGTCAGCTCGCAGGCGAGCGCCTCGATGTGGCGGGTGACACCACCCGGATAGGTCCACGAGTACGGCGAGAGCAGCGCAATCCGCACGGGCACACACTCTAGCCGGATGCCCCGTCGGCGGCTGCCGGGTTTGCCGCAGCTCTCCCGGCGCCACGGCTGCGATAATCGGCCCGGTGAGCGCCCGCCGCTTCGTCAAGTACACCTTCCTCAAGGTCGATCCCGCTTGGCGGCGTCGCGACGGCGAGCTTCGCGAGCAGGACAAGCGCGAGTTCGCCGCCGCCTGCGAGGACTTCGCCGACGGCCATCTGCTGCAGTCCTTCTCGCTGATGGGCACCCGCGGCGACGCCGAGCTGCTGCTCATCGCCGAGGCAGAGAACCTCGACCGCATCCATGAGTTCCACGTGGTGCTGGCGCAGAGCGGGCTGATGCAGTGGGCCGATATCCCCCATTCCTTCCTCGGCATGCGCAAGAGCTCTGAGTACTCAGACGACGAGCGCGCGGTGCTGCGAGGCTTTCGTGGCCGCTACGTGTTCGTCTACCCGTTCGTGAAGTCGCGCGAGTGGTATGCCCTCCCGGCCGATGAGCGCTGGCGGATCATGCAGGGCCACATCGAGGTCGGGCGCGAATACCCGGGCGTGGACAACCACACGACCTACTCCTTCGGCCTCGACGACCAGGAGTTCGTGGTCGCCTTCGACACCGACGACGTAGGCACGTTCCTCGACCTCGTCCAGCGCCTGCGCACGACCGAGGCCTCGCGCTTCACGGTGCGCGACACGCCGAGCTTCACGTGCCTGGCGATGTCGCTGGAGCGCGCGCTGAACGCGCTCGACGGCGAGCCGGTGGCGCTCTCCTCGCCGCTGTCGGCGGCCTGAAACGCGGGGGCCGAGACGCTACCACCCGCCAAGCGCAAGGC
>JACDGG010000268.1 GCA_013815355.1 Solirubrobacterales bacterium
GTTCGAGGTGGCGGCGGGAGGAAACCAATACCAGTCGGCACAGCCGCGCGGTACCAGGCGCCTCCCGCCGACCCTACCAGAACCTGCTCGGGTAATCTGCGGCGGGATGGCGAAGACATGGCTTCAGATCCGTGTTGAGCTTGAGGGTGGGCGAGATATCGAGTGCGATCCGCGGCCGGGGCGGGTTTTTCTTGTCGGGCCGCGATGTGTGTTGGTGTGCAGTGCGACGCATCGGCCGTTAGAGCAGAGGGCGAGATGCTCGGTCCGTACGCAAGGAACACGGGTTCGCCGGTTCGGTGGGAGGCACAGAAGATGGCGCGTGAGTTTCGATGGGGGCCAGCTTTTCGATCGGCCGGATCCAGGAAGCGGCCTTCCACGAGCCACGCGACGCGCCCTGATGTCGTGACGGCAAGATTCCTGACTCCGGCCGATCCGGCTTCGATGTCGTCCGCCGCGACCCAGCTGCCGCCCACGCTTACGTGTCCCGGCTGGAGATCGTCGACGTACACGTAGACGGCTGTCCCGGAGGCGTAACGGACTGCGTGAGCGATGACCGACCCGGCCAGCGCGACCGCTGTGAGCGGTTCGCTGCGTGGGAAGTCAATCTCTCGAACCTGATGGGCCGGGAGCCATTCGGCGAAGACGATGTCGTAACCCCGGCGGCTCGTTGCGCGAAACACGCGCACCCTCGCGTTGGCGGTGATCGTTCGACACATGTGCGACGCGCAGATCTCCTTTGCGCTCCACTCGCGGGCACGAGCTGACGGCACCCCCACCGCGATGAGCGCGACCGCCACAATGCCGACGACGATCGCAGCTCGCAATGAGATCGCCTGGGGGTGGGTTGTTGAGGTCGCCATCACCGATAGGCTTACCCGAGATGAGCTGCTCTAGCTGCAGAATTGTCGCGCCGCCCCTGTCGGCATAGCCGCTCGCCCGCGGGGCGATGCGAGAGGAGGGTACCCGGGAGGAACTCGGCGGCGATCGGCAGCATGCGCCGAAGCACCAGGGCGACGCGCTGGACGACCACTGCGGTGTTCTCGGATGAGAGTGAGCCACGCGGCCTCAGGGCGCACCATTTCTCACCAAATCAGTCACGTACCAATTTTCGTACCAATCTGAGCAAACGTTGGGCGAATCCGCCACACCGGATTTGGCTCTAGAGCGCCACCGCGATCTAAGCGCACCCCCATCGAACGCTCTGCGGAACCAAAGGTCAGAGGTTCGACGCCTCTTTGGACGCGTCGCAGAACGCGCTTGGCAAAGCGAATCTAGCCAAGCACAGCAGTTCGTCTCAGGCGACCGCGTCCTCTTGATCGGCTCGGTTTCAGTTCAGCCTGGTTGGGATGGGCTCGTCGGGCGTGATGAGCGTGGTACCGGGGATGCGGGTGGCTACGCGGCGTGGGTCTCGCGTTAGGAGTGGACGGGCGGTTACAGCGGCGTGTGCGCCGATCAGGAAGTCGGGGAGGACCGCTTCGCGCGTTCCCCCTGAGCGGCGGTACTCGGCGTGGGCATGGCCGGCGAGGAACGCGGCGGCAGGGGGGATCTCCAGGAGATCCCCATCGATGGAAGCGTTGAGCGGAGTGTCTCGATGCGGGAGAACCGGGGGGCGATCTCAGCGAGGATGACGGCGTTGAGGATGATCGCGCCGCGCTGTGCGGCTCGCGTGAGCTGCGCTTGGGACCAGGCGAGGAAGAGGGAGTCCTCGGTGAAAATGTCGAGCAGGACGCTGCTGTCTACGCGACCGACCCGGCTGAGCAGTTGCGGCTCAACGCGCGCAATGCGCGGGCTGTCAAGGAGCGCGCGGGCGCTGCTGGCCGTCATCCCCGACGCGGCTGCCCTCAACCTGGACATCGAGGAGTTGTGCGTCGCATCGCGACCGACTTCTACGAGCACCAGGGGAGGATCGTGTCGTCTCTGCACGCTCGCGGGCTGTTGCGCGCCGGCCTGTCCGCGACCGCGGCAACGGATCTACTCTGGACTCTGAACCATCCCGACGTGTGGCAACTGCTCGTACGCGAGCGTAAATGGTCGCCCCAGGCCTGGGAGCGGTGGCTCGCCGACGCCAGCCGGCGTGAGCTCCTGGGCGAAGCGCCGGAACCGTAGCCCAGCCGCCCAGCCATCGCGCTGGGCGGCTAGCTGAGGCCTTGCGGCGCGAGCCGGCGTAGGTTGCTGGCGGTGAACGCATATGCGCCCGCCGCGATCGCACCGGCGAGCACGAATGCGAGCACGCCGGCGATGTTGCGCGTGCGGAAGTGCATGAACATGGGGCCTCCTTGGCGTTGATACTCCCTGTGTCCTTGCGCCGCATATCGGAGCGCTTAGCGAGGCTCTATGTCTGCAATCCCGACTGCTCGAGCTCTTTAGCGACCCTGGGTCGAGCCCGTCTGCACCAGCGCCGTCATCCGTCGCTGCAGGTTGCCGCGCAGTTCAGTCGCTTCGGCGTCGCTGAGCGCGCCCAGACGCACAGCCGCAGCGATCCTCGCGCTTCGGGCTGCGACGAGCGCGTCGATCAGGCCTGGCACGGAGTGGCCCTTGCGCCGCGCGGTGATCGCGGCGAGCGTGCCACCTGCGCGCACCTGGCGGAGCAGCTCGCCGCGGCTCATCTTCAGGTAGCGGGCGGCCGGGGACAGCGCGCCGCCGAGTCCCCGGGCTGGACGGCGACGTTGAAGCTCGGCGCGTGCGCGGGTGGTGACCGTCGCCAGCTGCGCCTGAGCGGCGGTTTCGCTCAGCCTCCCGGCCTTCAGCGCGGCGCGCACCCGCGCCGCTTTCGCCGCGGCCACGGCGGCGGTCAGGCCCTCGAGCGAGCGGCCCGCTGTGGCACGCGCAATCGTGGCG
>JACDGG010000066.1 GCA_013815355.1 Solirubrobacterales bacterium
CATCGCCGCCGAGACCGTCCGCGCGCCTGCCGTCGGTGAGGGTACGGCGCCGCCCGCGATGCCGTGAACGCGCCCCCGCGCAGCCTGCGCGCGCGCGATCTGCGACTCGAGCTCGGCCCGCGCGCATTGCTGATGGGCGTCGTGAACGCCTCGCCGGACTCCTTCAGCGACGGGGGGCGCCACCGCGGGCTGGAGGCCCAGGTCGCGCTCGCGGCCGAGCTGCTGCACGCAGGCGCTGAGATCATCGACGTCGGCGGCGAGTCCGCCTCGACCGGGCGCCCGCCGGCAGCTGAGCAGCAGGAGATCGCGCGCGTCGTGCCGTTGATCGAGCGTGTCGCGGGCGAGCTGGGGGCGCTCGTGTCGGTGGACACCTACAAGCCGGCCGTCGCCGCCGCTGCGATCGCGGCGGGAGCTCGGATCGTCAACGACGTCAGCGGCCTGCGCGACCCCGAGCTCGCCGGCGTGTGCGCCGAGAGCGGCGCGGCGCTCGTCCTGATGCACACCCGTGCCGCGCCGCGCGAACGGCTGCAGGACCCCGATCTCTACGGCGAGATCGTCGATGAGGTGCTCGACTTTCTTGCCGAGCGCATGCAGCTCGCGCTCGGCGCCGGGGTGAGCGCCGAGCAGATCGTGCTCGACCCCGGCCCCGACTTCGCAAAGACACCCGCCCAGACGATCCGGCTGCTGCGCGAGCTCGAGCGCCTGCACGAGCTGGGCCGCCCGCTGCTGCTTGCGATCTCGCGCAAGGACTTCATCGGCGCGCTCACCGGACGGGCGCCGCGCGAGCGCCTCGCGGGCACGCTCGCTGCCCTCGCGCACGGCCTCGACCGCGGCGGGCACATCTTCCGCGTGCACGACGTCGCCGCGGCCGCGGACTTCCTGGCGGTGCGTGCGGCGCTTGCCGGCGAGCTCGAGCCGGGCAGGGATCTGGCTCTGGGTGAGGAAATCCGCTACGACAGGCTGATCGCCGAGGAGCCCTGATTCGCGCCGCGACGCGGGGGCGCGCGGCGATTCCCCGGAGCCAGACGCTACGCTTGAGCTCAACGGGTGCCGACCGCTGTCCAACGCGGCCGGACGCCAACCGCCCCTCACGACGAAAGAAGGAACACAAATGGCCGTACTCGAGCGCTCCGAGCTGGAGGCAAGCCCTCTCTCCGACCTGCACGCGATCGCCAACCAGATCGGTCTCGATGGCTTCAGGAGACTGCGCAAGTCAGACCTGATCGACGCGATCCTCGGCGAACCGGCGAAGCCCGCCGACGCCGACGCCGAGGCTGGCTCCGACGGCGAGGACGCCGAGGAGCGCCCGGCGGCCCGCACCCGCCGGCGGCGCCCGACCCGCTCACGCCGAGCGAGCGCCACGACGAGCGAGAGCGACGAGGGCTCGACCGAGACCGCGTCCGAGAGTGAGGATGAGGAGGCAGCTCCCCCGGCGCGCTCGAACGGCACACGCAGAGGACGCAGCAGGGCCCCGCGCGGCGGAGCCTCGAGCTCGGCCTCGCGCGGTCGCGACGAGCGCGGCGATGACACCGGGGAGTCCGACGCTCCCGTCGACGCCACCGCGCGGATCGCCGCAGGCGTCGTCGAGGTGCTGGGCAACGGCTCGGCGTTCCTGCGCGTGGACCCGCCGGAGCCATCGGATGACGACGTCTACATCTCCGCCGCGCAGGTGCGCCGCTGCGAGCTGAGCTCCGGTGACAGCGTGACCGGCCCGGTGCGCACGCCGCGGCGCTCGGAGCGCTACCCCTCGCTGGTCAGGATCGACACGATCAACGGCGTCTCTGCCGACGCCGTCTCCGACGGCGCCCGCTTCGAGGATCTGCCCGTCGCGTGGCCGAGCGAGCGCCTGGCGCTCGACTCCAAGGACCCGACGCTCGAGGCGATCGAGTGGCTCACGCCGCTGGGACGTGGCTCGCGCGCGGTGATCGTCGGCGCAGCGCACTCCGGCAAGACCGAGACCCTGCGCCGCCTCGTGCAGGCGCTCAGCGGGCGCGACGAGCTCGAGCTGAGCGTCGTGCTGGCCGGTGTGCGACCGGAGGAGATCCAGGAGTGGCAGGAGGGCCCCGTCGCGCCGGGCGCCGCCGTCAGCTTCGCGGCTTCGGCGGACTCTCAGGGTCAGGCGGTGGAGCGCGCGATCGACGCCGCACGTCGCGTCGCCGCACGCGGTGCGCATGCGGTCGTGCTGATCGACAGCCTCGACGGTCTGAACCCCCACGCCGCCCGCAAGGCGCTGGCGGCGGCGCGCAACCTCCGTGAGGGCGGCTCGCTGACGGTGATCGCCACCGCCTCGCGTCCGTTCGGCGGCGAGACCACCGTGATCGCGCTCGACCGCGCGCTCACCTCCACCGGCCGTCAGCCGATCCTCGACCTCGTGCAGAGCACCACCCTGAAGCTCGAGCTGCTCGTCGGCGAGGACGGCGCCGCGGCCGTCACGAAGGCCCGCCTGACGGCGATCGAGGCGGCCTGACGCTCACCATCTAGACGGTCGGTAGGCAAGCGAGGCAAGGACGCAGCGAGCGAAGTGGGCTTCTGCACACGAGCGACCGAGGACACAGCCTCGCGCCGCCTAACGGCCGTCTAGCGGCGGTAGACGACCCGGCCCCATGAGGGCTCGGGCGCAAGCTCGATCGGCTCGCCGCTGCCGGGCAGCGCCGGGTCGGCGGGCTGGACGTAGGCGAAGGTGCCGCTCTGCTCGACGAAGGACACGCTGAGCTCGCCCTCCTTGACGCGCTGGTCGAGCCAGGCGCCGCGGAACACGAGCCGGCGCAGCCAGTGAACGAGGGAGCGCTCGGCCGGCCCCACGAGCTCAGGCCAGCAGTCGCGCACGTGCTCGCCGAGCTGCGATGCGGGCTCGAGGATCTCGCCGTTGACCGCGAGGTTGACGAGGTCTTCGAGCTCCTCCTGGCCGAGGCGCCCACCGACGAAGCCGAGCTTCAGGGCGGCCTGCTCGCAGCGCTCGGAGAAGTCCGTCTCGTTGAAGGTAAAGCGCAGCTCGCCGTATTCGAGCACGAAGTGCTCGCCGGAGTCGTAGTTTTCGCGTCTCGCTGTTTCCATGGCCAAATCCGGGTCGTCCTGGCCCCGGCTCGTCGGGATCATACGTGCGGTTCCTGCATTCGCTGATGCGATGCACAGGATTTTGCATCGGCCTCAGCGGCCGGTACTTGACCGCTGGAGGCGCGTTCCCAGCGGGGCCTATATACGCTCCGCCGAGTGGCACGTCTGAGTCAACATGGGCTGAAGCGGGTTCTCGGCACGAGCGCCCTGTTCTCAACGGCTTACGGCAACGTCGGCTCCTCGATCTACTACGCGCTGGGCCTCGTCGCCTCCTATGCGCTGGGGCTGACGCCGATCGTCTTCCTGATCACCGGCGTGATCTTCTACCTGACGGCCGCCACCTACGCCGAGGCGACCGCGATGTACCCGGAGGCCGGCGGCTCCTCGAGCTTCGCGCGCCACGCCTTCAACGAGCTGTGGTCGTTCTTCGCCGCCTGGGCGCAGATGCTCAACTACACGATCACGATCGCGATCTCGGCGTTCTTCGTGCCGCACTACCTCGGCGGGCTGTTCTGGCCGGCGCTCCAGCACGGCCCGGGCGATGTGCTGTTCGGCATCGGCGTCGTGGCGATCCTGTCGGTGATCAACGTCGTCGGCGTCAAAGAGGCCGCGGGCCTGAACATCCTGCTGGCGGTCACCGACCTCGCGACGCAGCTACTGCTCGTGGTGGTCGGCATGGTGCTCGTGCTCTCGCCGCACGTCCTGATCCACAACGTGCACCTGGGCATCGCGCCGAGCTGGAAGAACTTCCTGGTCGCTATCCCCGTCGGCATGATCGCCTACACCGGCATCGAGACGATCTCGAACATGGCCGAGGAGGCGCGCGATGAGACCAAGACGATCCCGCGCGCGATCAAGGCCGTGGTGGCCGCCGTGTTCGCGATCTACGCAGCGCTGCCGATGGTCGCGCTCTCGGCGCTGCCCGTGCACAAACAGGCAAACGGCAGCTACACCTCGCTGCTCGGCACCGACGAGGCTCACGGCGGCTTCGCCGGTGACCCGGTGCTCGGCATCGTCAAGCATCTGCACCTCGGGGCGCTGCAGTCGGCCGGCGAGATCTACGTCGGCATCCTCGCGGCGACGATCCTCTTCATCGCGGCCAACGCCGGCATCATCGGCGCCTCGCGCCTAGTCTACTCGATGGGCCTGCACCGCCAGGTCCCCGACCGTCTCAGCCGCCTGCACCCGCGCTTCTCCACGCCCTGGATCGGCATCCTGCTGTTCGGCGGCGTCGCCTGCCTGACGATCATCCCGGGCAAGGCCGAATTCCTGGGGAACATGTACGCGTTCGGCGCGATGCTCTCGTTCACGATTGCCCACCTGTCGGTGATCCGCCTGCGCATCAAGGCGCCCGATCAGCCGCGCCCCTACCGCGGGCCGGGCACGATCCACATCGCGGGGCGCCCGCTGCCGGTGTTCGCGCTGCTCGGGATCATGGGCACGGGCCTGGCGTTCGTGACGGTCACGATCCTGCACCTCGATGTGGCCGGCGCCGGCGTCTTCTGGCTGACGCTGGGCATGGGCCTCTACATCGCCTACCGCAAACGACATGGCCTCGACCTGCGCACGACCACCCGCGCTCCGCGCCACGAGCGCCCCGCTGACTTCGAGGAGCTCGAGTACAAGACAGCGCTCGTGCCGATCTTCGGCGACGACGTCAGCGCCGCCGCCTTGAAGGGCGCGGCCAAGCTGATCGGCGAGGGCGGCGTGGTGTACGCCGTCTACGTGCTGCCGGTGCCGAGCCAGCTTTCGCTGGAGGCGGGCCTGGAGGAGGAGGAAGCGCATGGGCGCTCGGTGCTCGAGAGCGCGCGCATCCAGGCCCGCCGGGCTGGGATCAAGATCCACACGGGGCTGATCCGCACGCGCAATGCGGGCGCGGCGCTCGTGGAGGAGGCAGAGCGCGTCGGCTGCGATGTCATCTACTGGTCCACGATTCACGCCCCGGACGGCGAGCAGCGCATCGGCCCGACGGCCGTCTATCTGCTCAGCAAGCGGCCCTGCCGGGTCATCATCGAGACCGAGACGCGTCCGGAGCGGCCGCGCGAGCGCGTGCCCGCGCCGGCGGGCTGATCGGCATCTCGCGCCTGTCCTGGTCGCTGTTCGAGCATCGCCAGCTGCCGAGCATCTTCTCGCGGCTGCATCCGAGCTTCCGCACCAGCTGTCACTGGACGCCGGTCTGGTGCAGGAGGAGGCGCAAGGGCGCTCGGTGCTCGAGAGCGCGCGCATTCAGGCGCGCCGCGCCGGGATCAAGATTCACACCGGCTTGATCCGAACGCGTAACCCCGGAGCCGCGCTCGTGGAGGAAGCCGAGCGCATCGGCTGCGAGGTCATCTACTGGTCGACGATCCACGCTCCCGCGGACGAGCAGCGAATCGGCCCGACCGCCGCCTACCTGCTGGGCAAGCGGCCCTGCAGGGTGATCATCGAGACACAGAACCGCGCGCCTTTAAACGGGACGGCGATGCCTGAGCGCGACCTCGCGCGCGCCTAGCTCCTCCGCGCGCCGAGTCAGACCTCGAGCGCTGAGCGCAGCGCCTCCTCGAGCTGGGGATGGCGGAAGTCGTAGCCGAGCACAAGCGCCTTCGCCGGCACGACGCGCGCGCCCGTCGTGATGATCTCGGCCATCTCGCCGTAGAGCACGCGCAGCGCGATCGCCGGCACCGGCGCAAAGGCCGGCCGTTTGAGCACCCGGCCGAGCACTCGCGAGAAGTCGCCGTTGGGGAGCGGCTCGGGCGCGGCGGCGTTGACGGGGCCGCTCCAGCGCTCGTCCTCGAGCGCGGCGAGCATGATCCCGACGACATCATCGATGTGTATCCAGGACATGTACTGGCGTCCCCCTGCGACCGGGCCGCCGATGCCGAGGCGAAACGGCGGCAGCATCTTCGACAGCGCGCCGCCGGCGGCGTCGAGCACGATGCCCGTGCGCACCTCCACGACGCGCAGGCCGAGCTCGCGCGCGCCGGCTGCCTCGGCCTCCCACTCCACGCACGCCTGCGCGAGGAAGTCGCGCCCGGGGGGCGCGTCCTCGTCGAGCGGCTCATCTCCGTGGGGGCCGTAGTAGCCGATCGCCGAGGAGCTGATCAGCGCGCCCGGACGCTCGCCGATCTCAGAGGACCCGGCGAGCCGCAGGCCCTCGATCAGGTTTTGCGTGCCGCGCACGCGGCTCTCGCGGATCGCGCGCTTGACGGTGGCGCTCCAGCGCTGCGCCACGGGCTCGCCGGCGAGGTGAATGACCGCCTCGCGGCCGATGAGCGCGGCCGGCGGCGCGGCTTCCTCCATCAGATCCCAGTGCAGCGCCTCGACCTCGCCGAGCTTCTCGCGGGCGCGCGCAGGGTCGCGCGTGAGCACAGTGACCTCGTAGTCGCGCGCGCGCAGCGCATTGACGAGCCGCGGGCCGATCAGCCCGGTCGCGCCGGTGATGGCTATGCGCCGGGTGCTCACCCGTGCCCGTCATCCGGCGCCGAGACGCCCGTCAGCGTGTCGCCGTGCGCGAAGCCGACCTCCTGGCCGGCGAGCGCGACTCCTGCGGCGCGTGCCTGCTCGGCCACCGCGGCCGCCACGGCCGGCGCCACGTCGCGGTTGAAGACCGAGGGGATGATGTAGTCCTCGCGCAGCTCGCGCTCGTCGACGATCTCCGCGATCGCGCGTGCGGCCGCCATCTTCATCTCCTCGGTGATCGTCGGCGCGCGCACGTCGAGCGCGCCGCGGAAGATGCCCGGGAAACAGAGCACGTTGTTGATCTGGTTGGGGTAGTCAGAGCGCCCCGTGGCCATGATCCGCACGTACGGCGCGGCCTCCTCGGGGTTGACCTCGGGGTTGGGATTGGCCATCGCGAAGACCATCGCTTCGCGATTCATCCGCGCCAGCGCCTCGGCCGGCATCACGCGCGCGCCGGAGACGCCGATCAGGAGGTCGGCGCCGTCGATCACCTCCGCCGGTGCGCCCGCGCGGCACTCGGGGTTGGTCGACTCGGCGAACCAGCGCTTGATCGTGTTCATGGAGCCATCGACGTAGTCCTCGCGCCTCGTGTGAAGCGCTCCGCGCGAGTCCGCGCCGACGATCTTGTGCACGCCCGCGGCCAGCAGGATCTTCGTGACCGCGATCCCGGCGGCGCCGAGTCCGATCACGAGCACGTCGAGATCCTTCAGCTCACGGCCGGTCAGCTTGACCGCGTTCAGCAGCGCCGCGAGTACGACCACCGCGGTTCCATGCTGGTCGTCGTGAAAGATCGGGATGTCGAGCTCTGCCTTCAGGCGGTCCTCGATCTCAAAGCAGCGCGGCGCGGAGATGTCCTCGAGGTTGATGCCCCCGAATCCGGGTGCGATGCGCTTGACCGTCTCGACGATCTCATCGGCGTCCTTCGTGTCCAGGCAGATCGGGAACGCGTCGACGCCGGCGAACTCCTTGAACAGGCAGCACTTGCCCTCCATGACCGGCATCGCGGCGCGCGGACCGATGTCGCCGAGGCCGAGCACCGCCGTGCCGTCGGAGACGACCGCGACCGTGTTGCGCTTGATCGTGTACTGGAACGCCTTGTCGGGATCGTCGGCGATCGCGAGGCTGACGCGTGCGACTCCGGGGGTATAGGCCATCGAGAGGTCATCGCGCGTCTTCAAAGGGTGCTTGTTGTGCTGCTCGATCTTGCCGCCGACGTGCAGCAGGAAGGTGCGGTCGGTGGTGTCGATCACCTCCGCGCCCGCGACCGCGTCGATCGCCGCGAGGATCTCATCCCAGTGCTCGGGGCCGGAGGCGTCGACGACGATGTCGCGCAGGCTGTGCCCGTCACCGGCCTGCACGAGATCGACCGCGCCGACCATGCCGCCGGCCTCGCCGATCGCGGTCGTGACCAGGCCGAGGATGCCCTGGGAGTCCTCGAGCTTGACGCGGATGTTGAGGCGATACTGCGCGCTTGGGGTGGCGCTCACGGGCTGGGACTCCTCGGTCGTTTGGCGGCTCGGGATCTTAGGAGGTATGGGCACCCGGCACTTGCCCCGAGTTTGCGGACGTCCTTGAGGCGCTCACGCGCCGCTCTTCATAGAGTGCTCGGGAGATGCCCGCGAAGAGCACAGCCGAGGCGGCCGAGCCCGCGAGCGCGGCCACTGTCCCTGCGGCCGCGGGAAAGCCCGCGCGCGGGCGGCGGCTGTTCCTGATCGACGGGCCGAGTCTCGTGTATCGCGCCTTCTTCGCACTGCCCGAGTCGATCGCGACCTCGACGGGCACGCCCACCAACGCGATCTTCGGCTTCGCCTCGATGCTCGTGAAGATCCTCACCGAGCACGGCGTCTGCCCGACGGTCGTCGCCTGGGACGCGGGTACCTCGGGACGCAACGAGCTGTTCTCCGACTACAAGGCCCAGCGCCGCTCGCGCCCGGATCTGCTCAAGCAGCAGTGGCCGGCGATGGAACCGCTCGTCGAGGCGTTCGGCTACAGCAATGTGCGCGTCGAGGGTTTCGAGGCCGACGACGTGATCGCCTCGCTCGCCCAGCGCGCGATGGTTGCCGAGCCACCGGTGCCGATCACGATCGTGACGGGCGATCGCGACGTCTTCCAGCTGATCGACGAGGAGGGGCTCGTGCAGGTGATGGCGACCTCCCGCGGGATCACCGATACGAAGCTGTATGACCGCCGGGCGGTGATCGACCGCTATGGCATCCCACCGGAGCTGATTCCCGACTTCTACGGACTCAAGGGCGACACCTCCGACAACATCCCCGGCATCCCCGGCATCGGCGACAAGACCGCCAGCGAGCTGCTGCAGAGATACGGCTCGCTCGAGGAGGTGCTGACGCACGTCGATGAGATCAAAGGCGCCAAGCGCAAAGAGAACCTGATCGAGCACGCCCAGAACGCGCGCATCTCGATGCAGCTCGCGACCGTGCAGCGCGACGTCGCCGTCGAGTTCGACATCGCCGCCGAGAACGTGCGCGAGCCGGACCGCTCAAGGGTGCGGGAGTTCTTCCGCGAGTATGAGCTGCGCGACCCGCTGCGGCGCCTGGAGGAAGCGCTCGGCGACCCCGACGTGGCCGCGCCCGCGCCGGCTGCGCAGGTGATGCTGCGGGCCAGGCTGCGCAACGGCACGCCTGCAGAGATAGCCCACCTCGGAGGTGGCGAGGACGAGCTGCGCGTCGTCGTGCGCGAGAGCGAGGCACCGGAGGGGGAGCTGTTCGCGGAGGGTCCGCCTTGGCGCTTTGCGGTGGCCGCCGGGGGAGAGGTGCTGAGCGGCGACTGCGAAGGGCCCGAGCAGGTCGTTGCTGCCTGCGGAGAGCGCGCGCTCGTGGCCCATGACGCGAAGGCGCTCGGCACCGTGGCGCCGGGGCTCGTGCACGACACGCTGCTCGGCGCCTATCTGCTCGAGCCGGCGCGGCGCGGCTATCCGTTCGCCGAGCTGTGCGAGGAGCGGGGAATGGCCAGTGACATCGAGGACCCCCTCGCCGCCGAGGGGGTGCTGCTCGGCGCGCTCGCCGACTGGCAGCGCGAGCAGATCCGCGAGCGCGGCCTGGAGGCGCTGATGCGCGACATCGAGCTGCCGCTGGTGGCGGTGCTGCGCGAGATGGAGCAGCTCGGCGTGCGGCTGAACCTCGAGCGCCTGGCGGGCATCACCAAGCGCGTGCACGAGGAGATCGATGAGCTCGAACGCGAGATCTTCAGGCTCGCCGACACCGAGTTCCTGATCTCCTCACCGCAGCAGCTGGGCGAGATCCTATTCGAGAAGCTCGGGCTCTCGCGCAAGCGCCGCGGCAAGACCGGCTTCTCGACAGACGCGCGGGTGCTGCAGTCGATCCGTAGCGAGCACGAGATCATTCCCAAGATCGAGCGCTGGCGTGAGCTCTCGACGCTGATCAAGACCTACCTCGACGTGCTGCCCGCGCTCGTCGATGAGCGCTCGCGCATCCACACCACGTTCCTGCAGGCCGTCGCACAGACGGGGCGCCTGTCGAGCACCAACCCGAACATGCAGAACGTGCCGATCCGCACGCCGCTCGGGCGTGAGATCCGCGGCTGCTTCGAGGCCGAGGAGGGCAACGTGCTGATCTCCTCCGACTACTCCCAGATCGAGCTGCGCGTGCTCGCCAACGCTGCCGAGGAGCAGGTGCTGATGGAGATCTTCCAGCGCGGCGAGGACGTGCACACGGCGACCGCCTCGCGCGTCTTCGGCGTGGCGGCGGGGGACATCGACCCCGGCATGCGCTCGAAGGCGAAGATGATCAACTACGGCATCGTCTACGGCCTTTCCGACTACGGGCTCGCCGACAGGTTGAACATCCCGCGCGAGGAGGCCAAGGAGTTCATCGACGCGTACCTCGAGCGCTTCCCGCGCGTCGCCGCGTTCATGGCCGAGACGATCGAGCAGGCCAAGCAGGACGGGGACGTAAAGACGCTGTGGGGCCG
The DNA here is from genome assembly GCA_013815355.1 of Solirubrobacterales bacterium. GTDB lineage: Bacteria > Actinomycetota > Thermoleophilia > Solirubrobacterales > Solirubrobacteraceae > Palsa-744. The sequence continues at coordinate 10,444 of JACDGG010000066.1, forward strand.
GCGCCGCCAGATCCCCGAGCTGCGCGCCCGCAACTACCAAGTGCGCACGCTCGGCGAGCGCCTCGCCGTGAACACGGTGATCCAGGGCACCGCCGCGGACATCATCAAGCTGGCGATGATCCGCTGCCACCACGCGCTGGCCGCCTCCGGCCTTGCGACGCGCCTGCTGCTCACGATTCACGACGAGCTGCTGTTCGAAGGCCCGCCCGCTGAGGCCGCGGCAGCGCGCGAGCTGATCGAGCGTGAGATGTGCGGTGTGTGGGACCGCGATCCGCCGCTGGCCGTGGACATCGGCGACGGACGCACCTGGCTGGAGGCCAAGTGAGCCGCGGGCTGGCCGTGCTCGTCGGCATCACGGCCGGTTGTCTGGTGGGGATGCAGGCGCCGATCAACTCGCGCCTGGGCAAGACCGTCGGCAGCTTTCAGGCTGCGAGCTTCTCCTTCCTCGTGGGCACCGCCGTGCTGGTTGCGATCGCGGCGTTCGTGCGCGGCGGGCTCGGCAGCCTCGGCCAGGTCAGCCAGGTGCCCTGGTGGGCGCTCGTCGGTGGGCTGCTCGGCGCGGTCTATGTGACGGTCGCGCTCGTGGCCGTGAGAACGCTCGGTGCGAGCGGGCTGACGGCCGTTGTGATCACCGGACAGCTCGCGGTCTCGGTCGCGATCGATCGCTTCGGCCTGCTCGGGGTCGCGCGCGCGCCCGTCGGGCTGCAGCGCATCCTCGGGCTCGTACTGCTCGTCGCGGGCGTCGTGCTCGTCGTGCGCAAGTAGCTCGGCGGGCCGCGCAGGGGGTCAGCCGAGCGCCCGGGGCTCAGCCGAATGCGCGGGGGCTCCGTTGGTACGCCGGGCTCATCCGAGCGCCGCGGGCTCAGCCGAGCGCCGTACGAAAGCCCGCGCGCCAGCTCGGATACGCGGGTGTCCAGTCGAGCTCGCGCTTGGCGCGCTCGTTGGAGGCGCCCTGGGAGCTCCTCATCACGGCCACGCCGTAGCTGCCTGCGGCGAGCCGCGCGATCGCCGCCGGCACGCGCAGCGGCCGCGGCGCTGCGAGCGCCTCGGCGAGCGCCGGGATCCACTCTCGGACCACGGCCGGATCGTCGTCGACGATGTTATAGACGGCCGGACCGTCGGCTGACAGCGCCGCGAGAGTTGCGCGCGCAGCGTCCTCGATATGGATGAACGACCACACGCCGCCGCCGGAGCCGACGATCGGCAGCCGTCTTCGGCGCACATCGGCGCCGAACGAGCCGTCGCGCGAGATCGCGCTCCCAGGCCCGTAGAAGTAGCCGTAGCGGAGCACGACGCCCCGAGCCTCGAGCACGGTGCGCTCGAGGCTCGCCACGGCCGCGGCGGAGCGGCGGAAGGAGGCGGGCGGCTCGCGCACGAGCGGGTCCTGCTCGCCGTGCAGCGTGCCGGGGGGCCCGGGCTCGTAGGCGAAGGCGATGCTCTGGGCGAGGATCCGGCTCACCCCGGCGCGCTGCGCGGCGCCCACGAGGATGCGCGTGCCCTCGTCACGAAGCCGGTCGTTGAGCTCGAAGTCGCGGGCCTGTGTGCGCGGGTTGATGCGCGGCGGGATCGAGGTCAGCTGGTGGACGACCGCGTCCGGCCGCGCCGCGAGTACGGCCGCGCGTACCGCGGCCTCATCCAGCGCGTCGGCGAGCACAGCCTCGACGCCGGCCGTCCGCAGACGCTCGGCCCGCTCGGCCGAGCGGGTCATGCCGATCACCTCGTGGCCCGCTCGCGCGAGCATCGGTAGGAGGCATCGCCCGATCACGCCCGTGGCGCCGGCCAGGAAGACCCTCATGCCGGCACTTGGGTCCCGGCTCCGTCGAGCGCCGGGGCTGGAGCCTCGACATTTGTCGGGTGCTCGGGCAGCGCGCACACCATGCCCTCGCAGAAGCCGGCCGCGCCGTAGCCGAGCCCGAGATTGAAGCGTCCACGCATGTTCTCCAGCGCGATCACATGCGTGAGCTCCACGAGCTGGCTCTCGTCCAACGCCTCGCGCAGCTGGCCGAACAGCCGATCGGAGACCTCGACCGGGGTCCGGCTCATCGCGACCGCGTAGTCCAGCACGAGCATGTCGAGATCGTCGAACAGCTCGCTCTCGCGGTAGCTCGCGAGCGCCAGCAGCTCAGCGTCGCTAAGCCCAGCGCGGCGCCCGAGCTGAGAGCCGATGTCGATGCAGTACTCGCAGCTGGTCAGCGTCGCGGCCTTCAGCTCCGCGAGCGCCTTGAGTCGCTCGGGAACGCCGTGCAGCCTGGCGGTCGCGTCCTCGAACATGCCGTAGCCAACGAGCAGTCGCGGCAGGCGCGCGTATGCCTCCAGCGGCCCCAGCATGCCCTCCGGGGCGCGTCCCGTCATCTGGCGGAGCTTGCGGCGGCTGAGCCGCAGCAGCACCTTTGTCAAGGGTCCGGCGCCGCCGGCGCTTGCGTCTTGAATGCGGGTCATGGCAGTTCTCCTTGCGAGCGGGGGGTGGAGGCTGAGCCGGTGCGCGCGCGAGCCAGCAGGCCGCCGAGCAGCAGCGTCGCGGCGAGCAGCGAGAAGAAGTCGAAGTAGCCCGTCCACACCGGGTGGGCGCGATCGATGTCGAGCAGGTGATTGAGGCTGTGCAGGGCGAACTGCGCGGTCGTGACCGCGAGCACCGGCACGCGCCATGAGGAGCGTCGCAGGGCCACCGCGAAGCCGATCCCGAGCGCCGCGTTGAACGTCGCCGTGTCGCGGATGTAGTGGGGGTTGTACGTGCCGAAGGGGCCGATGCTGGTGAAGAACGCGTGCGGCGAGACGGCCATGAGGGCCGCGAGCGCGAAGTGATAGAGGGCAAATGCGCCAAGCCCTGCGATCAGCGCCTGATCGACGATCGCGGGTGCGGCGGTGCTCGTGCGGACGTTCGTCGCGATGCTCATGACACGCACGATATGCTCGCGATGGTGCACAGTAAAGGACCATTTTGAGCGTGATATTGGGTACCACTTCGGGACCGGAGCTGCTTGTCGAGCTCGATCGCGCGCAGCGGCGCCCGCTGCGCGCGCAGCTCGAGGACGGCCTGCGCTCGGCGGTGCGCTCGGGGCGTCTGCTGGCCGGTGCGCGTCTGCCGGCCAGCCGCGCGCTCGCGGTCGATCTCGGTGTCTCACGGCGCATCGTC
>JACDGG010000067.1 GCA_013815355.1 Solirubrobacterales bacterium
CATTCCCCAATCCCCGAGGCTCCGGTCGCTGAACGGTAGGCGGCGCTGGCAGTTCTTGACGAATGGCCCCGAGAACCTGCATTATCGACCCATTTGGTGGGTTTGAAAGCTGTCCTACCAAGCGCATAGAGCAACTGCAGGGAAGAACCGCGAGCCAGCCGCAACACGCGCTCCCGATTGTTGATGAGCGCCCTAACTTTCAACGTGGTGTTCGAGGACGCTGTGGTCGACGCGTCCTTTTGAACCCATCCGAGCTGCGTCGCGCAGCACATGAACCTGTTCTGGTTTAATCGTGGGCCGCTACCGGGTCTCAGGGAGTCCTCGCGCCTGCTGGCGGTTCCCGTCGTGGCGCGCGGTCTACGACGCATCGTGATCGTTGGCACCTCCACCTCGGCGCGGAGCGAGTCCTTGTCGGATCTCGTCGCGCTGCTGTTGATTGGCGGACCGATCGCCCTCTTGCTCGTCTCGCTGACGGCGTACTGGGTCGCCGCAGCAGCACTGGCACCTGTTGAGGAGATGCGCCTCATGGCGGCCGCGGTCTCGGCTACCCGCCCCGGACAACGCTTGCCAGTCCCGCCCAGTGACGATGAGATCGGGCGGCTGGGCACGACCTTGAACGCGATGCTCGAGCGCCTCGAAGAGGCCCTCGCACACGAGCGACGCTTTGTCGCGGACGCGAGTCATGAGCTACGCACGCCACTTGCGATCCTCAAGGCCGAGGTCGACCTGGCCCTCAGCCGCGGACGTTCCCCAAGCGAACTGACCGCTGCGCTTGCGTCGGTAGCCGAGGAGACGGATCGTCTCGTGCGCCTTGCGGACTTATGACGATGTCCGCATAAATCCGCTTATGCCGAGTTCCGTGTTATGCCGAGTGGAGGCTGGAATCCCAGTAGGCGAGCGGGGTTGGCCGTGAAAAGCTCGGCATAATTTGGGGCGCTGATGGAGACTCTCCTTTTTGGTTTCAACCAGAAAGGGAGTTTGGTCATGGGTAGAGGATCGCGGGTTGTGGTGGCGGGGCCGTTGTTGGTTTTCGCGCCGGGGTTTCGTGTGGATCTGACGCGGCAGGGCTATAGGCCGGGGGCGGCTGGCGAGCAGTTGCGGTTGATGGCGTATGCGAGTCGGTGGCTTGCCGGCCACGGTTTGGACGCGGGTGGTTTGACCTCGGTCGGGGTGGAGCAGCTGATGGCGGAGCGACGTGCTGCGGGGTGCTCTCGTCTTGTTTCGGCGCGTGCGATGTCCCCGTTGCTTGACTACTTGCGTGGCTTGGGGGTCGTGCCGGCGGCGGTGGCGCCTGCTGCATCTACCCCGGCTGAGGTGCTTATTGAGCGCTACTCGGCGTATCTGCTTGAGCGGCGTGGTGTCTCACCGTCGAGCGTGCGGAACTATGTGTGGGTCGCCCGAGTCTTCTTCTTCTGGCGAGAGCGGGTCGTGGGCAAGCTGGAGCTGGAGGGGCTGGACGCTGCAGCGGTCACAGAGTTCGTGCTTGAGGAGGCTCAGCGCTCAAGCGTAGGTTCGGCGAAGTGCATGGTCACCCGGTTGCGGGTGTTGTTGCGGTTCTTGCACGTGGAGGGCGAGATCGAGCACGCGCTGGCGGGCGCGGTGCCGTCGGTCGCGAGCTGGCGGCTGGCAGGGTTGGTGAGGGCGCTGGACGCGGGGTCGGTCGCGCGGCTGTTTTCGAGTTGTGACCGGCGTACCCGGGTCGGGCGTCGGGACTTCGCGGCCCTGATGTTGCTGTCGCGGCTTGGGTTGCGTGCCGGTGAGGTCGCTGCGATGCAGCTGACCGACGTCGATTGGCGCGCGGGCGAGGTACTGATTCGCGGCAAGGGATCCCGCCAGGAGCGTCTTCCGTTGCCCGCCGATGTTGGCGAGGCGCTGGCTGGCTGGCTTTCCAGGGGCCGCCCGCGCTGCGAATCGGTGTTCTTGTTCACGCGCCTTCGAGCGCCACACGGCGGGATCTCGCCCGGCGCTGTCTCCCAGATCGTGCGGCGTGCTTCTCAGCGAGCCGGATTGCCGATCGTGGGCGCTCACCGCCTCAGGCACACGGCCGCGACCGAGATGTTGCGCGCCGGCGGGAGCCTGACCGAGGTCGGGCAGGTGCTGCGCCATCGCAGCCGGGATGTCACCTCGATTTACGCGAAGGTCGACCGGCTCGCGCTCGCCGCGGTCGTTCAGCCGTGGCCGGGGAGCGCAGCATGAGCGCCCTCGCCGAGCACGTTCAGAACTACCTGAAGATCCGCCGCGCGCTGGGGTTCAAGCTCGTCGGGGAGGGCCAGCTGCTCACCGAGTTCGTCGCGTTCGCCGAGGCTGCCGGAGAGCGCACGGTCACGACCAAAACAGCGCTGGAGTGGGCCAGGCTGCCGCGCGGCGGCAGCGCCAACTATCTATCGCGGCGGCTGCGAGCGGTCCGTTCCTTCGCGCGGTATCTGCACGCGTTGGACGATGCCTGCGAGGTCCCGCCGATCGAGCTTCTACCCGCGAGCAAGTATCGCCCGACCCCGTACTTCTACCGCGATGAGGAGATCGTCGCGTTGATGGCGGGCGCCCGCACGCTGCGCCCGCCCCTCAGGGCAGCGACGTTCCAGGCACTGATCGGCCTTTTGGCGTGCACCGGGCTGCGGATCGGGGAGGCGATCGGCCTCGACCGTGAGGACTTCGACCCGACCCACGGGGTGCTGATCGTCCGTGATTCGAAGTTCGGGAAGTCCCGGGAGGTACTGCTGCATCCCAGCACGGTGCAGGCGCTGCTCGATTACGCCAAGCAGCGTGACCGGCTCTGCCCTCACGCAAAGGACCGCAGCTTCTTCATCACAACGCTCGGGACAAGGCTCACGCACCCCACGATCCACCAGCCATTTCGGGCGCTGCTGAGGCAGACAGGCGTGCAGCATCCCTCGCCCGAGCGGAACGTTCGTATACACGATCTGCGCCACTCTTTTGCCGTCAAGACGCTGCTTGGCTGGTATCGCGATGGCGGGGACGTCAGCGCAAGGATGCCCCTGCTCTCCACCTACCTTGGGCACGTGGATCCTGCCGCGACCTACTGGTATCTGTCAGCGGCGCCGGAGCTGCTCGGGCTCGCCGCCGAACGGCTGGAACTCACAACGGAGGGACGGTCATGAGCGCGCTCGCCCCGTCCCTTCAGGCGTTTTTCTCGGAGCGGTTGATCAACGAGAAGGGCGCCAGCCCGCACACGATCGCCGCCTACCGCGACACCTTCCGGCTGCTGCTCGGCTTCGCTCAGCAACACGCCGGCAAGCCGCCATGCAAACTCGAAATCGAGGATCTCGACGCAACATTGATCGCGGCGTTCCTCGACCATCTCGAACACGACCGCGGGAACAGCCCCCGGACGCGCAACGCGCGGCTGGCCGCGATCCACTCGATGTTCCGATACGCCGCGCTCAGGCACCCCGAACACGCCGCGCTTATCAGTCGCGTGCTTGCCCTTCCCGCCAAGCGCTTCGAGCGCGCGATCGTCTCCTACCTCACCCCCGAGGAGATCGACGCGTTACTCGCCGCGCCGGACCGGACCCGCTGGATCGGCCGTCGCGACCACGCGCTGCTGAGCCTCGCGATCCAGACCGGGCTGCGCGTCACAGAGCTCACCAGCCTGCGCTGCCAAGACGTGCACCTCGACACCGGCGCGCACGTGCAAGTCACCGGGAAGGGCCGCAAGCAGCGCGCCACACCGCTCACCAGCCAGACGGTCGCCGTGCTCCGCGGATGGCTCAAAGAGCGCGAGGGCGACGCAGAGCAGCCGCTGCTCGCAACCAGCCGCGGCAGAGCGCTCAGCCGCGACGCGGTCGCGCTACTCGTCTCAAAGCACGCCAAAACCGCCAGCCACCACTGCGCGACGCTGCGCAACAAGACGACCTCGCCGCACGTCCTACGACACACCGCCGCGATGAACCTCTTGCACGCCGGCGTCGATAGCACCGTGATCGCCTTGTGGCTCGGACACGAGTCCGTCGAAGCGACCCAGATCTACCTCCACGCCGACATGACCATCAAGGAACAAGCACTCGCGCGCACCACCCCACCCAACAGCACCCCCGGCCGCTACCGGCCACCAGACACCCTGCTCGCGTTCCTCGAACATCTCTAATTATGCCGAGCTTTTCACGGCCAGCCCCGCTCGCCTACTGGGATTCCAGCCTCCACTCGGCATAACACGGAACTCGGCATAAGCTGAGGATCTCCTGACGATCGCCCAAACGGATCGAGGAGACCTGCCGATGCAACTCGCCCCGACCGATATCCATCAAGTGCTACATGCCCTCGCCGGCCGGTTCGAGCAGCGCGCTGGCGATGCTGGAGTCGAGCTGGAGGTGATCGCCGAGCCCGGACTCAACGCTCGCGTTGACCGGCTGCGCGTTGAGCAGGCCCTCGGCAACCTGCTCGATAACGCGCTGCGTTACGGGAAGGGCCCGGTGCAGATGAGCGCTCGCGACAAGGGTGCCCAGCTCGAGCTGCACGTGCGCGATCGTGGCTCTGGCTTCTCAGCCCAGTATCTCCCCCGTGCGTTTGAGCGTTTCAGCCGCGACGATGCTAGCCGCAGCGATGGCGGCAGCGGCCTGGGGCTGGCGATCGTCGAGGCGATCGCGCGCGGACATGGTGGAGCAGCCCACGTGTCCAACCGAGACGGTGGTGGCGCTGACGCATCGCTGCTCCTCGCGACGGCCAAAGAGCTAGAGCCGGCGCGGCTCCTGGCCACGCCCACGTCGATGAGATCTAACGCGCTGCGAGCCGGCGACGGCGAAGAGCTCGAACGATGAGGACAACGAGCAGCGTGAGAATCGCTGCGACGACGAGCGCATCTGCGTAGCGAAAGTTCTTGTGGAAGCTCTCCCAGCGCCCGCCAAGTCCCCATCCGACGCCAGCAAACGCAAAACACCAGATCGCAGAGCCGGCCAGGCTCAACGACACGTAGCTGGCGATCGGTACTCGGAAGACTCCCGCCGGGATCGAGATGAACGAGCGCACTACGGGAGTGATCCGCCCGAGCAGCACCGCCCACGCTCCGAAGCGCTCAAACCAGCTTTCCGCGCGAAGCAGCGAGCGCTGATCGAGATGGAACCAGCGTCCGTGACGCTCAACCAGCGAACGGCCGCCGTAGCGTCCGATTCCCCATCCGAGCACCGCGCCGGCGAGGTAGCCGAGGCTGCCCGCGAGGGCGAGCGCGAGATAGCTCGCGGTGCCGCTCGCAAGATCATGCCCCAGCAGCGAGACATGGTGCCCCAGAATCGCCCCGGAGGCCAGGACGCCCGCGTAGAGCATGATCACCTCCCCGCCGACGGGCAGCAGAGCGTCGAGCGCCATCAGGACGAACACCGCAAGGATGCCGTGTTGCGCGATCCAGTCGGTGATGCTGCTCGTGATGCTTGCGATCACGATCAAGATGCCCGTCCCGGTCCAGCCCTACGCCTGCGCGTCAGGGATGTCGAGGCACCCCGCTGGTGGCAGACGGCAAGCCAATCGGCGAAGGAAGCACCCAGGGGGCGCGTAACGACATATGCGAACCAGAATGCCAGGACCGAGCTCAAGACAGTCGCGAACAGCAGCCCTGAGGGGAAGTAGCGCGGCAGCAGCGCGATCACGAGCCCCACCGCTCCAAGGAGCACGGCGATCTCCGGAACGAGCTTATGAGTGACCTGTAGATCCATGGTGCCGCTCGCCGACGGGCCTGACGGCCGCGAGGCGAGGTGACGCTAGAGCCCCCGCCTAAACCGAGGATGAGCGCCGATCACGGATCTTCGCGTTCGGGCGAGCAGCGTTCAGGAGATGTTCAGGTCACCCGTGAGAGCCTGGGGCGCATGATCGGCAAGACACTTGCAGTTGCCCTCGCTGGAGTCCTGATGATCGCCGCCGGCTGCGGCGGCGGCTCACATGTCCAGCGCTCATCGAGCGCCCCAGCGGTGAGCTCGTCAGGCGCTGGAGCCTTGGCGGCGGACGCGAGATCGGCCGCGACCGGTGATATTCCCGACACACAGAACTTCTTGACTTTGCGTGACCAGCGGCTTCGGGTGGCGATGCTTTATCCGGAGGGCTGGACGGTCAAGCAGACCTCGAATGAGGTTTCGATCAGCGACAAGAACAACCTCGTGCGCATCGCTCTCTCGAACGGCGCCGAGCCGACCATCGCGAGCGTGAGCACCCAGCTTGCAGCGCTGAAGCAGAAGACGCCGACGCTCACTGCAGGCGCTCCCCAAGCCGTCTCGCTGAAGAGTGGAGCGGCAGTCAAGGTGACATACCAAACCAAGAGCACGCCCAACCCCGTGACCGGCAAGCAGGTCACCCTCACCGTTGATCGCTACACACTCGGACACGCAGGCCGCACGGCAATCGTCGATCTGGGAACCCCTGTCGGAGTCGACAACGTCGACGCCTACAAGCGCATGATCGAAAGCTTCAAGTGGCTGTGAGGAGCCTCTACGTCGAGCCGACAGACGACGTCCAACAGGTGCATTGGGGGGCGCTGGAGTGCCGCGACGTGTTCAAGATCTATCGCACCGGAGCAGTTGAGACAGTTGCCTTGCGAGGCATCGAGCTGAAGGTCGAGCCCGGAGAACTGGTGGCGATACTCGGTCCCTCAGGCTGTGGCAAGAGCACGCTGCTGAGCCTCGCGGCAGGCCTGGATGAGCCCTCGGCCGGCGAGGTTCGTATCCAGGGTCGATCGCTCGGACGCCTCCAGGAGGCAGAATTGGCCGCCTACCGCGCGCGGGATCTGGCGATCATCTTTCAAAGCGAGAACCTATGGCCGGCGCTCACGGCCCAGGAGAACGTCGCGATCTCGCTGCGCCTCGCTGCTCACCCCGACCCCGAAGGCGCTGCGATGCAGAGCCTGGGGGCGTTCGGGCTCGGGGACCGTCGCGCGCACCGTGCGGCGACGCTCTCCGGTGGTGAGCAGCAGCGTGTGGCAATCGCGGCTGCCGCGGCACGCCAGGCGCGCCTTGTACTCGCCGATGAGCCCACCGGTGAGCTGGACGAGGGCAACGAGGAGACCGTTCTTCTGGCACTCGAGGCGCTCAGCCGCGACTACGATAGTGCGGTCGTCATCGTCACACACTCCGAGCGCGTCGCTGCGCGGGCAGAGCGCGTGATCGAGATGCGCGACGGACGGGTGATCTCGTGAGCCGCGCGAGCGGGGATGCCGTCGTGGCTCCGACGGCGCTGATCGCCTGCGAGCACGTGAGCGTGAGCTATGGCGAGGGCCGTGCAGGTGTAACCGCACTCGATGCAGTCGAGCTCGCCGTCGAGCCCGGCGAGAAGCTCGCCCTGTGGGGTCGCTCCGGGTCGGGTAAGACGACCGTGCTGCACGCCCTTGGGGGCCTCGTGGCGCCGAGCGAAGGACGGGTCCTGTGGAAGGGGCGGGATCTTTCCTCGCTCGATGCCGGCGCGCGTGGCCGCGCGCGCGCCCGCGGTATCGCCTATGTCTTTCAGGGCTCGAACCTGCTCCCCCATTTCACAGCCTTCGAGAACGTCGCCTTCGCATGCGCAGTGAGCGCCCAGCCCGACGCGAGCACCACGATGGGTGTCGAGAACACACCGGAGCAGCTGCTCGAGCTCGTGGGCCTCGGGTCAAAGCTCGATGCACTGCCGGGCGAGCTCTCCGGTGGCGAGGCCCAGCGAGTCGCGATCGCCCGTGCACTTGCGCAGCAACCCGAGCTGCTGCTCTGCGATGAGCCCACTGGGCATCTCGACTCAGATACCGCCGAACGCGTCCTCGATCTCATCGAAGGACTGCAACGCGAGTTCGGCTTCGCCTTGGTCACAGCGACACACGACGCGGGGGTCGCCGCTCGCGCCGAACGCATCGTCGAGCTGATCAACGGCCGCCTCGTCACGGCGAGCCTTACATGAGAAGCGTCGCGCGTCTCGCTGTCTCCTGGCTGGTTCGTGCGCCCGCGCGCACCTTGATCCGCGTGCTCGTGCTAGCCGCGTCGGTCGCGCTGCTCGGCGGAATGCTGCTGTTCGTCGGCAACTCCCTGCGGACGGTCTCCGCGAGCGCGGTTCGCAGCGTGCCGCTCGATCTGCAGGGTCCGGTCTCCTCCTACGCACAGGCACAGACACTGGCCAAAGAAGTGGCCGCGGAACAAGGCGTCCTGCAGGCGAGCGCGGCAGCAACCGCCCCGATATCCGGAGCCGAACACGAAAGCCAGAGCGGTCTCACAAGCTCGGGCCCGGGCGCGATTCTCGCCATCCCGCCCAACTACGCCGCCAACATCCACACATTCCGCTTCCTCGGAGGCACTCTCCGCGCTGGAGCGGTGGTGCTCGACCAGCAGATGGCCTCGACCTTGCAGGCCCATATCGGCGATCGCATCGCGCTCAGGGTCTCGGGCAGCAAGACAGTGCATACCTATCCGGTTTCCGGGATCGCTCTGATTACCGCCGCCGATATCCTCTTTCAGCCCCTGAATCCCCTCCTCGGCCCCGCTCCGGCGCAACCGCCGGCGAACGTCGCGATCATGCCGCTGGACACATTCGCCGCGACGCTCCCCGCCGGGATACCCACGATTCACGGGGCCGCGCTTGGTGTCAACGCCCAGCCGGGAGCTCAAAGCGGTGTGCAGTGGCAGGTACAGGCGCAGCTCGACCCAGGAGCACTGAGCGGCGGCAGCCCGAGCAGCGCTCTCGAACGCGCAACGCAAACGCGAAATCGCATCGAGCGCACCCTCACCGGGCGCGTGCAGTTCGTCGACAACCTCTCGGAATCGCTGAATACCGCTGCCGGCGACGCTCTTTACGCGGAGACGCTGTACATCATGCTCGCAGTGCCCGGCGCCCTGATCGCGCTCGGCCTCGCCTATCTCGCCGCGCTGGGCACGTTGGAGCGTGATCGTCGCGACCTCGCGCTCCTGCGCGCAAGGGGCGCCAAGCGCCGCGATCTGTTGACGCTGGCTGCTCTGGAGAGCCTGATCCTCGGCGTCATGGCAGGGCTGCTCGGCACCGCGGCCGCTCTCGCAGCCGTCTCCTGGCTCGTGAGCGGCGGAGCGCACGCGACGAGCGGCGGAATGCTCGTGATCGGCGCGATCTGCGTCGCCCTGGCCACCGCCGGCGCCGGCGCCGCACGCTTCGGCGCAAGCTTCTCCTCGCTGCGAGAGAGCGTCGCGGCGGGGCGGCGGGGTCCGCAACGCCAAGGAAAGCCACTGTGGCAGCGGCTGTACCTGGACACGCTGTGCCTGCTCCTCAGCGGCTTGATCTACTGGCTGACGGCGAGCACGGGATTCTCGGCAGTGGTCAACCCCGACTCCAACCCGACGCTCTCGCTGTCGGTGTACATGTTCTTTGCTCCGGCCCTGCTCTGGCTCGGTGCGACACTTCTGCTGGTACGGCTGCGTGGCCGCGCGCTCTCGTGGGTGATCGAGCGCGTCGTTCGCGGACGCGCAACGTCTGCGATCTCATTTCTGCTGGTCAGTGCGGCTCGACGCGGCGCCGCGATCAACCGAGGGCTGATCGTCGTCGGGCTGCTGCTCGCCTTTGGCGTGAACCTCGGAATCTTCTCCGCCACCTACAACCAGCAGGTCAAGGCCGACGCACAGCTCACTCTCGGCGCCGATGTCACAGCGACCACGGCTCCTGGGATAGCCACAAAGCACAACCTCATACGCCAGGTTGGCGCTGTCGCCGGCGTCGTTGCGGTCACCGGCGTCGAGCACTCTTACGCATATGTCGGGCCAGACCTCCAGGACACCTACGGCATCGATGCGAAAACGTTCACCAGCGCGACGAGCCTACGCGACTCCTACTTCGTCCATGACACTGCCCAGCAGGTCCTTCGCCGGCTGCGCAGCACTCGTGACGGCATCATTGTCAGCAAAGAGACAATCGTTGACTTCTCACTCAAGAATGGCGACCTGCTCCGCCTTCGTGTCCTCGATCAACGCAGCGGCAAGTTCCGCGTCGTGCCTTTTCACGTCGCCGGGATCGTCCAGGAGTTCCCCTCGGCGCCGAAGGACTCATTCATGGTCGCCAACGTGGGCTACCTGGAGTCGGTCACACACGCGGGCGGCGCGAACGTCGTCTTCGCAAAGGTCTCAGGCCCACCCGCAACGGTCGCCCGTCGCATCGCTCAGGCAACCGCCTCGACGGGCACGAAGGTGGACAACATCACAAGCCAGTCAGCGCGCACCAGTAGCTCGATCACGACGGTCGACTTGACCGGCATCAGTCACATCGAGCAGGCCTTTGCGATTCTGCTCGCAGCGGCAGCGATGGCATTGTTCGTCGCCCTGGGGATCGCGGAGCGCCGGCAGGAGTTCGCCACGATGGCAGCGATCGGGGCTCCGCTCTCACGCATAGCGGCGTTCCTGTGGAGCGAGGTTGCACTCGTTCTGAGCGTCGGGCTCGTGCTGGCCGTGGGGCTGGGCTGGCTTCTCTCAGCGATGCTGGTCGCGATTTTGCAGCATGTCTTCGACCCGCCGCCCGACGCGCTCGCGGTGCCATGGGGGTTCCTCGCCGCCCTGGCGGGAGCAGCGATCTTCGCCGCGTTGCTCGCGACCGCTGCGGCCGCACGCGGGATACGCCGGCTGGGACTCGGAGAGATCCTCCGCGAGCAATAGCCACTGAATGGCGATACTTCCTCGATGCCCGCTGGACTGATCCTGCTCGTCGAGGATGACGAGGAGCTACGTGCTCTGATCAGACGTGGATTGGAGGAGGAGGGCTTCGCGGTCTGCGGTGTCAGAACAGGCGCCGAGGCGATGCAGCGCGCTCGCGACGAGGCGCCGGACGCCTTCGTGATCGATATCGGCCTGCCGGACGCCGACGGGCGCGATCTATGTCAGGCCCTCCGCGCTCAGGGCGTCACCGCGCCGGTGCTGTTCCTGACCGCGCGCGACGCGCTCTCTGACCGCCTCGCCGGGTTTGGAGCGGGGGGCGATGACTACATCACGAAGCCCTTCGCGCTGTCTGAGCTGAAGGCCCGGCTGCGAGCCGTCCTAAAGCGAGTCGGGAGCGACGGCGTTCTCCTCGGCGCAGGACTGGCGCTTGACCCGGCGACCCTCGAGGTGTCCTGTGCCGAGCACTCGGTCAGCCTCACTCCCACCGAGTTCAGGCTGCTCGGTGTTCTCGCCGCGCAACCTGAGAAGGTGGTGAGCCGCCGTGACCTGGTGCGTGCGGCGTGGCCCGAGGGCGCCGTCGTGCATGACAACACGATCGATGTCTACCTGGCACGGATGCGCCGCAAGCTGCGCTCGATTCCCGGTGCACCCGCCATCAAGACCCTGCACGGCGTGGGTTATCTACTACAAGCGGTCTCCCCACCTTGAGTCTCAGCAGAAGGCTCACGATGATCGCCGTCGCGGGTGCGGCGATCAGCCTCACGATCCTTGTACTCGTCTTCAATCTCGTCCTCGATGCGCGTCTGCGTGTGGATGGAGACAACGTGCTGCGCGAGCGCGCAGCCACGGCCTTGCGTGGGCTCGGCACCGTCGACGGGCGCCTGTCGGTGCTGGAGGCACCTGACCAGGGCGCCCTCGACGCTCAAACCTGGATCTTTGCCGCAGGAGCCACGCTGGAGCAGCCGATCGGCGCCGATCGACATAACCAACTGGCGGCCGAACGGCTCGCACGCTCCGGCTCGGGCTTTGCGACTGTAGAAACGACCGACACTCGCCTGCTCGCGGCCCCGGCCCGGCGAGGCGGACGCATGCTGGGCACGGTGGTGGTGGCGGCATCGATGGCACCGTATGAGAGCACGGCATCCTCAGCACTGGTGGGCTCGGTCATCCTCGGACTGCTCACACTCGCCGCGATCACGGCCCTGTCACGGTGGCTGACGAGTCGCTCTCTCCGTCCCGTCGCACGCATGAGCGCTCAAGCGGCCATGTGGAGCGAGCGCGATCTGTCGCGGCGGTTCTTCACGGGAGAGCCCCGTGACGAGCTGAGCTCACTGGCATCCGTTTTCGACAGCCTTCTCGGCCGCCTCGGGCATAGCTTCAGGCGCGAGCAGCGCCTCACAGCGGAGATCTCACACGAGCTGCGCACACCGCTCGCGAAGGTCCTGGCGGAGGCCGAGCTCTCGATCAGCCGTGAGCGCTCCGGCGAGGAATACCGAGCGACCCTCCAGCAGATCGTGCGCCATGGCCTCGATCTGCAGGCGGTACTCGAGACACTCCTCGCCACCGCGCGCGCCACGTCCGCCGACGCCCGCCACGCAACCGATACCAAGGCGTGCGCTCAGCGTCTCGCCAGCTCACTGCACAACACGCTCCAGCCACAAGCGAAGACAATCGAGATCCTCTGCAGCCAGCCAGTGAAGGTCGCTGTGGAGAGCAACGTCGTTGAACGCATTCTCTCACCGCTTCTCGAGAACGCCGCACGCTACGCCCGGCATCAGATCACGATCGAGATCACAGCCACCCACGGCGAGGCCGTGATCGAAGTCCGCGACGACGGACGCGGGGTCCGTCTCGAGGATCGCGAGAGCATCTTCGACGCCGGCTTTCGCAAGGCCGAGTCCCATCCCGACACTCACGCCGGCGCGGGCCTCGGACTGCCGCTCGCGCGCCGCCTTGCACGCGCAGCGGGGGGAGATGTGAAAGCACTCCCATCGCGCACAGGGGCAAGCTTCGCTGTGCATCTCCCCACGCTCAACCCGGCTGAAGCAGGTTTGCGACGCACTCGCGCGGACAAAGATCAAACCCCGCTCGACTGAGGAACTGATCGACAAGGCTGTGCTCTCCTCCGCAAACTGTCATTTGTTGAGTGTTGCCGTGGCAACGGTGTAGGTGGTGCCTGCGAGTGTCTGTGCGGTCATTGTGTCTGAGGCCCAGACGCCGCTTTGAGCTTTGAAGACGAACTGGACAGTGGAGTCTGCTGTGCCCGCGCTGTTGATGGCGAGGTTTACGGAGGTGCCGGCAGTCGGTTCCGTGAAGGCGCCTCCGCTGCCAGCGCCGCTCGAGGGCGTGGAGACGGTCACCGTATGGCCGGCTCCAAGGCCCGTCACGGTGTTTCCCGAGCTGTCCGTGACGCTCACGTTCGCGATGAAGGTTCCGCTGTTTCCGAGGGTTGTGGCGGTGCATGTAAAGAGGCAGGGGGAGCTCAGGGTGCCGGCGCTGACGGTGACATGCGTCCAGGCCAAGCGTCCCGGCGCGCCGGGGCTCACGGTCACCGACAGCGCAATCGTTGTTTTGACTGCTCCTTCAGTCGCCGTGACTTTCGCTGTTTCCGCGCTGTAGAGCGTCATTACTCCATTGTTGGCCCCAGCCACCGTCGCGACACCATTCGTGAACGTGATCGCCGTCGCCGAGCCGAAGTTCGTCACGACCCCCGTGCTGCTGCTCGCGGTCGGACGCGTCCCGCTGGGGCTGTTGTTCGCGCCCGCGAACGTGAGGCTGTGCGACCCGGTGTAGCTGACCGCGACGTTCCCGAAAGCGTCAAGCGCCGTGATCGAAAGGTTATCCGCTTCCCCCGCGGTCGGGGTGAGCGTCGCAGCGCTCAGCGAGAAGCTCGCCGCAGCAGCCGCAGCGACCACGACCGACAAGCCACCACCATTGCTGAGCGCCCCATCAGTCACGCTCAGCAGCGCCGATTCGGCCTTATAGAGCTTCATCACACCATTATTC
>JACDGG010000068.1:0-9112 GCA_013815355.1 Solirubrobacterales bacterium
GCTCGTCGCCACCGACGAGCAGCGCCCCGGTCGACTCGCCACGCTGATTTTCGCGGAGCGACGCTTCGCCGCCCTCCCGATCGACCCGCGCATCGCGCCCCACTACGGCCGGCTACTCGCCGAGACCAGACGCAACCGCAACCGCAACCGCAACAAGAAGCTTGCAACAGCCGACGCTCTCATCGCCGCGACCGCAGCCGCCCACCGCCTGCCACTCATCACACGCGACCGCGACTTCGCAAACCTCGACGGCATCAACGCCATCATCGTCTGAGCCTCGCATCCAAGCGGCTGCCTGCACCCGACCCGCAGCTCGTCCACGCGGAACGACCGTTGTCGGACTTCGCCGGCGGCCCGCGAGAAACGAGACCTCGCCCGCCGAGCGCCACCGCCTCCTGACCACGCGCTTCGAGCAGGTCTGGCAGGACAACGGCCGGATCGTCGCCGTCAAACCACGCGGCGCATTCGTGCCGTACTTCCAAACCGCCGCCTCCCAAACCCTCAGAAGCCGGTTTGGAAGCAGCGGGGTACAGAGCGGGAGCGACGGGACTCGAACCCGCGACCTCTGCCGTGACAGGGCAGCGCTCTAACCTGCTGAGCTACGCCCCCGCGATGCTTGGCTCCCCGCAGCGGGGTACCTCGCCACTGCAGTATGCCAAGGCTGAGCCGAAGTCCCGGAGCCGGGCCATACTGGCCGGTTGGCCAAGTCTTTCGATAGGCTTCGGCGGTGGCGCTGGTCGGTCCCCCTCCGATGCTCAACTCGAACCCGTTTGCGGTTCTCATGAGCGACCTGCGCGACGAGCGCTCAGCCTCCGTGCCTTTTCCGCCTGGCGAAACGGGTCTATCGCTTCCACGCACGCGGCGCTTTGCGAACGAACCGCTGCCGCTGCTGCTCGAGGCCTACGAGCGCTATGGCCCGATCTTCACGCTGCGCCTGTTCCACAGCAACGTGGTGTTCATGCTCGGACCGGCCGCCAACCACTACGTGACGGTGTCGCACGCCTCGAACTTCACTTGGCGCGACTCCCATTTCCGCGATCTGATCGGATTGATGGGAGACGGCCTGCTCACGATCGACGGCGAGTTCCACCGCCGCTCGCGCCTGATCATGCTGCCGGCGTTCCACCGCGAGCACATCGTGGCCTCGGTCGATGTGATCGTCGAGGAGACCACGCGCGCGCTCGATGAGCTCACGCCCGGCGCGAGCATCGACCTCTACGCCTGGACGCGCCGCCTGGCGCTGCGCGTGGCGATGCGCGCGCTGTTCGGCGTGGACCCCGACGGCGTGCAGGCGCGCTCGATCGACGCCGCGGGCCTGTTCGAGGACGCGCTCGCCTTCTACGCGAGCGACTTCCTGCTGCGCGTGTTCCGCGGCCCGTTCACGCCCTGGGCACGCCTGCAGCAGGCGGCGCGCAGGCTCGACGAGCTGATCTACTCGGAGATCTCGCGCCGTCGCGCCACGGGCGAGCGCGGCAGCGACATTCTCAGCCTGCTGCTCGACGCCCAGGACGAGGACGGCAACACGCTCACGGACCTGCAGATCCGCGACGAGGTCATGACGCTGATGTTCGCGGGCCACGACACGACCACCTCGACGATCTCGTTTATGTTCTACGAGCTCGCGCACAACCCCGAGCTCGTGGGCCGGCTGCTGGCCGAGCAAGACGCGCTGCTCGCGGACGGCGAGCCGAGCGCCGCACAGCTGATCTCGGGCGAGCTGAGCGAGCTGGAGATGGTCTTCGAGGAGACGCTGCGCATGTATCCGCCCGCCTGGGTGGGACCGCGCCGGGCGGTCGGGGCGTTCGAGTTCGAAGGGCACGCGGTGCCCGAGCGCGCTTTCGTGAACTACTGCTCGTGGGCGTCGCATCACCTGCCCGACGTGTTCGCCGACCCCGAGGAGTTCCGCCCCGAGCGCTTCAGCCCGCAGGCGCGCGCGGCGATGCCCAAGGGCGCCTACGTGCCCTTCGGCGGCGGCTCGCGCACATGCATCGGGATGCGCTTTGGCCAGCTCGAGGTGCGCACGATCGCGACGCTGATCCTGTCGCGCTTCACGCTAACGCTGCCCACCGACTTCGAGCTCTCGATTCGCCAGATGCCGACGATCAGCCCGCGTGACGGGCTGCCGATGTTCGTGCATCCGCGCTCCGCCGTGGCCGCCGCCGGTCTCACCGCTGCCGCCTGAGCACCCGGACTCAGCGCAGGCTCGCGCTCATGCCGAGCCGGTATCCGCCGCTGGGCGGCACGCTCGCGCTGACGCCTTCGACATACACGTGAGGATCGGAGAAGATCGCCAGCTGAAGCCCTTCGATCAGGAAGCCGAGCGGGTGCGCCACGAGCCGCCCGCCACTGGCAAGCGCAACGGCGTCCACACCTGTGCCGACGCCGAACAGCCCGCCGCTGGCCTGCACTTCGACCTGGCCGTCGCGGCTGCTCAGCAGCCGCACTTCAAAGCCTTCCGGTAGCGCCGCCTTCACGGCCGCCTGATCGGCGCTCGCAAACGCGCTGAGCCAGCTGCCGCGCTTGCGAAGCGTCGCGTCACTCAGCTGCAGCGAGCCCACCTTCACCGATTCCGCGCTCACATCCTCGCTGCCCACATCGCGGCCTTCCCACACGAGCTTTGCGGCCTGCGCCGGGTCGAGGGCAAGGCTACGCGCCCTGACCTTCACCGAGTCCGCGTGACCCCACAGCAGCTTTAGCGCCGGCCATGCGGAGACGCTCACGCTCGCGACCTCGCCGTAGCGCGAGACGCGTGAGGAGATCTCGCTGGCGGCGATCCGGGGTAGGAGCACCTGCGCGAGCACGAGCAGAACGAGCACCGCTCCCGCGACGGATAGGAGCAGCGTGCGTTTGCTGAGAGGAGCGCGGCCCCGCATCCCCCGCAGCTTCGCAGGGGATGCGGGCCGTGTGCGGCGGTGGCGACTAGCCGAGCCCGTTGGCCGCGAGGAACTGCTTGGCGACGGTGGCCGCCGACTGCTTGTCGATGCTGACGGCCTTGTTCATCTGCTGGATCGCCTGGATCGTGAGCAGCGCGCTGACCTTGTTGAGCGTTTCCGCGAAGGCCGGGCCCTCGGCGGCGAGCACGCTCTGCTTGACGACCGGCGCGACGTTCTGGAAGCCGAACACGTGCTTGGGGTCTTCGAGCACCTTGAACTTCCCGCCGAGCAGCTGCGCGTCGGTGGTGAACACGTCCTGCACGTCGACCTGGCCGCTTTCCAGGGCCTTGTAGGCGAGTTCGATCGCGATCGGCTTGAACGTCAGATCGACGCCGTATTCGGACTTCAGCCCGAGCACGCCCTCCTGGCGGGTGGCGAATTCGGGCGCGCCGCCGAGCATGGCTTTCTTACCGAGCGGCTTCAGGTCCGCGATGCTCTTGAGGTTGTTCTTCGTCGCGAAGCTCGGCAGCGTGGCCAGGGCGTCTGAGTCATAGAACGGCGTCGTGTCGAGCAGCGTGGAGCCGTGTTTCTCCAGGAACGTCTTCGCCTCCTGCGCGGCCGCTTCGGCGCTCGTGGGGTTGGTCTTCTGTTCGGCCACGGCCGAGAGCAGCACGCCGGTGTACTCGGGATACATGTCGATGCGCCCGGTGCTCAGCGCCTTGTAGATGATCTCCGAGGAGCCGACGTTGTCCTTGAGCGTGACCTTGAAGCCCTTGGCTTCGAGCGCCTGCGCGTAAAGCGCGCCGAGGATGTTCTCCTCGGCGAAGTTCTTGTCGCCGAGCGTGATCGGGGGCTTGCCCGCGCCTGGGGTCGAGGATGAGCCGCCGGCGGCGGTGCTGCTCGAGGTTGAGCTCGAGCTGCTCGACGAGGAACTCGACCCGCACGCCGCCAGCCCAACCGCCAGCGCCAGCGCCAGCGCTGCCGTAGCACTCACCATCACGTTGCTGCGCCTGCCCATTCGCCTGCCCGTCATCCATCGCCTCCTGATTGTTATTTATTCGATCGGGGAAGTTAGTGCTCTCACGCCGGCATCGCGTCGGCCACACGCACACGTCCGCGCCGGGGCTCTGCCAGCAGCAGCCCGCGCGGGGTGAGCGCCCGCTGCACGAGCGTCAATGCGCCCTCGACCGCGAGCGCGAGCGCCGCCACGCAGATAGCCGCGCCGAGCACGCCGGAGAAGTGGTAGCTCGTCTCGTTGGCGATCACGTCGCCGAGGCTGCCGCTGAAGCCCGCGAGCGAGGCGATCGTGGTGGTGCTCACGACGAACACCGCCGCCGTGCGGATGCCGGCGAAGATCAGCGGCACCGCCAGCGGCAGCTCCACGCGCCGCAGGATCTCGCCCTCGCTCATGCCCATGCCTTTGGCCGCGTCGACGAGATCTCGATCGACGCCGTCGACGGCGAGGTAGGAGTTGGTGATGATCGGCGGCACCGCGAGGATCACGAGCGCGAGCTCCACCACGGTCAGCCCGAGGCCGAGGAAGGCGTCGCCGATCGCGAGCACCGCGAGGCTCGGCAGCGCGCGTCCGATGTTGCCGAGGTTGATCGCCACGAAGGAGCCACGGTGCACGTGCCCGAGCCACACGCCGATTGGCACCGCGATCACGATCGAAATCGCCACGCCGATCGCTCCGACACGCAGCGTCTCGAGTGCCAGATGCGTGAGCGTCGGCAGGCCCGGGCGCCCGGCGACGGCGCCGTTGTGGGCGATGAACTTGAAGGCTTCGATGAACTCGTGCACGGCCGCTCCCTCCTAGCTCGCTCGCGTCCGCGCCCACGGTGTGAGCAGCCGCTGCACGCCGACGAGCAGCGCGTCGGAGAGCAGCGCGAGCAGGATCGCAAGGCCGCCCGCGGCGATCAGCTCGGTCTTGAAGGGGCCCTCGCCGAGCGCGGTGTGGATCGGCACGCCCAGGCCCGCGTCATAGATCGTGTAGACGATCGTTGCCAGCGCGATGATCGTCACGACGGCGATGCGCAGGCCCGCGACGATCGCCGGCAGCGCCAGCGGCAGCTCCACGCGCCACAGCGCCTGGCGCCTGGACATGCCCATCCCCTCGGCCGCGTCGAGCACCTCGGCGGGCACGGCGCGCAGGCCGGTGAGGATGTTTCGAAAGAGGATCAGCAGCGTGTAGGAGACGAGCGCGATCTCAGCCGAGAACACATTCGGGCCGACGGGCGCCACGAGCAGCTCGAACAGCGCCAGCGAGGGGATCGTGTAGAGGAAGGTCGTGACGAGGATCGTGGGGCGCTCCAGGCGCCGGTAGCGATGCGCGGCCAGCGCGAGCGCCATCGAGATCGCAAAGCCGATCGCCACGGCGGCGAGCGCGAGCAGGATGTGCTGGCGCAGCGCCGGCCACAGGATCGGCGAGAAGTTGTGGCTGATCCAATCGGTGCAGAACAGGTGGTTGTGCACGACGCAGCTGGAGCTCTGCGCGGAGTAGTCGGGGATCACTGGTCCCGCCGCTGCCAGCGACACGGAGGCCATCAGCCACCGTCCGCCGCGTTGCCGTTGCCGTTGCCGTTGCCGTTGCCGTTGGCGTTGGCGTTGGCGGCCTCCTCGCTGAGCAGCTGCTCGACGAGCGTGAGCGTCACGAGCCCCTCGACGCGCCCTTCGCCGTCGATCACCGTGAGCGGCTGGCCCCCGGCGCTCAATAGCGTGGAGAGCGCGTCGCGCACGGAGGTCTCGCGCGGGACGCGCCGCGCGCCGTCGGCGCTCTCGTCGGGGCGCAGGCCGTTGGGCTCGATCAGCTTGAGCTCGGCGAGCGTCGTCAGCGCGAGGCGCTTAAGACCGCGGTCGGCTCCGACGAACTGCGCCACGAAGGAGTCCGCGGGGCGGGTGAGGATCTCCTGCGGCGTGTCGTACTGGGCCAGCACGCCACCCTCGCGCAGGATCGCGATGCGGTCGCCCATCTTGATCGCCTCGTCGATGTCGTGCGTCACGAACACGACCGTCTTCTTCACCTGCGCCTGCAGGCGCAGGAATTCGTCCTGCAGGCGAGCCCGGTTGATCGGGTCGATCGCACCAAAGGGCTCGTCCATCAGCATCAGCGGCGGGTCGGCCGCCAGCGCGCGCGCAACACCCACCCGCTGGCGCTGCCCGCCTGACAGCTGCGAGGGGTAGCGCGTGCGCATCTCGGCGGGGTCGAGATCGATCAGCGCGAGCAGCTCGTCGACGCGCTCGCCGATGCGCTTCTCCTCCCATCCCAACAGGCGCGGGACCGTGGCGATATTCTCGCCGACGGTCTGGTGCGGGAACAGTCCGATCTGCTGGATCACGTAGCCGATCTCACGACGCAGCGCCTTCGGCTCGCGCTCGAGCACGCTCTCGCCGCCGAGCAGGATGTCGCCGCCGCTGATCGGGATCAGGCGGTTGATCAGGCGCATCGCGGTCGTCTTGCCCGAGCCCGACGGCCCGACCAGCACGCAGACCTCGCCCGCGGGCACCGTAAGCGAAAGCTCCTTGATCGCGGGCTCGCGCTGCCCCGGATAGAGCTTGCTGACGCCTCGGAGCTCGAGCTCGGCAGCCTGCGCGAACGCCGACGGCCCCTCGTTATGGGCAGTGTCTTCGGTCTTCAAAGGAAGTTCCCGGCCGGGTGCTCAGATCGTACCCGCCGGGGCACGCAAACCAAACCCCGTCGGGCTCGGCCGTGCCGGGTGGCGGCGGCCCGCTAGCCTTGGAGGCCCCGCAAGCGGGGGCGCGTAGCTCAGTTGGCTAGAGCACCTCGTTTACACCGAGGGGGTCGCCCGTTCGAGTCGGGCCGCGCCCACTGAACAGCACATCGCAACGCCCCATCTCCCCACCTCGAAGGACCCCCGATGACAGACGCCTCGACCATCCGCATCGCCGTGATCGGCTCCGGTCCGGCCGGCTTCTACGCCGCCGGGCACCTGCTGAAGGCCGGCGGCGAGCGCGTCGAGCTCGACATGATCGAGCGGCTGCCCACGCCCTGGGGGCTCGTGCGCTCCGGGGTCGCGCCTGATCACCCGAAGATCAAGTCGGTCACGCGCATCTATGAGAAGACGGCCGCGCACCCGCAGTTCCGCTTCTTCGGCAACGTCAACTTCGGCGCGCACGTCTCGCGCGCAGAGCTGCTCGCCCGCTACCACGCGATCGTCTACGCGACCGGCTCGCCGTCGGACCGCCCGCTCGGCATCCCCGGCGAAGAGCTGCCCGGCTCCCACGCCGCGACGGAGTTCGTCGGCTGGTACAACGGCCACCCCGACCACACCGATCTCGAGGTCGACCTGCTCAAAGCCGAGCGGGCCGTGGTGATCGGCAACGGCAACGTGGCGCTCGACGTGGCCCGCATGCTCGTGCTGGCCCCGGCTGAGCTCGCGCCCACCGACACTGCCGACCACGCGCTCGAGGTGCTCGCCGCCAGCCGCGTGAACGAAGTCGTCGTCGTGGGGCGCCGCGGACCGGCGCAGGCGGCATTCACGAACCCCGAGCTGCTCGAGCTCGGCGAGCTGGCCGACGCCGATGTGATCGTCGACCCCGAGGAGCTCGCGCGCGCGCTCGCTGTGGCGGACCCACAAGCCGAGGAAAACGCGACCGCGCGACGCAACGTCGAGATCCTGCGCTCCTACGCCGAGCGTCCCGCGACCGGCCGGCCGAAGCGGATCCTGCTGCGCTTTCTGCTCTCCCCGAGCGCCCTTCTGCCCGCCGAGGGTGGCCATCTCGGCACGGTCGAGCTGATCCGCAACGAGCTCGTGGGCGGCGCCGACGGCAGGCTCCGCGCCCAGGCGAGGAAGGAGCGAGAGACAATCGAGGCGGGACTGCTGTTCCGCGCGATCGGCTACCGCGGGATCGCGCTCCCCGAAGTCCCGTTCGACGAGCTCGCTGCCGTGATCCCCAATCAGGGCGGCTGCGTGACCGACCCCCGGACGGGAGAGACGCTGCCCGGCGAGTACGTGGTCGGCTGGATCAAGCGGGGACCTTCGGGCGTGATCGGCACGAACAAGAAGGACGCCCAGGAGACCGTCGATGCGATGCTCGCCGACCTCGGCCTGGGCGCCGAGGGCGAGGAGCCGCGTCCCGGCGGACACGAACCGTCCGAGCCCGACGCCGCCGCCGTGGAGGCGCTGCTGCGCTCGCGCCAGCCGAAGCTCGTCAGCTACTCAGGCTGGGAAGCGATCGACCGCCACGAGCGCGCCCTCGGCGAGCCCGCGGGGCGCCCGCGCGTAAAGCTCACGCGCGTCGATGAGCTGCTGCGCGTCGCCGGCGCCGAAGAGCCCTGAGCGGCGAGTCGCCCCGATCACCCGCGCCCATCGACGGCTTGCGGATAGACGCAACAGCCGTGCCCCTCCCACCAGGCCAGCCGGTCTGCCAGACTGTCGCCTCGCAAGGCCCCGTTAGCTCATCTGGTAGAGCGCCGGACTTTTAATCCGGTGGGGCGGGTTCGAGTCCCGCACGGGGCACCATCTTGGCCTTATTGAAACCCACGGCCCCTGAAAAGGGGTCGTGGGTGCTTCTGCGGCGTTCCGGGCGGCCTGGGCTGCAGGCTTGGTTTGACGAGCCGACGCACCTGTGGCGGGCCTGCTGGTAGCGGATGTCGGCGTCCTGTAGGAGTTTGAGTCGGCTCGGCTATCTACTGCCTCTTTGAGTGGCCCCGGCCCGAGGATTCCCAAGCCCACATTGACGGGCCTCCGCACCAGCAACGCGGACGACGCAAGATGCGAAGGTTCCAAGACTAAAAGCACCGCTGCCCGCCCCCGCTTGATGGATACCGAGAATCGGTCTGCGAGAACTACACGACCACAGGGCCGACCGCTTCATCGTCCCCGGTCGCGTCTGCAGGATTCTCGGTGCTTGGGGCGCGACTTCGCTCGAGGGTCGCAGCGATCTCCACGAGCCCCACGTCGAGTGCTACGGCGATCCGCACGACCGTCACCCAGGCGGGGCTAGTGATGCCCCGTTCAATCCGTGATAGTGCCGAGGCGGTAAGGCTGGCGTTGAATGCCAGTTGTTCCTGCTTGATACCGCGTTCTTCCCGAAGCCGTTTGAGCAGTGCTGCCAGGATCGGATCGGCGTGCTCTCTCACCTAGTGAAACATGCCCGAGTCCTAGGGTCAAAGTCCAGGGTGTCGACGCCTAGGACTCCACTCCTTGTAGACTCTGCTTGCACGAATCATCCCCACAGATGGTCTAGTGCGTGGACCCAGGTCCTCCGCCGTCCAGAGC
>JACDGG010000068.1:9122-13563 GCA_013815355.1 Solirubrobacterales bacterium
GTCCAGAGCTGGACGGCGGAGGACCTATTTGCTCGGGGTCTCCCGTCGCCAGTGGCGGGAGACCCTCTAACGTCGTGGTGTGTATCACCCCGAGTTTGACTTGAATCGGACCGTTTGATCGCTCGCTTGTTCGATAAAACATCCGGCGTGCTATGTGTGAGACTGACCGTCTGACGACGATGAGGATCGTGGCGAGGCGAGGCTCAACCGTTCCCAGCTCTATCCGCCCGATCTCGGTTCGATGCAGGCCGCTGAGCTCGGCGAGTCCTTCCTGGGACAGGCCCTCGTGGTCGGTGCGACGCTGGCGGACGTTAGCCCCGAAACGTTCGAGAATGCCGCCCAGTTCATTCTTGTAGTCGCTGGTGGTGGTCATGGCGGTGACCTTCCTGGGTGTCAGCCGTCTATGCCACCGCTGTCCAGGTGGCACCGCATCAGCCGACAGCTAGAAGACCGCTCGCCCATGTGCACGCGCGAAACCGCGTCTGAGGCGCGCGAGTAGACCCTCGCTGCGGGCTCGCCAGCTGCAGCGTCAAGATCCCGTTGACAGGTCACTTACGCGAGCAAATCGTGGCCGAGCGCGACGTCGTTCGTGGCGGGCAGTGAACGCGTAGAGCCATCGCGATCTGGGACGATCACCTTGCTGACACTGCGCGGCGTAACACCAGCTTCCCAAGGGAGCGGAGTTATGTGGCCAGAAGGGGTGCGCCCTGCGCTCCCACGACACCCAGATTCGGCCCGATCTGCAGTCCATTCAGTGTCCAGCTACTAGATATGCTTGAGCATCTGGGAGGACAGCTTTGGGTAAGGGGGAGTCGCAATGGCAATAGCGCAGGGGCACGCTGAGGAGCACGAGCGGTTCGAGATCCAAGATCACGTGCAGGAGGGGCGCCATACGCTCGTGCTGCGGGGGGAACTGGATATGGCAGTCGCGGAGGATCTCGAACGCGCTATCGCCGGGATCTGCTCTGCGCCTACGAGGGGCATCGCGCTCGATCTAGCCAAGCTCAGCTTCATCGACTCGACCGGCCTCCGTGCTGTGGTCCGGGGAAGCGAGCTCTGCCGAGAGCATGGATGTGAGTTCGCGCTTATACCTGGATGCGCCGCGGTGCAGCGGGTCTTTGAGCTGACCGGTCTCATCGATGTGCTCCCATTCCGTCGCCGCATTGCGACCGACGAGACCGACCCAGCCGCCCGGCGAGGTGATACCGCAGCAAGACCGTAAGAATCGCTCGGCATACGTGTCTCACGCGTGGCTAGCGACCTAGATCGCGGTCGCGTCGATGTTGAGCCGCACGTAGGTGATCGAGGGATCGGGACCGAGCTCCTCGATCACCGCCTGCAGGTAGGGCTCGTGCAGGTCCGCCGGCAGCCGCTCGAAGTGCGCGCTGAAGACGTTGGTCCGCAGCCAGTCCGCGAGCACTTCGTAGGGCGCCGGGCGCTGCACGAGCCAGGTCGAGATCTCACCGAAGCCGGCGTCGGTCAGGCGCTCCGCCGTCTGCCCGGGAGCAGCGAAGTTCCACGGTCCCGCCCAGGCGCGCAGGTGGGCCGCGAACGGCTCGTGCTCTGCTACCGCGCCCGCTGCGCCCACCAGCTCAGCGGTGTTGCCCACGCCGCCGCACTGCGCCACCAGCCGTCCACCCTCGCGGAGCACGCCACGTAGGCGCGCGAACAGCAGCGCGTGATCTCCAATCCAGTGAAACGTCGCCGTCGAGAGCACGGCGTCGAGGCGCCGGCCACCGAGATCGAGGGTCGTGAGGTCACCGAGCAGCAGCTCGGCTCTGCCGCCGAGACGCTTGCGCGCCGCGGCGATCATCTCGGGAGAGCCGTCGAGGCCGATCACGTGACCTCGTGGGAGACGCTCGATCAGCGCCTCGGTCACCCGGCCGCTGCCGCAGCCCGCATCGAGCACCGTCTCATCCCCGGCCAGCTCGAGCCGTGCGAGCACCTCACGGCCGATGCGCTCCAGGGGGGCGGAGATGCGGTCATAGGTTGCGCCGTCGCGATAGGGAGAGGCTCGCATACGAGCGTATGCTATCGCATACGCCCGTTCAGGCGGCCGTTGCGCGCGGCGGGTGGCGCTGCGACCACGGCATCGCCTGCTCGAGCTGCGCAGCGAGGCTGATCAGGCTCGCCTCCTGCCACGGCCCGGCGGTGAGCTGTACCCCTACCGGCACGCCCTCCTCGCTCCAGTGCAGCGGCAGGCTCACAGCCGGCAGGCCGCTGACGTTGCCGAAGGCGGTGAACGACACGCTGGCCACGACATCGAGCACGGGCTGATCGGGAGCCGCGTGCTGGGCCGCGAGAATCGCGCCCGCCTGAGGGGGCAGGATCGCGGAGGTCGGCGTCAGCAGCATGTCGAAGTCGCGCCCCCAGCGCACGAGCTCGCGCCGGCTCAGGAGCTCGAGCTGCCGTGCCGCGAGCACATAGTCATAGGCGCCAGTCTCACCCGCGAGCTGGCGCTGGTGGGCGATGTGCGGCTCGGTCTGCGACCAGTCGACGCCCTCGTAGTCGGCCAGGCCGCCCTGCGTCAGCGCGATGAACGGCGGCACCATCTCTTCGGAGATCGTCGGCACCTCGACCTCATCGACGGAGTGCCCGAGGCCCTCGAGCGCCGCGGCTGCCGCGCGCGCGGCAGCCGTGCAGGCCGGATCGGTGGGGATGCCGAGCGGCGCCTGCGCCATCAGGCCGATCCGCAGCGTGCCCGGAGGCGTGCCCGTCTGCTCGGCGAACGGCCGCAGCGGGACCGGCGCGTTGTACCAGGCGAGCGGATCGGGGCCCGCGATCGCATCGAGCACCACGGCCGCGTCGGCGACGGTGTGCGAGACGACGCCCTCGACGACCGCGCCGAGCCAGCTCTGCGCCAGGCGCGGCACGCGCCCGCGGCTCGGCTTCAAGCCCACGAGGCCGCAGTAGGCAGCCGGAATGCGGATCGAGCCGCCGCCGTCGTTGGCGTGGGCGATCGGGAACATGCCCGCCGCCACGGCAGCCGCCGCACCGCCGCTTGAGCCACCCGGCGAGCGCTCCGTGTCCCACGGGTTGCGCGTGATCCCGTAGCGGCTGTTCTCCGCGGCGGTGATCACGCCGAAGGCGGGTGTGTTGGTACGCGCGCACAGCACGAAGCCGGCCTCGACCAGCGCATCCACCACCAGCTCGCTCTCCGCGCTCGGGCCCTCCGGCGCTCCGTTGGATCCGTAGGTCACCGGCCAGCCGGCGACCGGCGTGAGGTCCTTGATCGGGATCGGCACACCGAGGAAGGGGCCCTTATCGCCGGCGGCCAGGCGGCTGTCCGCCTCAGCGGCGGCGGCACGCGCCTGCTCGTCGTTGCGCCACGTGATCGCGTTGATCTGTCCGTCGCGCTCATCGACAGCCGCGAGGCACGCCTCGAGCAGCTCGAGCGCCGAGAGCTCGCGGGCCCGCAGCGCCGCGGCGAGCTCGAGAGCCGGTGAGGACGGGCCGAGCGGAGCCATCGCGCGACCCTACCAGGGTAGGCTGCGTCGCGGAAAGCACCAGCACATCCCCACCCCGGAGGTCCGCGTGAGCCGCTCGAGCAAAGCCCCCTACGACGTCAAAGGACGCACGGTGTTCATCACCGGTGCCGCCCGCGGGATCGGCGCGGCCGCGGCCGCTCGCCTGCACGCCAGGGGCGCCAACGTCGCGCTCGTCGGCCTGGAGCCCGAGCGCCTGGAGCAGAACGCGGCCGCGCTCGGCGAGCGCGCAGCCTTCTTCGAGGCCGACGTCACCGACCTGGGCGCGCTGGAAGGCGCCGTCGGGGAGACCGTCGAGCGCTTCGGAGGAATCGACGTGGCGATCGCCAACGCCGGGATCGCGTTCACGGGCGCCCTCGCCACGACCTCGGTCGAGCACGTCGAGCGCACCCTCGCGGTCAACCTGCTTGGCGTCTGGCGCACCGACCGCGCGGTGATCGGTGAGATCTCAAAGCGCCGCGGCTACCTGCTCAACGTCGCCTCCCTCGCCGCCGCGACTCACGCCCCGCTGATGGGCCCCTACGCCGCCGCCAAGGCCGGCGTCGACGCGCTCACAGACTCGCTGCGGATGGAGATGGCGCCGAGCGGCACCGCGGTCGGCTGCGCCTACTTCGGCTTCATCGACACCGACCTCGTGCGCGCCAGCTTCGCCCAGCCCTCCGCGCAGCTCCTCACCGGGAAGATGCCATCCTTCATGCGCAACCCCGCGCCTCTATCGAAGGCGGTCGATGCGATCGAGCGCGGCGTCGAGGAGCGTGCCGCACGCGTGTGGGCTCCGCGGTGGGTGGGCGCGATGCTCGCGCTGCGAGGAATCCTCCAGCCGCTCACCGAAAGGGCGGCGGCCAAAGACCACGCCGAGCTCGCCGAGGTGATGCGCACGGCTGAGAGCTCGGGCGAGGCGGAGCGCCAGGACTCGCTGCTCGGCGTGGCCACCCAGGCGCTCGAGGACTGAAGAG
>JACDGG010000069.1 GCA_013815355.1 Solirubrobacterales bacterium
CCGCCCCCTGCCGCGCCGCCGTCCGCGGCGCCCCCGATCCCACCGCCGGCGGCACCCGCTGCTCCCGAGGCGCCGGGCGAGGCTCCGCCCGCCGTCTAGTTCTTCGTCTCGCTCTACGGGGCGCCGCGGGCGCCCCGTAGAATGCCGCCGGTGATCACCAACGAGGAAGTCCTGCACGTGGCGCGCCTCGCCCGCCTCGCGCTGAGCGAGGACGAGATTGAGCCGATGGCGCGCGAGCTCTCAGCGGTGCTCGAGCATGTGGCGCGCATCGGCGAGCTGGATCTGCGGGACGTCGCGCCGACCTCACACGTCGTCGAGGTCACAGGCGCGCTGCGTCCCGATGAGCCGCGACCCTCGCTTCCGCGCGAGATCGCGCTCGCGCAGGCACCGGCGATCAGCGACGACGGCTTTCTGGTTCCCAGTCCGCAGGCGTGAGATGAGCGACGTTCTCGAGCTCACGGCCCTCGCCGCGGCCGCCGCGCTCGCCGACGGCTCGCTCTCGCGCGAGGAGCTGTTCGAGACCTACCGCGCCCGCGCTGCAGCCGACCGCGCGGCCGGGGAGCAGGGCCTGAACTGCTTCACATGGGTCGCCGAGCATGCGCCCGAGGGGCCGGCGATCAGCGGGCCGCTGGCGGGGTTGCCGCTGGCGGTCAAGGATCTTTTCTGCACCGAGGGCGTGCCCAGCCAGTCGGGCTCGCGGATTCTCGAGGGCTATCTGCCGCCTTACACCGCCACGGCCGTTGCGCGCATGCAGGCCGCGGGGGCCGGCCTGCTGGCGAAGACCAACCAGGACGAGTTCGCGATGGGCTCCTCCAACGAGAACTCCGCCTACGGCCCTGTGCGCAATCCCTGGGACCGCGGTCGCGTCCCCGGCGGCTCCTCGGGCGGGAGCGCCGCCGCCGTGGCGGCGGGTCTCGCGCCCTGGGCGCTCGGCACCGACACCGGCGGCTCGATTCGCCAGCCGGCCGCGCTCTGCGGGATCGTCGGACTGAAGCCCACCTACGGCGCCGTCTCGCGCTACGGGATGATCGCGTTTGCCTCCTCGCTCGATCAGGCCGGGACGCTGACGCGCGACGTCGCCGACGCGGCGCTTGCGCTCGGGCAGATGACAGGGCGCGACGCCTGCGATGCGACATCGCTTGAGTTCCCGCACGCGATCGAGCTGCCGAGCGCCGAGCGCCTCGACGGGATACGCCTCGGCGTGCCGGAGGAGCTCACGGGCGAGGGCATCGAAGCGGGCGTGCTCGAGTGCTTCGGAGCGGCGCTCGCCCGCGCCGAGGAGCTGGGGGCCAGGATCGAGCCGGTGAAGCTCGCGCACGCGCCGCACGCGCTCTCGGCCTACTACGTGATCGCGCCCGCGGAGGCGTCCTCGAACCTCGCGCGCTTTGACGGCGTGCGCTACGGCATGCGCGCCGAGCACGCCGAGGAGCTCGTGGAGATGTACACGCGCACCCGCCACGACGGCTTCGGCGCGGAGGTCAAGCGGCGCATCATGCTCGGCACCTACGCGCTCTCCTCGGGCTACTACGACGCCTACTACGGCCGCGCGCAGCGGGTCAGGACGAAGATCGCCGAGGACTTCCGGGGCGCCTTCGCCGAGGTCGACTTCATCCTCACGCCGACCGCCCCCACGGTCGCCTTCGAGCTCGGCGAGAAGACGGGCGATCCGCTGGCGATGTACCTCAACGACTACTGCACCGTGCCGATGTCGCTCGCCGGCATCCCCGCGATCTCGATCCCCTGCGGGCTCAGCCGGGGCCTGCCGGTCGGGCTGCAGATCGCCGGCCCGGCCTTCAGCGAGAACCGCCTGCTCGACACTGCGCACGCGTTCGAGCTTGCACTCGCCTTCGACGGGAGCGCCGCTCGTGTCTGAACTGAGCACGCCCGCCCAGCCGCCGGCAGGCGGCTCCTCTAAAGACAGTGCCCTGGAGGCTGTCATCGGCCTTGAGATCCATGTGCAGCTCGCGACCGCCACGAAGATGTTCTGCGGCTGTGAGCTGTCCTTCGGCGAGCCGCCGAACACGCGCACATGTCCCGTCTGCCTCGGCCTGCCCGGAAGCCTGCCGGTCGCCAACGCGAAGGCGATTCACTTCGGGCTGATGATCGGTCTCGCGCTTGGCTCAGAGCTCGCGCCGCGCTCGATCTTCCATCGCAAGAACTACTTCTATCCCGACCTCCCCAAGGGCTATCAGATCTCCCAGTACGACGAGCCGCTGTGCCTCGGCGGCCAGCTCGGTGACGTGCGCATCCATCGCGTGCACCTCGAGGAGGATGCGGCCAAGCTGATCCACCTCGGCGCGAGCGGGCGCATCCACGGCTCCGACGCCAGCATCGTGGACTTCAACCGCGGCGGCACGCCGCTGGCGGAGATCGTCACCGAGCCCGACCTGCGCTCGGCCGAGCAGGCCGGCGTTTGGCTGAAGCTCCTGCGCAGCACGCTGCGCCAGCTCGGCGTCAGCGACGTGAACATGGAGGAGGGCTCGCTGCGCTGCGACGCGAACATCTCGCTGCGACCCAGCGGCACGAGCGAGCTCGGCACGAAGACCGAGCTCAAGAACATGAACTCCTTCCGCTTTATCGAGCGCGGCATCAGGGCGGAGATCGCGCGCCAGCAGAAGCTCATCGCCGAGGGCGGGCAGGTGGTGCAGGAGACCCTGCACTTCGACCCAAGACCTGGTGCCCACCCACCCATCACCTCGCTGCGCTCCAAGGAGGAGGCCCACGACTACCGCTACTTCCCAGAGCCCGACCTGCTGCCGGTGAAGATCGACGATCAGATGCGCAGCGCCGCCGCGGCCGCGATGTCCGAGCTTCCCGCCGATCGCGCCGCGCGGCTCAGAGCCGAGCACGCGCTGAGCGCCGAGAGCGCAGAGCTGCTGGGGTTCCGGGGCGAGCTGGGCGACTTCTTCGAGGCCGCGCTGGCCGCCGGGAGTGAACCCCCGCCGCCGCCGCAGGCGCTCGCCAACTGGCTCACCGGCGAGGTGCTCGCCCGCCTCGGCGACGGGCAGGATCCGGCCGAGTCGCAGCTGAGCCCGCCGGCGCTTGCCACGCTCGTCGGGATGGTCGCCGCCAAGCAGGTGAGCGTCGGCGCAGCGCGCCAGGTGCTCGAGCGCCTGATCGCCGAGGGCGGGGAGCCGCAGGCGATCGTGGCGGCCGAGGGCCTTGCGGCGATGGACGGCGGCGACGAGCTGGCCGGGATCGTCGCCGCGGCTCTGGCCGCCAATGCCGATGCGGCCACGCGCGTGCGCGAGGGCAACGCCAAGGCGATCGGCCCGATCGTCGGCGCGGTGATGCGTGAGACCAAGGGCCGCGCCGACGGCACGGAGGTCTCGCGGCTGATTCACGAGCAGCTCGGCATCTGAGCGGGGGCGCGCGAGCGCATCGCGCGGCGTGCGGCCGGCTGACATCCCACACCCACAATCCAAAGACGCCCGTGCGGCACATTTTGGACCTGCGGCCAAACAGACTGAGCGGTGCGGACGCCAATATGGTGAGCGTGAACCAATCAGCAGCCAACTCGAGTGTCACACCTCCTCGGCGGTTCATCCTGCTGCCCGAGGAGTCAGCGGCCGGAGCGTCCCACGCGCCCCGCGTCCGCCGCTACAAGCTCACCAGCGTCGGGTCGGGCGCGCGCCCTCAGCGCCTCCGCCCGGGCAGTGCCGAGCTCTCTACGGCAGGGATGGCCCGCGAGGATCGGCTGGGGTGCGTGTAGCAAGTACCCCTCCATAGTCGTACCGGCTTCCCTCGGCCGGTGCTCCCGGCATGCGGCCGGGCAGGGGTAGCATCTTCCTGCTCGGCCGCATTGTCGTTAAGCTGGACTGAAATGAACGAGATGAACGAGACATCGAAAAGGTCATTCGGTCGCACGGTCGTCGCGGCGCTCGTGTTCCTCGTGGCAGCGTGGCTGCTGCTGGGAGTGATCGTCCATGTGATCTCGTTCCTCTTCAGCACGCTGCTCCTGATCGTCGCCGTCGTGGCCGTGGTCTGGGCTCTGCGCGTGCTGCTCTAGAGGCGGGGGCCATGGCGTACATCGTGATCGCCGCGAGCTTCGGGCTCGCGGGGGGAATCATCGGACGCATCAAGGGCAGCTCGTTTCTGCTGTGGTTCCTGATCTCCGCGCTCGTGCCCTTCTTCGGCCTGCTCGCCGCGATCGCCTACCGCTTCGAGCGCGATGAGCTGCGCCGCCAGTGCCCCAACTGCGGGCGCGTCACGAAGCTCTACGACGCGCTCTGCACGCGCTGCGGGACCGAGCTGGAGTTCCCCGAGGTGGCGCTCTCGCCGGAGCGCACGCCGCCGGCTCTGCACGGCCACTAGCGCCCGAGCGTTGCTTCGCTGGAATCGGAGACGCACCTTGACCGGACCCCATCTCGATGAGAATCTTCAATGTAGTTCGTATTATCGGATTGTGAGCTGGTCACAAGCAGCGCTGAGACACAGGCGGAGAGAGGCCACATGGGCGAGGCGATCCACGAGAATGACAGGCGAACAAAGTCGTGACCGACGTGCGTCGCCAGATGGCATGGCTATCTAACACCGTGGTTCTCGGGATAGTCTGCTGCGTACTCTTCGCGTGGGTGGCGAATGCCGGCGGGGCGCTGAAGGTGCATACTGCGCGACCCCTACTGAAGGCGCACGTCGCCCGAACGCTAATCCTCAGGGAGGTCGGGCATCTGCACTTGACGAGCAAGCGTGGCTTCGTGCTCAATGAGCAGGGCACCGTGAGCGGAACCATCAGCGGGACGCTCTACATACACCTTCGCCTGGTCTCCTCCAGCAGAGTGATCGCCGAACTGAACATTTATCCGCATGGAGGCTCGCTGTCGGGGAGCGGTACCTCGGGCTATCAGGTCCGAGGTGCGTTTGCGAACTTCTCTGGCTACCTTGCGGTTACACGCGGAACCGGAAGCTACAGCAGGGCGCACGCCTCGTCGTTGAAGTTCACAGGGTCGATCCAGCGGCGCAACGACTCGGTGACCGTACAGCTGAGCGGTCCGCTATCGGTGTAGGCGGCGTCGGCGTGGGTGTTCGAAGGGGTATCGCGGTCACCGTCGCGGGACTTGCGCTGATGCTCGGGGTGTGTACGGCCGCGTCCGCGAATGCCGCTGAGACAGTCGCATTGCACACGTCCTTTTCACCAGAGAAGCTGGGCGCGAGCACGACGATCGCGTTCGGATTCGATATTGCCGAGAGCGAAGGCGGCCTGCCCTCGCCACTACGGAGCGTCAGCCTGAGCCTGCCCGCTGGGCTCAACTATCTCGACACTACTCTCGGCCTCGCGATCTGCCAGCCCGCGGCGCTACTCGCGCGGGGTCTGGCCGGGTGCTCCCCCAACTCGCGCCTCGGCTTTGGCAGTGCCTTCGTGGAAGTGCCGTTTGGCCAAGGCGCCGGACACGAGATCCCGCACATCGACGCCCTGATGGGGCCGCCCCACGGCCACAACACGGTGGTGCTGTTCTATGCCGATGGGCGCGAACCCGTGTACGCGCAGATCATCTTCGCGGGAGAACTGGTCGCGGGAACGGAACGGTTTGGCGGCAGCCTCAACGCCGGCGTGCCGCTGATCCCCAGCGTCCCGGCCGGTCCGCCGGTGTCGATCGTGCGTGTACGGACGACGATTGGCCCTGCGCATCTGACCTACTACGAACGTCGCCACGGTCACACCGTGGCCTTCCATCCGGTTGGTGTCTCGCTACCTTCTCGCTGTCCCCGCGGTGGCTTCAAGTTTCTCGCCCAGTTCGCCTTCCAGGACACCACCCGTGTCACTGCCACGAGCACCGTGTCTTGCCCACACAGGAGGTAGACGGCAGCCTCAAGGTGGTGTTCGCGAACGCGGCGTTGTGCTACTGGCTATTCGTATTTCCCCGCACTGCGCACGAGTTGCGCCGTCTGCGTCGCCGTGCGCGGGCAATCCACCAACCCGAGACTCGGCGGCTCGCGCTTGAGGCCCTCGCCAAGCGCGGGAATCTCGAGGGCGCTGCGGCGTTTGCGACGTTCGTGCCGTGGAGGCAACGCGCCCGCACGGTCCGTGCACTCGTTGCCTTTCAGGCCATCTACAACTACGCCGACCTGCTGGCGGAGCAGCCGAGCGCCGATCCAGTCGCTCGTGCACGGCGGTTGCACGAGGTGCTCTGTGTCGCGCTCGATAGATCTCCAGGTCCCGCTTCACTGCCCGATGTCGACCTCGACGACGAGGGTCTGCTCGGCGAGATCGTCGAGCGCTGCCGCGTCTCGTTGTCGGGGCTGCCCGGATATTCCGTGGCGGCGCCGGCAGCCTGCACGGCAGCCCGGCGTATCGTTGAGTTCCAGAGCCTCAGCCTTGGCGCTGAGGATGCACTCGAACGCTGGGCTGCATCGCAGATGCCTGCCGAGTGTCCCCTCACATGGTGGGAGCTCGCCGCAGGGGCGGGCTCCTCGCTCGCCGTGCACGCGCTGATCGCAGCGGCTGCGGAAGCCTCACTGGACAACACGCGCGTTGCCGAGTTGGCGGACGCCTACTTTCCCTGGACGGGTGCGCTTCATTCACTCCTGGACAGTCTCGTTGACCAGCGTGAGGATGCTGTCGCTGGAGAACTGAGCCTGATCGGCTGTTATCCGTCTCCGCTGATCGCCGCGGGCAAGATGCGCGGGCTCACTGTCGAAGCTCTCGCTGCCGTACGTCGCTTGCCCGAGGGACGACGCCATGTTCTGCTCCTCACAGCGATGGCATGCAGCTACATCTCGAGGCCGCAGGACGACTGGGACGCGCAAGCGATCGTCAGAGAGGTGCGCAGCGCGCTCGGAGGAATCTCTTCATTGGTGTTGTTCGTGTTCAAGCTGTGGCACCGCACCGAGCGCCGCTGCGAGCAGCCGGAAGCGATGGGTCCGCCGCGGCGGGCTTGCCTCGGCGAGCAGGAGCGGGGTGTCGATGCTGGAGCTGCGTGAGCTCGTCAAGCACTATTCGCTGAGCGAGGGCGAGCAGGTGCGGGCGGTGGACGGCGTCTCGCTATCGGTTGCGCCTGGCGAGATGCTTGCGCTCTACGGGCCATCGGGGTCGGGCAAGACCACGCTGCTCTTGATGATCGCAGCGCTGCTCGCGCCCACCTCCGGCTCGGTGCTCGTCAACGGGCGCGACGTCTCCACGCTCTCCGAGCGGGAGGCTTCCCGTTACCGGCTTTCCGAGGTCGGTTTCATTCGCCAGAGCTTCGATCTCCTGCCGGGCGTGAGCACAATCGACAACACAGTTCTGAGGCTGCTCAAGAACGTGCCGTGGCGAGAGGCGCAGGCACGCGTGACACCCCTGCTGGAGCGGCTTGGTCTCGGCGACCGTCTGCAGCAGCGCTCTGAGACGCTCTCGATGGGAGAGCGCCAGCGGGTGATGATCGCGCGTGCCCTCTCGACCGAGCCGCAGCTGCTGCTCGCCGACGAGCCGACCGGAAGCCTCGACACGCAGCGCAGCCGCGATGTGCTTGCGCTGTTGCGCGAGCTGTGCGGCGAGCGCCAGGTGGCGGTCGTGCTCGTCAGCCACGATCCGCTGGCCGCCGGCTATGCCGACCGTGTCCTTGCGCTTCGCGACGGGCGCCTCACCGAGCACCGCGCTGAGGCGAGCTTCGCCTTGGGCGAGGCTGAATGACGCGCCTGCACGCGCCGCGATGAGGCTTCCCAACCTGCTGCACATGTATCGCGTGCGTGTCCGTGCCCGGCTGCTACAGGAGGGGTTCGCACTGGCCGGGATCACGGCGGGGGTCGCGCTGCTGTGCGCCTCACAGATCACGAGCCAGAGCCTCTCGAGTTCGGTGACCCAGCTCTCACACGGGATCGCGGGGCGCGCGAGCCTGCAGCTGATCGCCCGCGACCCACGCGGCTTCGATGCGCGTCTGCTCAGCGAGGTGCGCAGGATCGCAGGTGTGCGCACGGCCGCGCCGCTCTTGGAAGCAAGCGCCAATGTGGTGGGGCCGCGTGGGAGCCGCTCGGCCGAGCTGATCGGTGCCGATGAGACGCTCGCGCGGCTCGGCGGAACGCTCGTGCGACATACGCGCCTCGCGCCGTTTGGGGGCATCGCCGCGATCGTGCTGCCGGCGCCGCTCGCCCGCAGCATCGGTGTGACTCGCTTCGGTTCCGAAGCGACGCTGCAGCTCGGTGGCAATGTCAGCCGGGCGCCGCTCTTTGCCCAGCTCTCCGCGCGCCAGATCGGACCGCTGATCGACACCCCGATCGTCGTCGCGCCGCTGTCCTATGCTCAGGAAGCGGCGGGGCTCGCGAGCCGTCTCACGCGGATCCTGATCGCGCCGGCGCCCGGTCACGAAGCGCGCGTGCGCGCGGCGCTCGTGCGTCTGTCGCAGGGGCGCCTGAACGTCGAGCCCGTCAGCTATGACGAAGCGCTGTTCGCAAAGGCTGCGACGGCGAGCAACCAGTCGACGGTGCTGTTCGCCGTCATCAGCGCGCTGGTCGGGTTCCTGTTCGCCTTCAACGCGATGCTGCTGAGCGTGCCAGAGCGCCGTCGCCTGGTCGCGATGCTGCGCCGCGACGGATACACACCGGGCGCGGTCCTCGGCGTGCTCGTGCTCGATGCGTGCGTGCTCGGCGCGGCCGGCTCGGCGCTCGGCTTGGTGCTGGGTGATGAGCTTTCCCTGCGCCTGTTTCACTCAGCCCCGGGCTTTCTCTCCTCGGCGTTCACGGTCGGCGAGGCTCGTGTGGTGAGCGCCCGCAGCCTGGGGATCGCCGCCGCCGGTGGGATGCTCGCATCGCTCGTGGCGGTGTTGAGTCCGCTACGCGACATCGTCTCGCGCGACCCGCTCGCTGCGATCTCGCTCACCGCGGATGTCGGAGGCGAAGGGCGCCGGCGCCTGCTCGTCGCGATCGGCGCGGCATGCCTGATGCTCGCCGTTACGGTCCTGCTCTTCGCACCGCAGCTGGCGATCCTGGGCATGGTGAGCCTCCTATGCGCACTGCTGCTGGAGCTGCCGCTCGCGCTGGCGGCGGCGCTCGGCGTGGTGGCACGTCTTGCGCGGGCGTTCACGAGCGCGGTCGCGCATCTGGCGACTATGGAGCTGAGGGCGGGACGAACGCGAGCGCTCGCCGTTGCCGCGACGGGGGCGGTCGCGGTTTTCGGCAGCGTGTCGATCCAGGGAGCACACGGCGATCTCGAACACGGCCTCGACAACGCGGCCCGAGACATGAATGCCTTCACGAACCTCTGGGTCTCGCCCGCGGGCAGCTTCAATCTGCTGATGACGCAGCCTTTTGCCCCGCGCTCTCGCGAGCGCATCGCGCGGATCGCCGGCGTCAAGGCCGTACGTCTGTATCGCGGTGGGCTGCTCGACTGGAACGAGCGGCGCGTGTGGGTGATCGGCCCGCCGCCTCAAGCAACGCCCCTGATCCCGCCGAGCCAGCTGCTGCAAGGCAGCCGGCGAGATGCCGTGTCGCGGCTGCGCGGGGGAGGGTGGGCCGTGCTCTCCCAGGCACTCGCCGATGAGCATCACCTGCGCATCGGCGACGCGTTCACGCTCCCCTCGCCGCTGCCGAGGCGCCTGCGTCTGGCCGCCATCTCCACCAACATCGGCTGGGCGCCGGGTGCCATCCTGCTGAACGCGTCGGACTTTGCGCGGGCCTGGGGGAGCGAGCAGCCGAGCGCCTACAACGTGCTGCTCACATCAGGAGCCTCTACCGGCGCGGTGGCGCACCAGATCAAGCAGGTGCTGGGAGCGAGCTCGGGGCTAGCCGTGCAGAGCGCCGAGGAACATGCGGACAAGCAGCGCACCCTCACGCGGGAAGGGCTCGCGCGGCTCTCGCAGATCGCCACGCTGATCCTGGTGGCGGCCGCGCTGGCGATGGCGGCCGCGATGGGCGCACTGATCTGGCAGCGGAGGCCTCGTCTGGCGAAGCTGAAGCTCGAGGGCATCTCACAGCCGGAGCTGTGGGCGACGCTCGTGCTCGAGAGCCTGCTGCTGCTTGGGGTGGGCTGCTTTGCGGGTGCCGTCTTCGGCCTGCTCGGCCAGCAGCTGCTCGATCGAGCGCTCAGCGAGACCGTCAACTACCCCGTGGTCGCCTCGCTCGCGCTTGGAAGCGCGGCTTGGAACCTCCTCGTGGTGAGTGGCGTGGCTGGTGCGATTCTCATCGTCGCCGGGTATTTCGCCGCCTCGGTGCCCGCGGAGCTGGCGCTACAGGAGCCCTGAGCGAGTCCTCTACTTCGGCTTGCCTAAGCGGTATTTCGGGCGCCCTAATCCGACGCTTCGCCTACGCTGTGGCAGATATGAACGCGCAGGTGGACACCGCAACCCCGACCGAGGACTCCATGCTGGGCCGCTGGATTCACCGCGCGGGCTTCAACGACGAGCGCGACTTCGTGCTGCGCGTCGTGCAGCCGGCGCTCGTGGGCATGATCGACGGCACGGTCTCCTCGCTGGCGCCGATATTCGCGGCCGCGCTCGCCTCGAGCTCGCGCACTGCGCTGCTGGTGGGCCTCTCTACCGCGCTCGGCGCCGGCGTGAGCATGGGCTGGTCGGAGGCGCTGTCGGACACCGGCGAGCAGACCGGCCGCGGCTCGGCGATCGTGCGCGGCGCGATCACCGGCGGCATGACGACGATCGGCGGTCTCTTCCACACGCTGCCCTTCCTGATCTCCAACGTCAACAAAGCGCTGCTCGTGGCCGGCATCGTGGTCGCGATCGAGCTGTTCACGATCGCCTGGATCAGAAACCGCTTCCTGGAAGTCTCGATGCGCTCCTCACTGCTCGTCGTGACCGTCGGCGGCGCGATCGTGCTGGCGATCGGGATCGGCATCGGCTCCTCCTAAAGTCTCGCCCAAAACCGCTGGTACACTGGCTTTTTTCCTCTAAATGATGGAAGGGAGGTCGGTGAAATGCGGGCAGTCGATGCCTTGATGGAGTGTTTGAAGGCGGAGGGCGTGGACGTCGTCTTCGGCCTCCCCGGTGGCGCCAACCTGCCGACCTACGACGCCTTCGTAAATGGCGGCATCCGCCACATCCTGGTCCGTCACGAGGCCGGCGGCGGGCATGCCGCGGAGGGCTACGCCAAGGCGACGGGCAAAGTCGGCGTCGCCTTCGCCACGAGCGGCCCCGGCGCCACGAACCTGATCACGCCGATCTGCGACGCGATGATGGACTCGGTTCCGGTCGTGTTCATCACCGGCCAGGTGCGCACCGAACTGCTCGGCACCGACGGCTTCCAGGAGGCCGACACGATCGGCATCACGATGCCCGTCGTCAAGCACTCCTTCATGATCATCGACCCGCAGGAAATCCCCCGCGCGATCCACGAGGCGTTTCACATCGCAAGCACGGGCCGCCCGGGCCCGGTGCTCGTGGACATCCCACAGGACCTCTCGCGCGCGGAGATCGACTACGAGCCCGTCAGCGACGTGCGCCTGCCCGGCTACCAGCCGCGGATCGAGGGCAACCAGAAGCAGATCCGTCAGGCCGCCAAGGCACTGGCCGCGGCGCAGCGCCCGGTGATCTACGCAGGCGGCGGCGTCGTCAACGCCGAGGCCTCGGCCGAGCTCACGGACTTCGCGACGAGCGACCGCTTCCCGGTCACGTGCACGCTGATGGGTCTCGGCGCGTTCGGAGCGCCGCACCCGCAGTGGCTGGGGATGCTCGGCATGCACGGCACGCGCGCGGCCAACTACGCGATGGACGAGGCCGATCTGATCTGCGCGGTCGGCGCGCGCTTCGACGATCGCATCACGGGCAAGCTCTCGGAGTTCGCCCCGCGCGCGAAGTTCATCCACATCGATGTCGACCCGGCGGAGATCTCCAAGAACGTGCCCGCTCACATCCCGATCGTGGGTGACGCCAAGCATGTGCTCGCGAAGCTCGCCACGGAGTACCGGGCGCTCGAGGCCGATCCCGCGCGCCTGGATGCGTGGTGGAGCCGGATCGATGGCTGGAAAGCGAAGTACCCGCTTGGCTATGAGGACTCAACCGACAGCGAGATCAAGCCGCAGTTCATGGTGCGTGCGTTGTATGAGGCGACAGGCGGCGAGGCGATCATCACCTCAGACGTCGGCCAGCACCAGATGTGGGCGGCGCAGTACTACGACTTCCCTGCGCCTCGGCGCTGGATCAACTCCGGCGGCCTCGGCACGATGGGCTTCGGTCTGCCGGCGGCGATGGGCGCCGCCGTCGGCGAGCCCGATCGCCTCGTCTGCTGCATCGCCGGCGACGGCTCGGTGCAGATGAACGCGCAGGAGCTCGCGACGTGTGCGCAGAACAACATCCCGATCAAGGTCTTCATCATGAACAACGGCTATCTCGGCATGGTCCGTCAGTGGCAGGAGCTGTTCTGGGACGGCAAATACTCACACGTCGACATGGGCGAGTTCCCCGACTTCGTCAAGCTCGCCGAGGCCTACGGGGTCACCGCGATGCGCTTCACCGACAAGTGCACGCTCGTCAAGGACATGAAGGACGCGATCGCGATCGAGGGCCCGGTGCTCGTCGATGTGCGCGTGACGCGCGAGGAGAACACCTACCCGATGATCCCTGCCGGAAGCGCCGCGCGCGAGATGGTCGGGTGAGCGCGGCCATGGGTGAACCAGGAACAAAGGCGCCGCTCAGCCTCGAGGAGCTGCAGGCCGCGACGAACATGCGCACGGGGCGCAAGCACGTGCTCTCGATCCTCGTCGAAAACAAGTCGGGTGTCCTGACCCGCATCGCCGGCCTGTTCGCCAGGCGCGGCTTCAACATCTCAACGCTCACAGTCGGCCCGACCGAGGACGTGCAGATATCGCGCGTGACGCTGACGGTCGACGGGGCGCTGCATCCGATCGACCAGGTCACCAAGCAGCTGCACAAGCTGATCAACGTGCTGAAGATCCGCGATCTCGAGCCCGCCGACACGGTCGCCCGCGAGCTCGCGTTGTTCAAGGTCTCCGCCGACGGCGTGCAGCGGGGCGAGCTAGTGCAGATCGCCGAGATCTTTCGCGGCAAGGTCGTCGATGTCACCAAGCGCGCGATCATCATCGAGGTGACCGGTACCACGGAGAAGATCGAGGCGTTCGAGACGATGGTCCGGCCGTTCGGTCTGATCGAGATGATGCGCACCGGTGAGATCGCGATCTCGCGAGGGCGCAGCGAGACCTGAGCTTGCTGGAGACCGGCTCGCGCCAGCCCTTCGCGCTCGCCGCCGCCGAGTGCGATCGCTTGGAGGCACGGCTCGCGCGGGCGCTCGCCCGTGCGCGCTCCTCGGGGCACGAGACGCTCGCGACCATCTCGACCCCGCTGCCGGCCGACATCGACCCGGCCGAGGTCGTATGCGCGTCTCGTCGTCCCGGTGAGCACTGGTTCCTGTTCGAGCAGCCCGATCGCGGCCGTGCGGCGCTGGCGAGCCTGGGGGAGGTCGTTGCGCTGCGCTCTTCCGGCGCCCAGCGCTTCAACGTGGTCGCCGAGCGCTGGCGGGCGCTCGCCGCACACGCGCTGAGCGATCCGAGCACCGAGCCCGACGGGGCGGGACCGGTGGCCGTCGGCGGCTTCGCGTTCGCCGAGGAGGGCGGTCGCGCGCCGCACTGGCAGGGCTTTGAGCCCGCGTCGCTGAGCG
>JACDGG010000269.1 GCA_013815355.1 Solirubrobacterales bacterium
GGGCTGGCCAAAGGCATCTCGAACTCAGACAGCGTCGCGGTCAGCGACCCGGGCAACCTGCTGCGGCCGCTGAAGTTCATCCAGACCCTCGGGATCTGGCTCGGCGAAACGCACCGCTTCGAACCGAAGTACATAAACCAGACCTACGTCCTGATGGGCGTCGTCGCAGTCTGCCTCCTGCTCGGGATCGCCTGGCTGCTTCGCCGCCGCGCGTGGGGTGTGCTGGCGTTCGTTGCGATCTCGCTCGCGACGTGGGCCTTCCTGCACAAACACGCCACGACCTGGACCGACGCAAAGCTGCTCGTGATCCTCTCTCCCGTGATCGTCTTCGTGGCGCTGCTCGGCGCGTTCAGCGTGGCGCGCGCGCGGCCGCTGGAGGGGCTGGCCCTCGCGGCCGTGCTCGTCGGCGGCGTGCTCGCCTCCGACGGATTGCTCTACCACGGCACCAACCTGGCGCCCACGCAGCGCTTTGAAGAGCTCGGCGCGATCGGCGAGCGCTACGCGGGGCAGGGGCCGACGCTCGCGCCCGACTTCGAGGAATACTCGCTCTACCTGCTGCGGGGCATGGCCGTGGACAGCCCCGGCCTGGCCTACTCGGGCCCGTTCGAGTTCGTGCCGGGTGTGGGAAAACTCTACGGGCACAGCTACGACCTGGACAACATGGCGCTGCAGAGCGTGGAGCGGTTCCGCACGATCGTGATGCGCCGCTCGCCGGCTTGGAGCCGCCCGCCGAGCAACTACGAGCTGGTGTGGAAAGGCCGCTATTACACGGTGTGGCACCGCTCTGGCCCCGCGCCGCTCGGACACCTTGGGCTGGGCGCGGGCTTCGACCCTTCGGCGCCCCC
Source organism: Solirubrobacterales bacterium (assembly GCA_013815355.1). Taxonomy (GTDB): domain Bacteria; phylum Actinomycetota; class Thermoleophilia; order Solirubrobacterales; family Solirubrobacteraceae; genus Palsa-744. Next base: position 846 of record JACDGG010000269.1, read on the forward strand.
GAAGTGCGCAACGGTGCGCCAGATCGCTCGCCGCGCCGAGGCCTCCCACGGCCGCCTGATCTACGCGTCGCGTCCCGAGAACGTGTCGGTCGATCTCGCCACGATGGCGCGCTCGCCGCTCGTCGGTACCTCGACCGACCTCGAGGGCCGCTCGCAGCTCGTCTTCGTGGGTCCCGGGCGCAGCGAAGGCTCGTTCCGCGTCAGGACGGCCGGTCGCTATGACGTCTGGCTCGGCGGAGACGTGGACCGGCCGCTGAAACTGCTCGTGGACGGACGGCTGCTGGGCAGCCCGGCCGCGCAGTCGGGCGATGACGGCACGACGATCCACGTCGCGAGGGTGAGCCTGTCCGCCGGGCATCACTCGGTCGCGCTGCTGCGCGGCGGCGGGGACCTGCGCCCCGACGACGCCGGCAGCACGGTTCTGGACGGCATCGTGCTGCAGCCGCTCGGAGTCGAGCGGGGGCCCGTCAGCTCGATCGCGCCCTCGGCGTGGCGCTCGCTGTGCGGGCGGCCGCTGGACTGGCTCGAGGTGAGCTGAAAGCCCTCGACCCCGCGCTCAGGCGCCGTGCGCGCCTGTGCTGAGCCCGCCGGCTCTGGCTTCGCGCTCTGAGAGCGCGTGGCGCAGGCCGGCTTCGACCTCGTCGGTGGCGTGCTCCCACGTGTGCGAGGCCACGAACTCGATCCCGGCGCGTGAGCGCTGCTCCCAGCGCTCACGGTCCACGATCAGGCGCTCGAGCGCGCTTGCGATCGCATGCGGCTCAAGCGAAGCGAGATCGAGCACGCCGTCGTCGCCGAAGATCGACTCGGCGCTGACCCCGGCGAGCTCGACGCAGGGCAGCCCGCAGGCGAGCATCTCCTTGGGCATCAGCGAGAAGTTCGTCAGCGACAGGCACAGTCCCGCGGTGGCCTCGGCGTAGAGGCGCGCGAGCTGCTCGGTGCTGAGCACGCCGAGGTGCTCGTAGGGGAAGGCTGCGTGGAGCGGTTTGTCGGTGCCGAACAGCACGATTCGCACGTCGGGCATGCGCCGGTGCAGCTCCGCCAGCGCCATCAGCCCGATCGGCACGGCGCGCCTTGGCGTGGAGTGGCGCGCGTAGTAGATGATCGTGTCGCGGCGGCGCTCGAGCGGCAGCGGGTGGTAGGTGGCGCCGTCGACTCCGAGCTGGAAGGCGTCGGCGCTCGCGCCGTAGCGCTCGATCAGCAGGTCGCGCAGCCAGGGGCTCGCGGCGATGCAGTGCAGGTCGTGGCGGTAGGTGTCCTCAGCCAGCGCCTGCTCGGTGGAGGCGGCGTAGAACTCGGGCTCGTGGTCGTTGACGATGTAGGCGCGCGCCCGGCAGTTGTCGAGCCCGAGCGTCGCGTGCACCGTTTGCCAGCCGGTCGCGATCGCGACGTCGGCGCCCTGCCAGTCCTCAAAGCCCTTGTACACGGGGCCCTGCAGCGGCGCGAAGAACTCGCGGATGTCGTGGCGCAGCACGGCCGGCCACAGTTCGCGCATGTGGCCGTGGTAGTCGGCGAGCCACACGCTGCAGGTGTGGCCGCGCTGCTCGAGGCGGGTGAGCAGCTGCAGCAGAGTGTTGTGCCCGCCGCTGCCGCGGCTGAACGGCGGGATGATCAGCGCGAGGCGCAGCCGCTCGCGTTCGGCCATGCCCGGCAAGGGGTTCAGGAGCGGCGCGGGGCCCTCGCGCCAGACCCGCGCGGCCACGTCGTAGTCGTCGCGGGGGAGCATCTGGTCGATGTGCTCGCTCGCGGGGAGCGCCGGGATCGCCTCGCCCGCGGGTGCCGGCTCGGCGGCGGGCGCCCGCTGGGCGGCGGTTGCCTGCCCGCGCCCCTCTAGCGAGAGTCGTCGCTGCAGCGGATCGGGCAGCCGCTCCGCACGCGAGCCGAGCGCCGAGAACACTCGGCGTCCGCCGTGGTGCACGACCGAGCGCGCGCTCCAGCGTGCGCTCTGCCCGGGGC
>JACDGG010000070.1 GCA_013815355.1 Solirubrobacterales bacterium
GCGGTGCACACGACGGTCTCGCCCGCCGTCCAGCGCGCCGCGGTGGGCGCGCTCGGCGGACGCCTCGGCGGGGTCGTGGCGCTGACGCCCTCCGGCGAGGTGCTCGCGGTCGCTGGTATCGGCCTTGAAGGCCTCCAGCCGCCGGGGTCGACTTTCAAGATCATCACGCTCACGGGTGCCCTGGAATCGCACGTCGCCACCCCCCACACCGTCTTCCCCTATGCGTCCTACGCGACGCTCGATGGCGTCAAGCTGAACAACGCCAACGGCGAGAACTGCGGCGGCAGCCTGGAACTGGCATTCGCGGTGTCGTGCAACTCGGTGTTCACGCCGCTCGGGGTCAAACTCGGAGCACCACGCATGGTTGCGCTCGCCGAACGCTTCGGCTTCAACCACGCCCCCGGGCTGCCCGGCGCGGCTGCGAGCACACTGCCGGCGGCCGCCGCGATCCAGGGCGAACTCGACGTCGGCTCGACCGCGATCGGCCAGGGCGAGGTGCTGGCGACGCCGCTGCAGATGGCAACCGTGGCGGCGACGATCGCCGACGGCGGGCGACGCCCGCGTGCGAGCTTCGTGCCCGTGCACTCCCCCACCGGTGAGGCCCGCGTCACGAGCGCCTCGGTTGCGCGGACGGTGCGCCGGTTGATGACGGGCGTCGTGCGCAACGGCACCGGCACATCGGCGGCGATCCCCGGCGTCACCGTGGCCGGCAAGACCGGCACCGCGGAACTGAAGACCGCGTGCAGCGCGACCCAGGAAACGAGCTCAGGCCAAGAAGGCGAAGCTGAAAAGCCGAGCTGCGCGCAAGCCGAAAGCGAATCGAGCAACACCGATGCCTGGTTCGCCGCGTTCGCCCCGGCACTGCACCCGCGCATCGTCGTGTGCGTGATGCTCGTCAAAGACGGCGCCGGCGGCGACACGGCCGCGCCGGCGGCCCGGACGGTGCTCGAAGCGGGCCTGCACGCGCTGCGCTGAGGGCGCTAGACGTCGAGCTCGGCCGAAGCCGTCTGCGACGCGTTGCTCGGGTCGACGATCTTCAGCTCGAGCGGGCGGTTGTCGAGCGAGACGGTCTGAATCCGGTAGAGCAGCAGCGCACCCTGCGTCGGGCCCGAGTTGGCCGTCGTGTCGGGCACCGGCAGCTGACCTTTGCCCGACACGTCTCCAGGCCGGTAGACGAACGGGTTGGTCTGGTTGGGCACGACGGGGATGTAGGTGTTGCCTTGAGTGTCTGAGATCGTCAGTTCCGTGGCCGAGGGGTGCGGCTCGGCGGAGGTGTTGTAGACCTGTACGAACACCGCGAACCACTCCTGGCCCGGCGCGAGCTGGCGTTCGCTTGTGCTCAGGCCCTGCAGGTAGGAGGCGTCCTCGGAGTTCGTCGGATTGAGCTCGCGTGAGAGCTGCACCTCATAGCTCAGCGGGCCGACGTCGAGGTAGGGAGCGTTCTGCCCGGACTCGCCGGCATAGGTGCCGGTGCTGACTTTGGTGTGAGAGTCCCCGCAGGCGCTCAGCAGCAGCGTCGCGAGAAGCGCTAGCGCGAGGAGCGGGAGCTTGCACGGGCGGAGGAACATGCGACGCGGCAGTCTATCCGCCGGCGACCGTGACACGCGGCCCGCGGCCCTCCCCGCGCTCGAGGATGCTCCGCAGCCGGCGCATCGCGCGCTGGTTCTTACGCCGCAGCCAGCCTTTCGCGCCGAGGCCCTCCATCAGCTTGTCCGACAGCGTCACGGGGATCGTCTGCAGCGTGAATCGCACGCGCGTGGTGTCCGCGCTGCCCGCCGCCAGCTCATAGACGCCCAGCGTGCGGATGCGGTTGTTCTTGCCCATGCGCCCGACCTCGACGATCCGGTGCGGGCGCTCGACCTCCGAGAACGTCACATCGCCCCAGCTGAAGCGGTTGCCGGGCGCCTTCACCCGAAAGCGCGCGCCGGCGCCGCGCCCGACGGAGTCGATGCGGGTGAGGTGCCAGTCGACGAGATAGTGGTCGGTGAACTCAGGATGGTTGGCGATGTCCTGGAGATAGTCGAAGACCTGCTCGCGCGGAGCGGAAACGACGATTGAGACGGTGAGGGGGTCCATGGACAGGGCAAGTCTATTCTCCGTGCCCGACCCCGGCCTGAGCAGAGGCCGCCGCCGGCGTTGGCGCGGGCGGTCCGATCAGGAGCGTCGCGGCGCGCGGGAGCCTAGGCGGCGCGTGCGGTCAGGCGCACGGTGTGGCCGTGCTCGCAGTGCCTGACGATCTCGCTCGCCAACGGGCTCTCGCGGCGTCCGGGACGGCACAGCTCGCAGACCATCCGCTGCTGCTTGGCGCCATAGAGGTGCACGTGCTCGCCCGTCAGCGGGGTACGCCCGCAATCGGCGCAGCTGCTGCGGTCGGCCTCGAGGGCGCCGAGGCCGCGTCGCAGCAGCACTCGCTCGAGCAGCTGGATGTGGGTGGCGGAGGAGGACATCGTCGCACCGGGATTCGGCGTCCGCCGCCGCGCTCCTGCCTCGATCACCATGCTCTCGCGGAGTTTGGCCGCTACGCGATCCGGGTATTGCACGGAGGCACGGGCGTGCGAGAGACCGATACTCCGGCTCTTTGGCAGATTCTCATATCCGGAATTTGTACTGCGTTTGACAGGCTTGTTATGATCGGCACGAGTGTCCCCCGGCGAGGGAGCGCCCCCTTGGGAGCAGCAATAGAGAGGGAGGAGCAGGACATGGAGTCACTTACGACAGGTACCTTCGTGGGTGCAGGGTCTTTCCGTTGCAGGGAGTGCGGATACACGCTCGCGCTCTCCTCATCCGACGTGCTCAGCGACTGCCCGAGCTGCGGCAGCGCCGACTTCGCTCGAGCGCCGCTCTTCAGCACCGAGCGCATCGCGTCGGGGCTCGCAGGCCGGCAGGCCGGAGCGGCGTTGGTCGAGCCGGCGGACGAGAACCGCGACGAGCACCTGCTGCATGCCCGCGAGCAGATCGAGCAGCCCGGCGACTACCTCTGCTACGAAGAGAACGACGAGCTGCATACGGTGGCGCTCTCGCGCGAGTGGACCCGCATCGGGCGCAGCCTGGCGGCCGATTTGCGCTTCGACGACCCCACCGTCTCGCGCCGCCACGCACTCATCGTGCGCCAGCCCGATGGCGTGCGCCTGCTCGACGACCGCAGCCTCAACGGCGTGTTCGTCAACGGCGAGCGCGTCGACGGCAGGACCCTGGCCGACGGCGATGAGATCATCGTCGGGCGATACCGGCTGTGCTTCCTCAGCATCCCCGCGACGTCGGATTCCGCTGCGCAGGACGCCCCTCGCGACGAGCTGCACCCCATCGGCTGAGGAGCAGACCGGCTAGCCATCACCGCCGCGCATGGCGCGGTCCTCGGCGCGTAGTATCGCGATCCATGGCCCACACGATCGCCGTCCTCTCGCAGAAGGGGGGCACCGGGAAGACCACGACGGTACGCACGCTAACCGACGTGCTGCGCCGCTGCGGCGTGCGCACGCTGGCTGTGGATCTCGATCCACAGGGCAATCTGTCTGACTACTTCGACCTGCCGACCGACGTGGAGCCAACGGTCGCAGACGTGCTCTCGGGGCGCGCGAAGGCCGCTGCGGCGATCCACGAGGACATCATCCCCGCGAACCTCAGCCTCGCCGAGGCGGAGCTGATGCTGGGCGGCAAGATGGGTCGCGAGATGACCCTCAAGCGGGCGCTGGCGAAGGCAACCGGCGACTACGAGGTCGTGCTGATCGACTGCCCTCCTTCGCTGGGCCTGCTCACGATCAACGCGCTCGTCGCCGCCGACCAAGCGCTGATCACGGCCGAGGCTCAGTACTTCGCGCTGCAGGGCGTCGAGCAGGCGATCGAGGTCGTCGAGCTCGCGCGCGAGACCCTAAACCCCGAGCTGACGCTGCTCGGCGTGCTGCTGAACCTCGCCGACATCCGCACCGTGCACTCCCGCGAGGCGCTCGCCTCACTGCAGGAGCGCTTCGGCGAGGCGGTCTTTGAGACCGTGATCCGGGCCTCGATCGCCTACGCGGAGTCCGCCGAGCGGGCGCGCTCGATCCTCGATCATCGCCCCGACCTCGGAGCCGACTACCTCGCGCTCGCCGACGAAGTGCTCGCCCGCCTCTCCGGCCTCGGCGCGGCCCGCAAGCGCCTGAAGCAGCTCGCTCAGAGCTCGACCACGTAGGCGCCCTGCGGCTCGAAGGAGGCCCGCAGAAGCGTCGCCCAGCCCTCGATCTCAGCGCTCAGAGCCTCCGCGACGGCGCCGGTCTGCTCGTAGAAGCACCACACCAGCACCGTCGGACCGGCGCCTGAGATCGTCGCTCCGAGCGCGCCAAGCTCGCGAGCACGCGCCGCCAGCTCGTAGGAGCGCGGGAACAGATGCGAGCGACGCTCTTCGTGCAGGCGGTCGTGCAGCCCGCGCGCCAGCAGGTCCCAGTCGCCGCGAGCCAGGCCCAGCATCAGCAGCGCGCCGTGGGCGACGTTGAAGACGGCCTCGGCCATCGGCACCTGATCGGGGAGCGCCGCGCGCGCCGCGCGCGTGCGCACGGGCTCGGCGGGAACGACCGCGAGCGCCTCCAGGCCCGTAGGCGGGTCAAGCCGTGTCGCCTGCCCGTCGGCGCACAGCACGAAGCCCCCGTGCAGGGCCGCCGTCACGTTGTCGGGGTGCCCCTCCATCGCGCTCGCCTCGGCGAGCAGGTCGGCGTCGAGCTCGAAGATGTGATCGGCCGCCATCATCCCCGCGACGATCGCCGCGGCGCTCGAGCCGAGGCCTCCGGAGAGCGGTATCTCCGAGCGGATGCGAAACGTGAATCCGTCGGCGGAGTGCAGCCGCTCGAACGCGCGCACGAGGAGGTTCTCCCGTCCACGCGCCACGGCCAGATCGGTCTCGACGGCGAACTCGCCGGTCTCCTGCACCTCGACTTCCAGCTGCAGCGCCAGCGCCGCCGCCATGCAATCGAATCCGGGCCCCAGGTTCGCAGAGGATGCGGGCACCCGCACGAGGCGCCTACGGGTCACCCAGCACCGCTTCCTCGATCCTCGCCATGTCAACGGCGCACTGGATGATCTTGCCGTCGTTGTTGGCCATCGCCGTCTCGGGGTCCTTCAGGCCGCGGCCCGTCAGCACGCAGACGACCTGCTCTGCGCCGTCGGCGCCGTACTTGAGCAGGCCGGCGACCGACGCCGCCGAGGCGGGCTCGCAGAACATGCCTTCGCGCGAGGCCAGCAGGCGATAGGCGTGGAGGATCTCCTTGTCGCTGAGGACGCGGATCGCGCCGCGCGAATCGGTTGCCGCGGCCATCGCGTCCTCCCAGCGCACGGGGTTCCCAATCCGGATCGCGCTGGCGACCGTTTCGGGGTGCTCGATCACCTTGCCCTCGACCAGCGGGGCCGCGCCCTCGGCCTGGAAGCCGAACATCTTCGGGCTCGCGCCCAGCTCGCGAAAGCCACGCCAGTAGGAGGTGATGTTGCCGGCGTTGCCGACCGGGATGCAGAGCGCTTCACAGCCGCCCTCCAGCCCCTCGTGGATCTCGAAGGCGGCCGTCTTCTGGCCTTCGATGCGGAACTCGTTGACCGAGTTCACGAGCGCGATCGGGTGCGTGGCCGTCAGCTCGCGCACGAGCGTCAGAGCCTGGTCGAAGTTGCCCTGCAGCGAGATCACGCGCGCGCCGTGCACGAGCGTCTGGGCCATCTTGCCCGCCGCGATCTTCCCCTCCGGGACGATCACCGCGCACGTGATCCCGGCGCGCGCCGCATACGCGGCTGCGCTCGCGGCGGTGTTGCCGGTCGAGGCGCAGATCACGGCCTTGGCCCCCTCGCGCACCGCGGCCGAGACCGCGCAGGTCATGCCGCGATCCTTGAAGGAGCCCGTCGGGTTTGCGCCCTCGAGCTTCAGGCGCACGGTCGCGCCGACCATCTCGGATAGGACCGGCGCGCGCAGCAGCGGCGTCGAGCCCTCCTGCAGGCTGACGAGCTTGTCCCCCGGCTCGAATGGCAGGCGCTCGTAGTAACGCTCGATCAGCGGAACGTGCACGCCCGAGAACGCGGCTCCTTCGACCCGCGGCAGGGGCACGGGGGCCGGCTCTTTCATACGAACTCCTCTTCGATCACGCGGATCGTTCTCGGGGTCGAGCTGACGAAGTCGAACTCGCCGACCCGCGCCACCGCCGTGCGCAGGCTCGAGTCGATGACCGGGTGGGTGACCATCACCAGGCGCGCGTTTTCGCCCATGCCGCGCTGCACGACGGACTTGATCGAGACCCCGTGCTCACCGAGCACCTTCGTCACCGACGCGAGCACGCCGGGGCGATCAACCACGTCGAGGTGCAGGTAGTAGGCGCTCTCGACATCCTGCACGAGCTCCAGCGGCAGCGGCGGCGCCGGCGGTCGCGCGCCGCCGGTCATGACGCTCACGACGTCTCCAAGCACGGCGCTCGCGGTCTGGCGCCCGCCGGCGCCCGGCCCGGAGAGCGTGATCTCGGTGATCGTCTCGGACTCGACCGTGACGGCGTTGAAGGAGCCGTTGATGGCCGCGAGCGGATGGCCGGAGTAGAGGAACGTCGGGTGCACGCTCACCGACAGCCCGCCGCGGCGGCGCTCGGCGGTGCCGATCAGCTTCAGGCCGAGGCCGAACTCGCGTGCGTACTCGAGGTCGTCGCGGTGCAGGTGCTCGATGCCCTCGTACTGCACCTGATCGAGATGCACGGGCGTACCGAAGGCCAGGCGCGCGAGGATCGCCATCTTCGCGGCGGCGTCGCGGCCGCTGACGTCATCGCTCGGGTCTGCCTCGGCGTAGCCCGAGCGCTGCGCGTCGGCGAGCGCCTCCTCGTAGCTTGAGCCGCGCGTCATCTCGGTGAGGATGTAGTTGGTCGTGCCGTTGACGATCCCGTGGATGCGCTCGATCGGAGTCGCCGAGAGCGACTCCTCGAGCACGCGCACGACCGGCACCGTACCCGCGACGGCCGCCTCGAAGCGCAGCCTCACGTCGTGTTCGCGCGCCGTCTCGAACAGCTCCTCTCCGTGCTGTGAGAGCAGCTGCTTGTTGGCGGTCACGACGTGCTTGCCGGCGCGCATCGCCTGCAGCAGATACTCGCGGGCGGGCTCGATCCCGCCCATCACCTCGACGATCAGATCGGCCTCCTCGAGGATCTCCGCGAAGTCGCCGCGGCTGCGCGTCAGCACGCCGCCGAGCGTGGGCCGGCGGCCGTTGAAGCGCTGGATCTCATCTGCGCGCTCCTCGAGCAGCTCGGCGAAGGCCGCGCCGACGGTGCCGAAGCCCAGCAGGCCGACCTTGAACGGCTGCGCCGGCTCGCTCATCGCCCAGCCTCCACCGAGCTCACGTCGCGCGCCGTCAGCTCCTCGAGGCTCTCGCGCCTGACGACCACGCGCGCCTCGCCGTCGCGGCAGAAGATCACCGGCGGGCGCGGCACGCCGTTGTAGTTGTTGGCCATCGCGTAGCCGTAGGCGCCGGTGGCAGGCGTGACGATCACATCGCCCGCGCGAGGATCGTCGAGCTGCGCGGCGCGCACGATCACATCGCCGGACTCGCAGTGCTTGCCCGCCAGCACGCACGGGGTGCGACCGCCGAAGCGGTCGGCCACATGGGCTTCATAGACGGATCCGTAGAGCATCGGACGCATGTTGTCCGACATGCCGCCGTCGACCGCCACCCAGCGCGAGACGTTCTGCTTGACGCTCTCGACGGTGTAGAGCGTGACCGCCGCATTCGCGCACAGCGAGCGCCCTGGCTCGATCATCAGGCGGGTCTGCGCGGCGATCCCGGCCTCAGCCACGGCGTCCAAGATCGCGCCCACGTACTCCTCGATCGAAGGCGGCGCGGGCTGCTCCTGGGTATAGGACACGCCCAGCCCGCCGCCGAGGTCGAGGACGGCGAAGTCCCCGAGGCTCGCGAGCTCGGCGGCGGCGCGCCTGAAGGGCTCGAGGCTCAGGAGCTGGGAGCCGATGTGCGCGTGCAGTCCCTCGAGCTCGAGACCCTCGACGCTGCGCGCCCGGGCGATCGCCTCCGGGGCATCGGCCATCGCAAAGCCGAACTTGGAGTCGGCCTGGCCGGTTGAGATCTTCTCGTGTGTCTCGCCGCGCACGTCGGGCGTCACCCTCACGAGCACGCTCTGGCGCCCGCGAGCGCCCAGGGCGCCCTCGCCGATCAGCCGCTCGATCCGCTCGATCTCGTCGAAGTTGTCGAGCACGAGCTGCCCCACGCCGCGGCCGAGCGCCATCCGCAGCTCCGTCTCGGACTTGGCGTTGCCGTGCATCACGATCCGCTCCGGCGCGAATCCGGCGTTCAGCGCTAGGTGCAGCTCGCCGCCGGAGGCCACGTCGCACCACAGACCCTCGCGGGCGAAGCACTCGAGCACGGCTGTGCACGGAAAAGCCTTCGACGCGAACACCACCTGAAGCTCCTCCCGGGCGCTGTCGCGGCCCGCGTCCAGAAAGGCGCGAGCACGGCTCGTGAGGTCCTCCTCGGCGACGACATAGGCGGGCGTGCCGAACTCGCGAGCGAGCTCGATCGTGTCGCAGCCGCCCACCTCCAGGCGCCCGCGCTCGTCGAGGCGGCTCGAGAGCGGGAACGCCCGCGAGAGAGTCGTGCTGCTCACCATCGCCGCTGATTATCGCGTGCCGGCCTGCGAGCCCGTCGGATGGCCGCTTCAGGCCGTGCTCGGACGCAGCGCGGCGGTGCCGCCGCGACTCACGAGCAGGGCCAGCCAGCAGAGACCGATCACGCACAGCCCGACGCTCTCGAGCTGCGGCGGCGTGAGCCCGATGAAGACGTCGCTGTTGCGACGCACGAACTCGACGAGGAAGCGCTCGAGCCCGCTGCCGATCAGATAGAGCGCGAACACGACGCCCGGTCGCACGCGATCGCGGAGCTTCCAGAGCGCGTAGGCGAGCAGGCACATGGCGAGCGTCTCATAGATCGGCGTGGGCTGGACGCGCACGCCGGGCGGCGTCGGCACGGTGCCGTGCGGATAGCCCATCGCCCAGGGCAGGTTCGAGCGGATGCCGTAGTCGCCGTCGCCGGAGACCTGGCAGCCGATGCGGCCGATTGCGTAGCCGAGGGCGAGCGCGGTCGCGCACATGTCGAGCATGCGCAGTTCGAGCACTCCGCGCCAGCGCATCCAGCCGATCACCCCGATCGCACCGCCGATCGCACCGCCGTACCAGACGAGCCCCGACCCCGAGAAGATGCTGCCCAGCAGGTCGTGTTTGACTTCGTCGAAGTTTTCGATCAGGAAGTAGCCGCGCGCGCCGACGATGCCCCCAATCAGCGCCGCGAACACGATCTCATAGGCCCAGTCCGCCGGACGCCCCAGCTCGCGCAGCCGCCGCGCCACGAGCGCGCCGCAGGCGAGGAATCCCAGCGCGAACATCACCCCGAAGGTCTTGATCGAGATCCCCAGCAGGTGGATTTCGGGCTTCATGGCGTTAGGGCTGCGGGCATCGGTCGCTCGCGGGCACTTTAGGGCACCGCTATCTCTGTCTGCGACAATCCGCGAGCGATGTCCTCGAGACCGTCAAGCTTCGGAAAAGACACGGCGCTTCAAGCGCGCATGATCTTCACGCTGTTCCTGCTCGGCCTGGTCTATGCGATCTTCGTCGGCGTGCTGTTCGCCGCGGGCGCAGGCGCGGGGCTGATCGTGATCTTCGCCGTCGTGCTGCTGCTCGTGCAGTTCTTCGCCTCGGACAAGATCGCCCTGGCCACGATCGGCGTCAAAGAGGTCTCGCCCGCCGAAGAGCCCGAGCTGCACGGGATCATCGAGCGACTGTGCGTACAGGCCGACCTGCCCAAGCCGAAAGTAGGCGTGATCGAGACCTCGATGCCGAATGCCTGCGCGATGGGCCGCTCCAGGAAGGCGACGACCGTGTGCGCCACCAGGGGCATCCTCGAGCTGCTCTCCCCGGCTGAGCTCGAAGGCGTTATGGCGCACGAGCTCACGCATGTGATCAACCGCGACGTGATGGTGATGACGCTGGCGAGCTTCTTCGCGACGCTCGCCTCCACGATCGCCCAGTTCGCGCTGTTCTTCGGTGGCGGTTACGGCTCAGACGAAGAAGGCGAGCGCGACATCATGATTGTGGTCTTCGTCTCGGTGCTCGTCTACGCCGTGTCATTCCTGCTTCTGCGGGCGCTCTCGCGCTACCGCGAGTTCGCCGCCGACCGCGGCTCGGCGGTGCTGACCGGCCGCCCGAGCGCGCTGGCCTCGGCGCTGTTGAAGATCAGCGGCACGATCGAGCGCGTGCCGACCCAGGATCTGCGCCGCGCAGAGGGGATGAGCGCCTTCTTCATCATCCCCGCACGCGCGAAGAAGTCGCTGATGAACATCTTCGCCGACCACCCGCCGCTGGAGCAGCGCCTGGCGGCGCTGGAGCGGCTGGAGGCCCAGCTCCAGGGCACCGCCTAAGTTGGGCCTGCGCGACATCCTCACGGGGCGCCACCAGGTCAAGGGACCCGCGCCCGACCGGCTGTTCGCGATCTCCACCGCCTATGTGACGCTGCAGGCCGAGTATCAGATCGAGCCCGCCGGCAGCGCGGCGATCGTCTTCCAGGCGCTCGCCACGAGCGAGTTCGAAGCGACGATCAAGGAGATGGAAGAAGTCGTCACGGCGACCGGCGGTGAGAGCGCGACGAAGGTCTCAAGCGAAGACGACAGCTACGGCTACCGCTGGATGGTGCTGCACAACCCCGACGGCGCGCCGAGCGTCGAAGACCTGACCGTGGGGATCAACGCCGTGTCGAGCTCGATCGAGACCGCCGGGCACGGCGAGCGGCTGCTGTGCGCCGTGTTCGCCTTCGCCGACGCGAAGAAGCGGCGGATCTACTTCATCTACAACTACAAGCGCGGCTTCTGGTACCCGTTCGTTCCCGAAGGCCCGCAGCAGCGCTCGACCGAGCGCGAGCTGCAGATCAAGGCCCAGATGTCCTCCGAACTGCCAATGGAGCCGGAAATCGAGCGCTGGTTCCCGCTGTGGGGCATCCCGATCTGAGCCCCGCGGACGCGGCGAGCGCCGCCCGTCGGACTAGTCGGGAATCAAGCCCTCGCCCGTGAAGTCCTTGCCAGCCTCCGCGAAGGAGATGTCGGGCGGCGGGATGATCACATCGGAGCCCGAAAGATCGTCGTCGCCGAGCTGCTCGCCCTGAGTGCGAACGTAGTCGAGCAGCGCCTCATAGGCCTCGGCGAATCCGTCCTCGCGTCCACCCTCGACAATCGCCACGACGGCGTTCTCGAGCTCGTTGAGGCGGTCCTTCTCGCTGTCCTTCAGCCGGTACTGCCCCTCGCCTGAGATACGGACGATCATGCCTGGCCGCTCTCGCTCGGCTGGCTGCCCTCGCCGGCGGAGATCTGCGGCGCCTCGGGCGTCGATCCGGCTCCAAGTTCGGCCTTCATCTTGCTCAGCTCATCGTCCACCGCGGGCTGGCTCGAGAGCTGCTTGAGCTGGCGGTCGATGTCGTCTTCGCCGGAGCCGAGCTGCGTCACGTCGTCGAAGGTGCCGGCGGCCTCGAGCTCTGAGACCGCGTCGGCGCGCGCGCGCATGTTTTCGGTCTTGTCCACGGCGCGCTGCATCGCAAGGCCGACGTCGGCCATCTGCTCTCCGACGCCGGTCGCGGCCTCTGAGATCCGCACCTGCGCCTCGGCCGCCGAGTACTGGGCCTTGATGACCTCCTTCTTGGTCCGGAAGGCTTCGATCTTGGCGCGAAGTTTCTGCTCGGAGTCGATCAGCTTCTGCTGCTGATCCTCGAGTTCGTGCACCTGCCCGTCGAGCGACTGCAGCTCGGTCTGGGCGACGTTCTTGCGTTCAAGCGCCGTGCGCGCGAGATCCTCGTGCCCCGAGGCGAGCGCCTGGCGGGCCTGGGTGTCGAGCTTGACCACGTTCTGCTGCAGCGAGCTTTCCTGCATCTGCAGGCGCTTCTTCGCGGTGACCACATCCGCGATGCCCTTCTTGACGTTCTGCAGCTGTTCGACCTGCTTCTGGTAGCTGTAGTCGAGCGTCTCGCCGGGGTCTTCGGCGCGGTCCAGAAGTTTGGAGACCTTCGCCTTCACGACTGTAGACATGCGCCCGGTGAGGCCGGCCATCTGATCCTCCTATTGCGTTTCCAAGAGGCGGCCGACGGACGTCGGCCCACGCCTCCTAGCCTAGCCGACCCGCGCGCTCAGAACCCGAGGGGGTGGCGCACCGCGTAGCCGCCGTTGCCCTGCCGCAGCGGGCGCCACCGTGGGCCCTGCTGGTTGGAGGGGTCATCGGCCGCGCTCGTGTCCAGTCGCAGGCCTGCGACCGTCATGTACGCGTGCCCGGCGTTGGAGAAGACCGTCACCCAGCGCCCGGCACCGTGCGAGCCCCACTGCATGAATTCCGAGGAGTCCTCGGGAGTGCTGAGCAGGCTCGCCCCATGCAGGGCGAAGGACACGGTGCCGGAGCAGTCATATCCAGGCGCGGTGAAGGACGCGTGGCCGCCGCCCCAGATGTAGGGCAGCCCGATGATCTGATTGCCTGCCCAGATCATCGTCTGCACCGAGGCAGGCGCGGACATCGGCGCGGCCGCGAGCCCGGCGACGTAGCGCGCGCGGCTGCCCGGCACGAGCAGCTGCGGCTTCGCCGGCGTCACGACCCCGACGACGCTTCCGCCTGTCGCGTCCTCGACCTGTCCGGCGCTCGCCACGGGCTGGTAGGGCACGACTTCGCCGGTGGCGGTCTTCATGAAGACCGGGCCGTGGTAGGCGAGGTTCTGTGAGTGAGCCGTGACCGGCGAGAGATGCAGCGGCGCTGCCGGGGTTTGACTCTTGGTGGTGGTGGTGCCCGCGACGGCGGATGCTCCGCCGGTGCTGGCGGCGAGGGCGCTGGGCGCTCCGATCACCGCGATCGTCGAACTGCAGATGACTGCGTAAAGGGTACGAAACCGCAAAGCAACAACCTCTTTCGTCGGCCTGCGGGGTTAGCTGACGGGCTAGCGCTGAAAGAGCCTGCGCTTCTCGCGGTCAAACCGCGGGATTCGCCCCAACAACTTGGGTCCCCCGTTCCCTGACCTCTTGTCAGAGACTCGGCGTTCGCGTGGGCACGCTAGCAAACTGCAATGACGCTTGCACCGCATGCACCTCCCCTCGCACTCGACGCCCTGCAAACACGGGCCTTTTCGACGTGCACGCGCGAAGTCCGCTCCGGCGCGGCCGCTAGTGTCCCCGCCGATGCGCATCGACCGCCTCGGCACGTCGCTGGCCATGCTCTGCGGCGTGCTGCTCTTCGCCGGCTGCGGCAAGGGCAACCGCAACCTCACGAGTGCGGGCGGTGAGCCGCTCGGCAGGGCCGCGCCGGTCGCGGCGCAGGGCGCGGTCAGCCTCGCGACGCGCAACACCACACGCCTGGGC